>JABZGY010000009.1:0-43175 GCA_015259155.1 Atopobium sp. | reverse complement strand
GTTTTTCTTCACAGGCGCTCCTTAAATACGTGACGAGAAAACCTTACCGCTCCAAGCGTTAATCCTCAAGTGCTGCTGCAAACCAAGAGGTAATTGAAGTTGGATGCGTAATGGCAGTACCTGAAACAACTGCCCAAGCGCCTGCATCAAGAGCATCTTTTGCGTCTTGTGGCGTGTGGACGTGACCCTCGCAAATAATAGCAATACCTGGGAACTCGGTAGTTGCCTGCTTAAGAAGGGCGATGTCAGGGCCATCATCAAGCGTAGTGTCAATAGCAGCCTTATTGTGAGAAAGCGTAGTTGAAACAAGGTCACAACCAGCAGCAACAGCACGACGGATATCATCCATAGTCATGCAGTCAGCCATAATCAGCACGTCAGACTCTGCGCGGAGCGCCGCAACGGTCTCTTCAAAGGTTCTACCATCTGGCCTTGGGCGGTCTGTTGCATCCAAAGCAACAACGTCTGCACCTGCGTGAATACAAGCGCGCGCATGACGAAGCGTAGGAGTAATGTAGACGCCTTCATGACCCTCTTTCCAGAGGCCAATGACAGGAATTTCAACCCTTCCCTTAATGGCAGAGATATCAGACAAGCCCTGGCACCTAATAGCTGCGGCGCCACCAAGCTCACAAGCGCGGGCAATCTGAGCCATGGTCTCTGGATGCCTCATAGGCTCACCAGGATACGCCTGGACGCTAACGATGAGTTTTCCTTTAAGTGACTCAACAAGCTCTGAGTGTGCCACGGTATTCTCCTTACCAGAATGTACGTACGTTAAAGGTATGTGTCTTTGCGGCGTGCTGGATTAGCAAGCCAAGTCAGCAAGCTTTTTTGTGACTTGACGCTTCTTGCCTAAAGACGCGTCTCTAAATAGCCAGGCAGAACAAGGTTTTCTGCAGCTCCAATAAGAGGGGCTTCTCCGCCAAGGGTGCCCTTCACAATAGGTGTTGCCTGAACAGGAGGCATTGCCTGCAGCTTAAATGCAGCTTCAAGTGCCTCGTGCCAGTACTTGCCACACTCTGCAACGGAGCCCGACAAGATGATGATGGAAGGGTCAAGCATGTTGCACATGCTGCCCAAGACCTCACCAAGTGCGCGGCCCGAGCGCTCCTCTGCAGCCTGAGCGATCTTCTCGCCAGCAAGAGCTCTGCGGTCAATCTCGGCGCCATCAAGAGCAGAGCCATCTTCAAGCGTATCGGAGCCGCCAAGACGAACATACTCGCGAATAATGCCAGGACCTGCAGAAACAGGCTCAAGGTGAGAAGTTCCACCACAAGGGCAATCAACGCCGGCAGCTGCTGGAGTTGCAACGTGACCAATGTGGCCAGCCTCGTCGTGAGCGCCCAGCATCAAAATGCCGTGGTTCACAAAGGCGCCACCAATGCCCGTGCCAACTGCTACGGTAAGAACGCTATCTTTGCCGTGCCCAGCGCCATGACGAGCCTCGCCCAGAGCGTGAGCATGAACGTCATTAAGGACGCTACAGGGAAGGCCAAACTCACTGGTAACTGCTGAGCCAAGGGCAGTTCCGCCCCAGCCTGGCATAAGCTCATTTGCGTAGGTGATGTCTCCGGTGCGAGGGTCAACAACACCAGCAGAAGAAATACCCACGCCAGAGATAGTAAGGCCCAGCTCTTCTGCGCGAGCAAGAGCCTCTCTAATTGCCTGCAGAACGGTGGCAAGAACTTGCTTGCCACCCTCTTTTGCATTGGTAGGAACCTTCTTTACGGACTGAACGTTTGGGGCGTCGGTGCCGTTAAGAGTGACTATGCCACAGGCGATTTTTGTGCCGCCAATATCAACGGCGCAAACATGTGTTGGATAAATAAACTTAGAGTCCATGATGTCCCCGCTTGTTTAGAGAAGGCCGTTTGCAATAAGAACCTGCTTGATTGCCTCACGGTTCTGGCCATCAAGTGGCTTAACAGGACGAGGCATCTGGTCAGAATCAAAGATACCCATGAGGTTAAGTGCGCACTTGAATGCACCAACGCCAGCGCCATAGCCCTGAACGCCTGAAGTGACATCAAAGATGTGGGAGATCTCGTTAAGTCGGTCCTGCTCACGCTTGACCTCTGCCCAGTTACCTTCCTGAGCTGCCTTCCACATACGGACGTAGCCCTCTGGCTCAACATTAGCAAGACCAGGAACGGAACCGTCAGCACCAGAGAGAAGAGCGCCGTCAACAACAATCTCGTGGCCAGTCAAAAGAGTGAGAGGATGACCGTTCTTCTCGTTCTCCTGAACAAGATACCTGAAGGAGACATCATCGCCAGAAGAGTCCTTAACGCCTGCAAGAACACCCTCTGCGCCTAGACGAGCAAGCATCTTCCAAGGTAGTTTAGTGTGAACGCAGACAGGAATGTCATACGCAAACAGAGGTGCATCCAGCTCCTGGTGAAGGATGCGGAAATGCTCCTCAATATCAGCTGGGCCACCAAGTGCGTAGAAAGGAGCGGTTGCTACAAGAGCGTCTGCACCCAGTGCGAGGGCACGGCGACCATGCTCCAGCACGCGCTCGGTCTCGGTATCAATGATGCCCACAAGGACCGGAACGCGGTGGTCAACAATGCGGACAGCCTCGCGAACAATCTGATCACGACGCTCATCAGTTGCAAAGACAACCTCGCCAGAAGAGCCAAGGAAGAACAGGCCGTCTACGCCAGCCTCAATGAGACGGTTAATGGAGCGCTCAAACGACACAACATCAAGCTGATGGTCTGGGGTATCTGGGGTTACAACTGGTGGAACAACACCGCTAAATGGTACGTTACTGGACATGCTTTATCCTTTCACACGTTGGAAAATCCAACTGGTTTCATACAACAATGTACTGAAGTAGCCGACCAAAGCATTGATCAAAAGCAACTTCAAAGAACCTACGTAATTATAGTCCGCTTAGTTATGACAAAGTCCTGATATAACCTCGCAGAGATAGTTGATTTGCTCGTTCTCAAACTGATTGATGCGCTCGTGGCCAAACTTGGGATATACACGCATCTCTTTCTGCCCCGTCAGGCGATTGTACAGCGCAAACGTTCCTTCAGTTGGCGCGCTCTGGTCCAGCAGAGCCGTACCGATAAGAGCTGGTACACACACCAGCTCTGCCGCGCACGCGCTGTCGAGAAGACCAACCGCGTCGATAGCTGCATCTGACTGCGGAGTGTCTCCGCACCCGACAACCGAGCGCAGGGTTGTTGCGTTGTCGGCAAAGAGCGGATTCAGCGCCATAGTAGCGCTCACTTCCTTGGGCAGAAGCGCAGCTGCAAACAATGCCTGCGAGCCGCCTAGACCTTCTCCCCAGATGACGGTTGTACGCTCGAGGAAGCGCGAGGCAACCGCGGTGGTTACCAGCGCGTCGTCGATGAGCTGCTTGAGCGTGGAGGATGCGGCGTCATCCGGGTTGATAAGTGCGTGAGCAAGCTCCTCTGCCGTCAACACTCCCCTCCAAGCGTCTTTGAGTGACGCTTCGCACGGTCGAGCCTCTAGGGCTACAACAGGCATGCCAAGCGCCGAGAAACGCAATAGGTGCAGCCAGCTACGCACTCCCCGACCAAGATCGGAGAAGAGCACCACCGCTGGTAGCTCTGCGGTGGTCAGCTCTGCTGCCGATGCGGTCGCTGGAAGAATGACGCGAGCGCTCAGTTGCGTCTGGTCAGTTGAGGTGAATGTGATGCGCTTAAACGTTGCCGCCTGGGTAGCAGACGGAAGCTCAACCACACTCTCTACCTGGGCATTTTGTGCAAACGCTACCGACGTCTCCCAAAATGATTCAAAGTTTGATGGTCTAAGCCACGCACCGCGATAAGAACGGGCATCTTCAAGCCTTTGTGTTAAACCCCTCATGCTTTCACCTCGCCTTCTGCTCGAGCAGGAAATGACGAGTCCAACTTTTCAAGAGCTTGCTCTCCCTTGTCTGAGCAGAAGAAATCAATGATTTTATCGTCAAAATCACCAATCTCTTCATGCGCATAGCCGGGATACAACAAATGTCTTTTTGGGCAGGTCAGAGCATTGTAGGCAGCAAACTGAGCCTCTGGCGGAACAACTGGATCATCAAGTCCAGTACCAAAAAGCACCGGACAGGTAACCAGACGTGCAAAATTAGCTGAATCAATATAGGCAAGCTTTGCAAAGACCTCATCAACGCGAGAACCATCTGCGTCAAACCAGCGGGAATAATAACGGATGCCCTCGTAGGCAACCTCATCAGCATTAAGCTCCCACACACACCTAAAATCAGTGAGGAAGGGATAAAGAATTGCTGCCCTATTAATCAGCTCTTGATTGAGTGCGCAGGTAGCAAGACCAATACCGCCTCCCTGCGAGGCGCCGTTGACAAAAACGCGATCTGTATCAATTCCTTCAAGCTGTCTAACAATTCTGCAGAGCAAGCGAATGTTCTGATACAGATGAACAAAGTAAAGGTCCTCTACAGGTCCATCCAGTCCAAGCACCAAGTGACCAGAGACGGTAGTGCTCTTGTACGAGCTTCCGTCCAAACTACGGCCACCCTGCCCAGGATTATCAAGCGCAATCAGCGAGCAGCCCAAGCCCAAAAATGAGCTCTGCTCAAACCAACTGCGAGAAGATCCTGGATAGCCATGAAACTGTAAAACAAGCGGAGTTTGTACATCTAAGGCAGTCTGTGGACGCAGGTACTTTGCGTAGACTTCTGCGCCATCAATACCCACAAACGTTAGGTCAAAAAAGTGAGCTGAAGCAGTTGACGTGACCTCTGTTGAAGGAACAATCTGCCAGCTTAAAGGAGCATTATCTGCTTCCTCCATACGTGCCTTCCAAAACGCCTCAAAATCTGGAGGATAGGGCGTCAGAGCATGAGCTGCCTTCAATTCTGCAAGCTCAAGCGTTTCTTGGTGCATTTCTCCACCTAACAAGCTAAAAGAGCGCAGCCTAAGCTGCGCTCTGGTCAAACAAAAACGTAAGCGCTACTCACCCAGTTTAGGATGAAGCAGAGATGGTGCAGCACCCAAAAGCGTCTTAGTGTAAGGATCTGTTGGATGCTCAAAGACCTGCTTAGCAGGACCATCTTCCATGATCTGGCCGTGGTTCATAACAATGATGCGGTCAGAAACATAGCGGACAGTCTGGATATCGTGCGAAATAAAAATCATCGAGAGACCCAGCTCAGACTTGAGGTCTGTAAGCAGGTTCAAGATCTGCGCGCGAACAGAAACGTCTAGTGCGGAAGTAGGCTCGTCAGCAATGATTGCCGATGGATTCAGAGAAAGCGCACGTGCAATTGCAACACGCTGACGCTGACCACCAGAGAGCTGACCAGGAAGGGCGCGAAGTGCTGAATGTGGAAGTCCAACCAGTCCAACAAGCTCATTAATACGGGCTTCTCGCTCCTGCTCTGTTCCTACCTTGTGTACCAGTAGTGGATCCATAAGCTGATCTTTAACAATCATGCGAGGGTTAAGAGCAGTTGCTGGGTCCTGGAAGACAACGGAGACAACGCGGCCAATCTGCTTCCTAAGCTCTGGAGTACGCTTGGTAACATCCATTCCCTTGAAGTACACATGACCAGACGTTGGTGACTGAAGACCACACATGACATTTGCGGTAGTAGACTTTCCGCAGCCAGACTCACCAACAATACCAATGGTCTCACCAGGCATAAGCTTGAGAGAAACATTCTGTACTGCGTGGACCTTATTAGGCTTAAAGATTGAGCCAGTACGCGTCTTAAACGTAACCGAAATATCATCGAGGAAGATAATTGGCTGCTCTTCAGTTGTTGTAGCCATTTACCTCACCTCCTTTTGAGAACGCTCAAGGTAAGGCACAAGACCATGCTCCTTCAGATACTCATCAGGCAGCTCGGAGAAACGATGGTGCTTACCAGGAATCTCCTTAATAACAGGATGTACCTCAAGACCCAATTCTGGGTGGCTTGAACGAGGAGCAAACCTATCGCCTGTTGGGAAGTCTTCTGGAGAAGGAACAGAACCTGGTACCTGGTGAAGTCTGGTACCGTCCTGTGCGCCTTCCTCAATGGAAAGAACAGAGCCGAGAAGACCGCGGGTGTACTCGTGAACAGGATTGGTCAGAAGCTCAGTAGTAGCTGCCTGCTCAATAACCTGACCTGCGTACATAACGGTAATCTCAGAAGCAACCTCTGCAACAAGTGCAAGGTCGTGGCTTACAAAGATCATTGCGAAGCCAAGACGACGCTGAAGGTCATTTAAGAGCTTGATAACCTGCTTCTGAACAGTAACGTCTAGAGCGGTTGTTGGCTCGTCGCAGATAACCAGAGAAGGATCGCGGGTAAGAGCCATAGCAATCAGAACACGCTGACGCTGACCACCAGAAAGCTCGTGTGGATAAGACTCAAGCGTACGCTTTGGATCCAAGCCTACAAGCTCCAGAAGCTCCTCTGCAGAACGGGTACCTCCTCTGCTAGTAAGTTGCTTCATCTGAGAAGAGATAAGCATGGAAGGGTTCAAGGAAGACAGAGCATCCTGATAGACCATTGCAAGCTCGTGTCCAAGCAGCTTGCGATGCTCTTCTTTGGAGAGCTTCAGGAGGTCTTGGTCTTTGTAGAGGACCTCACCAGTGATGGTTTCCTTTGGATCAGTCAGACCCATGATGACCTTGGTGGTAATAGACTTGCCGCAGCCAGACTCGCCAACCAGTGCCATGCACTGACCAGGACGAACATCAAAGCTTACGTGGTCAACAACCTTAACATCTCCGTGAGACTCAAAGCTGATGCAAAGATCCTTAACGCTGAGCAGTGGCTTTACATCAAAGTCAGGCTTGCGCCTATCAGTTCTGGACAGCTCAACTTCTTTAAGTGCGTTGAGCCTGCGCTCCAGGGACTCTGCCTGCTCTGCGTACGCACGAACTGGATCAGATGCGAGAATGTCATCTGCACGCCTGGAGTCAGAGTTCTCTGTATCAACAGGAGCGCCAGGTGCTGCTGCCATAGCGTCAGTAAGACCCTCGGAGAGGATATTCAGTGCCAGACAGGTCATCATGATGGCCAGGCCTGGGAAGAATGCCTGCCACCAACGACCAGCAAGAACGCCAGCACGAGCATCAGCCAGGATGTTACCCCATGTAGGAGTTGGCTCTGCAATACCTGCACCAATGAAGGTCAGGGATGCCTCAAAGATGATTGCGTCTGCAACAAGCGTAACGGTAAAGACCATGATTGGAGCAATGCAGTTACGAAGAACATGCTTCCACAGAATCCATGGTGCACGAGCACCAGAAACAATGGTTGCCCTTACGTAATCCTCGCCGTACTCGCTTACGATATTTGCGCGAACAATACGAGCAATCTGTGGCGTGTACATAAAGCCAATGGCAAAGATAATTGAAGGAACGCTGTTACCAAGAATAGAAACAAAGACTGCTGCAAGTGCAATGCCTGGGAACGACATGATGATGTCGAGCACACGCATGATGACCTCAGAGACAGCCTTCCTAGAAACAGCGGCAATAGCACCAATAATTGAGCCACACAAAAGTGCCATACCCGTAGCACCAAAACCAATGACCAGTGAATACTGACCACCATGGAGCATACGAGAAAGAATGTCGCGGCCCTTATCGTCAGTACCAAAAATAAATCCATTGCCTGGAGCCTGACGAGCGTTGAAGATCTCAAGTGGGTTATGTGGAGCAATAAAGTTTGCAAAGACAGAAGCAAGAACAACAAAGACAAGAATGACAAGAGCAATCTTGGAAGCTGTCTTCATCTTCTTAAAGCCACCAAAGGTTGAACCCTTTGCAGCAGCTTCTTCGAGCTTCTCGACTTGTTTTTTTCTAATTTGTACCATCGCACTACACCGTCCTAATGCGTGGGTTAATCAAGATGTACAACATATCAACAACAATGTTGATGATGATGAAGGACAGTGCAACGACAACAACAACACCCTGAACAAGCATTGCCTCGTTACCCTGGATGCCCTCAAGAATTGCGGTACCCATGCCAGGAAGGTTAAAAATAACCTCAATAACAACGGCGCCACCCATGAGGTAACCAATCTTCAGACCAAGCGTGGTTACAGGGGTAATAAGAGCGTTGCGCAGTACGTTTCTTGCGATGACGATTCTCTCTGGAATACCAGCGCCGCGAGCAGTGCGGACGTAGTCCTTATCCAGCTCCTCGACCATTGCGGTACGAACAATACGGGTCATCTGACCAGACATTGGAACCGCAAGTGCAAATGCCGGCATAATCATACGAGCAAAGTAGCCGACAAGATTTACCGTAGGATCTGGTAGTGCTCCAGAGGCTGGTAGCAGCTTAAGCGTAGACGCAAAGACCAGAATCAAAAGAACTGCCAACCAAAATGATGGCGTTGCAAGACCGGCAATTGAGAATACGCGGATGATTTGATCGGGCCATTGATCTCTATAGAGAGCCGCAATAACGCCCAACGTAAACGAAACTATTGCGCCAATAAAGAGACCCATAAAGGTCAACTGCATAGTTACTGGCAGAGCCTTTGAAATTCTTTCAGCAACTGAATAGTGAGAAGTGCCGTAGGTACCCAAGTTTCCATGAGCAACATCACCGATATAGCGTACATATCTCACAGGCCATGGGTCATCAAGGCCATTCTCAATGTGATACTGCTGGATAGCTTCTTCAGAAGCAGACTCTCCCAAGGCATTGTATGCAGGATCAACATGCGAGAAAGACATTAGGAAGAATACGAGAAAGGTGACGCCTAAAGCCATAATCGGCAGCGCAATAAGACGGCGTCCGATAAGACGTAATAGGTTGTTCACTATCTCCCCCTCTCTCTTTAAAACAAACCGTACAAATAAAATTTGATGAGACTTTGTGCACCTCAGGACTAAATTTTGAGCACAAGAGCCCGAGCGTTATAAGTAAAACGCTCGGGCCCCAATCTATGAGATGCTAAGCGCGTGACGACAACAAATTAGCTAGCAGTAACTGTGTTGACATCAATGAAGGACAGGCCGGTGGTTCCGATGCCCTTGAAGCCCTTGAGAGCAACGCCGTTGCTGTTTGGCTTCTCGCTCCAGGAAGCGGTGAAGGTCTTAGCAAAGAGAACTGGGTACAGAGGTACGTTCTCAGCGATGATGTCGAAGCACTCGTTCCAAGTGGACTGCTGATCAGCACCAGACTGGCCAAGAGCCTTGGTCATGAGCTCGTGGAGCTTGGTCCACTCAGCGGACTCCTTCCATGGGCAACGCTTGGTCATCCAGACGTTATCGCCATACCACCAGTTGAGCAGCAGGTCGACGTCTGCACCGAAGCAGGAAGGATCGCCAGGGGCAAGCAGGATGTCCCAAGAGCCGTCAACTGCGTCAATTGCAGCATAGGTTGCTGGAGAAGTATCGGAAACGATGCTTACATTAAAGCCAAGTGCGTCAAGATCATTCTTGACCTGAGTTGCCATGGACTTAACCTGCTCGTTATCGGTGGTGCGAAGAACAACATCACCAGGAGTGATGCCAGACTCAGAAATGAGCTTCTTAGCCTTATCAACATCGTGTGCATAGACAGTAGATGCCTTGTGATAGTTAGCAAAGGAAGAAGGAAGGTAGCTGGTAGCAACCTCTGCCTGACCAGAGAATGCGTTTGCAAGCATCTTATCTGTATCAAGTGCATAGAGGCATGCCTGGCGAACCTTAACGTTGTCCCAAGGAGCCTTGCCAAGGTTGAACATTGCAAAACGGACACCAAAGCCCTGAACAGCGTCAACGGTGCAGCCTGCGCCCTTGAGCTGGTCTACAGCGTCTGCAGGGACCATTTCCATAGCAAGGGTGGTTCCGTCCTGCTGTGCGGTCAGACGAGCGGTTGGATCCTTAAGGACGTCATAGTGGAGCTTATCGTCCTTAGCAGGAGTTGCGCCGTTGTAGTTTTTGTTAGGAACAAGGTCAAGAGTGTTGTCAGAGATGGACTCATACATCCATGGACCAGAACCAACTGGCTGCTTCTTCATCTCATCCTGGGAGCTGCTTGCTGGAACAACGCGAACAATGGACAGGCGCTCCTTGAGGAGGGAGAAGTTAGCAATAGTAGTCTTAACGGTGACAGTCTTGTCATCCTTCTTCTCTACGGAAGCAATTGGAGAGAGCATTGGGACGTAAACGCTACCCTTAGCAGCGGAACGGTTGAAGGACTCAACAACGTCATCTGCCTTTACCTCGTTACCATCAGAGAACTTTGCGCCGTCACGGAGGGTAATCTCAAAGGTGTAATCGTCAACCTTCTTAGGATCAGCAGTAGCCAGCTCATTGAATGTTGAGTAGTCGTGGAAGTTAAGACCGTAGAGGCCCTCAACTACCTGCCAGTTAACACCAAGAGCAAGTGCTGATGAAGTAGTAGATGGATCATAGTTCTGGGTTGAATAAGCGGTACCAGCAGTAATTGTGCCGCCGCCTTCCTTTCCAGATGGAGCTTCAGCTGCCTTCTGCTGTCCGCCACCGCAAGCGGTGAGACCAAGGCCAGCTGCAACAGTTGCTCCGCCAAGGAAGCCGCGACGCGAAAGTGGACGGTTAATAAACTCGCTCATTTCTGCCTCTTTCTAAAAACTCTCCTTGCCACAACGTGGCACCAATGCCACTTGTGTGGCTTACATCTATATAACTATATGAAGAAAAGATATTTCCTCTGAACACAGTTCGCCCAACGGTATAAAAATATCGCCCATTGGCTGCTCAAAATATGAAAACGTGTTTTGTTGTATTATTTACTACATATAAATCTTAATAGCAGCTAAGAAGGCCCGCAGATAGCGGGCTTTACTATTATTTTACCTTGTATAATATATAAATTATTTAACTAACTACATAAGTAGTAAGCAAAGTCAACTACCGTTTACCGATGATTTACTACCGTTTGCCTTTAGAAATTACGGATATGTTGTGAAGATTAAACAAGAGTCAGCCCAAAATGAACTGACTCTTGTCTTAAAACAGCGAAAACGCTTTGAAATTACTTGGTTAAATCTACAACACGCTCAGGGTTCGCCATAAAGTCCAAGTGTTCTTCCCCTAAATGAGATTCGATTATCTCTGATACTTGCTCATCGCTTTTTTCGATGTGAAAATTTCCATCTGCTGGGCTATAAAATCCTAAATAACCATCTGATCGGTAGCTTGGAGGCCATCCATTTGTTCCTGCAACTGTCCAAACCAAGCACGGTAATTTTTGCTTATGCATTTCTTGTAGCAGTCCAGCGTTCCTTGTTTGAATCCACATTTTTGGAGTTCCAAAATTAGACCCAATGGCAAATAGTCCTAAATCTTGCTCAACAGTTCCAATAAGAACTCCATGAGAACTTATTGTCCAATAGAGGTCTATGTTCAATATTGCTGGACCAGCTTTGCTAACGCCCAAAAACGGGCCAGCAATCTCTGTATCTTCCAAGTTAATGTTATCAACAGAAGTAAAATCTGACTTTGAACCATTTTTACAAGCATTATATTGTTGCACAACATACTGAGCTGCCTGCTTTTTTAACTCTGGTAGCCTCATAGTATTCAACTTAAAAAACCAGTTGTTAATCAGTAAGCCACAAATAACAAGAACTACCAATAATGACAGACCTTTTATAAACCTTTTTCTACGCTTCATCTGCTGTCACCTCATTAGAACTGCATGTAGCAACCGACGTAAGAGTAATGACTAGGTAGTTCTAATGATATTCCGAGAGAGTATGTTTGAACAGTTCATCCGCCGGTTAATGGTCATATTTCAGCGTTGAATGAAAAAAAATAAGAATGGCATCTTAATACGTCATAGCTGTCATTCTTAAAGCAAATAATTCTATTGCATGATTGGACTTTAGAGATTATGTTTCTTCATCCTTTGCTCAAAGAGCTCGTTGATAATCTTTGTCATCTCTTCAACTTGTTGAGCACTAGGTTCATCCTCAAATGTAGCGTATAGCTCTGGATGCTTCTGAGCAATATACTCACAAGACTTACCTGTTGCATGACCACGAACGAAGAACGGAATACGCTTAATGTATTCAGGATTTACTAGTGCCAAGATCTTCTCGTCTGCTGTTTTACTCATGAGTTCCTCCCCTTGCATCTAACTTCTCATGTACAGCTGTTGAGGATTCTTCCCAGGCTTTAAGCTCTTCATAAATAGTTTCTGCTAAGTTCACAGAAACACCTTTTACCTGAGAGATGTCCTCAACACTTGCAGCTTTCAAACGCTTAAAAGAGCCAAAGTGACGTATGATGTCTTTTTTGCGTTTAGGTCCTACACCAGGGATTTCGTCCAGAATAGAGACGGTCATTGCCTTATCTCTGAGCTCACGATGGAACGTAATCGCAAAACGGTGAGACTCATCACGGACTTGCTTGATGAGATACAGAGAAGCTGACCCCGTAGGCAACACGATTGGTGTGTCGTCCCAAGGTACAAAGACTTCCTCATCAGACTTAGCAAGGCCACAGACGGGAATATCCAGCCCCAGCTCATTAAGCTGATTGATTGCGGCGGTCAGCTGAGGTTTGCCTCCATCAACTACCAGCAAATCAGGCCGTGAGCCAAAGCGTTCATCTGCCATACGCTCCGGACTGTACCTTCTGCCCAGGACTTCTGTCATTGAAACAAAGTCGTTAGCTTCATCAAGCTCAGCGCGAATCTTAAAACGGCGATACTGGCTTTTATCAGCCTTTCCATTAGTAAAGACCACCATCGACGCAACGGTAAAGTTACCGTGAAGCGTAGAGATATCAAAGCACTCAATACGCAGCGGTGGTGCGTCAAGTGCAAGTGCGCTTTCAAGCTGAAGAAGTGCCTGGTTAGTGCGGTCGTCGGCGTAGCCCGTGCGAATCATGTGGCGCATCAGTGCATGACGAGCGTTAGCAGAAGCCATCTGGAGAAGACGGAACTTCTCGCCACGTTGTGGGTGGTGAAGTACGCAGTTGTGACCTCGTTTTTGCGTCAGCCACTCGGACAAAACCTCTGCATCGAGAAGATCGATGGGCAGGTTAACCTCTGCGGGAATGTCAGCGGTTTCGTCGTAGTAGCGCTTTAGGAAGCCTGAAACCAGCTCTTCCTCGGAAACGTCCAAGCCTTTGTCTAGGATAAACTCAACTGAGCGGATGGTACGACCTTCTCGCACAACAAAAACGCAGGCAGCGGAGATAGTTTCTTCTCGGTAAATGCCAATGAGGTCAATATTGACCGAGGTAGGAAACGTGACTTGCTGGCGGTCATCAAGATCAGAGAGTGAAGTCAGGCGGGACTTGAGCCTAGCTGCCTTCTCAAAATCCAGGTCAGCAGCAGCTTCTTGCATCTGATCTTTGAGCTCAGAGACAATCTCGGAGCGATTTCCGCGGAGGAAGTTCTCTACCTGCCTAACGTTTTTTGCGTAGGAAACGGTGTCAATAGCACCCACGCACACGCCAGGGCCCTTGCCTACGTGGTAATCAAAGCAAGGACGCCCCTTCTTTGCCAGCAGTAAGTTAGCAACAGCTGCGCCATCAGGGTCTTTTTCCAGCAGGCGCTTGGCGCGTTTCCACTCCACGCACGTAGCGGAGCAGATAGGCACTACTTTTCTGAGTGTCTCAATGGTCTGGCGAGCGGCATAAGAATCAGTGTAGGGACCAAAATAGCGCGTACCCTTCTTGTGTTTCTCGCGCGTGTATTTAATTGCTGGGAAGGTATCCGACTCAGTAATAGCAATGTAGGGATAGCTCTTATCGTCTTTAAAGTCCACGTTAAAGTACGGACGATACTGTGCGATAAGATTGCGCTCCAACACCAGTGCTTCGTGCTCGTTTTCTACCACAATGTAGTCAAAACTGCGCACGACCTGCATCATCAGTGGAATTTTTGCGCGGTCGTCTTGAAGCGTGACATACTGCCTCATACGAGCGCGTAGGTTCTTGGCTTTTCCTACATAGATAACCTTGCCAGACCCATCTTTCCAGAGGTAGCAGCCTGGATCAGTTGGCACCTGATCAACCTGTTCCCTAATGGATACCAGGTCATCTGAGGGTTTAGAAGAAAACGACGGCGCAAGTCCTGGCGCCCCTGAAGGTACATAGCTGGGATCAAGGTTGTTCTGAGAGCTATCTTTACCGCTTTTTGCGCCGCTTCTGGCCATGCTATGACCTTACGCGAGAAACCAGTGAACGAAGCATGGCAGACTCTGGTGATTTGAGGAGGATTGCCAAGCCATAGGTAACCAAAACAGCTGGAATACCTGCAAAGATGCAATACAGCACGCCGTAAAGCGCTCGTCCATCTGGTACGCCAATGACTGCGCGCAGACCCACCATAATAAGAAGAGCTGCCGCTGATCCTGCCAGGCCAAAAAGAATTGAGCGTACAAACGCAAACACCATGGACTTGAGCCCAATCTGACCAAGGTGCTTACGCAGGCTGATCAACATAATGGTATCAATAACCACGTAGAAGATAGCCGAAGTAGTTGCTACAAACATCATGCCAAAGTGAGAAGTACCCACCAGCAGCACCAAAACCTGCACGACAGAGCCAAGCGTTGCTGAAACAGCGTAGAGCGTCATACGACGCATAGCAGAGCAGACTTTTTGCAGGTACATGCCAATGCCATACAAAGGCAAAGCAAGCGACTGACCAATCAAGAATTGCTGGGTTAGCAGCAGCTGATCTTCAGTGAACTTGCTTGCTCCAATAATAGAAACAAGAGGCATCGAGAAGATCATCAAGTACATCATGAACGGCACGGTAAAGAAAAGAATCTGGTTGATACCGTGCTTGAAGTCCTTCTTGAACTGGTCCATATTCTCTTTTGCCCAGCTATCGGACAGCTCCGTAAAGAGGGCTGTGGTAATAGGTACCGTCAAAATGGAATATGGCAGCGTGTACCAAAGGCGAGCGTATGCAGCAATTGAAGCGCCCGATGCAGAAACGCTGAGCTGCGAGCTTGTCTGAACCGACATAGTTACAAACGTGGCAACCACAACAATCAGAGCAGGCGCGCCAATCTTAAGCGTCTCTTTAAGAGCGGGGTCTTTGAGGTTAATTCTCCACGAGAGCTTAATTCCCTTGCGCTTAAGTGACGGAACCTGAATCAGAACCTGAATTAAGACGCCCAGGGGATTTCCCAGTGCAAGAATAAGAAGGCCCAGCTCAGGGTTTGTGTTAACCAAGAAAGCATATGCAAAGAACGATGCCGTAGTCACAAAGTTATTAAAGATAGGAGCTGCGGCTGGCCAGAGATAGTCTCGCTCTGCATTCAAAACACCAGAGAAAATGGTGGAGAAACAATACAGCATAACCTCGATGACAAAGAACCTAAAGAAGTACACTGCCAGCGTTGGGTCAAAATCAGCACCTGCCGAGAAGGACTGTGTATACACCACCTCTGCGGCAAAGAAGAAGCCTAGAATCGCAACAAGTCCGGTTGCGACAACAACAATGGAAAGCAGGTTAGAGGTATAGGCATTTGCCTCATCCTGTCCAACCTTCTTCTTAATAGAAAGATATACCGGCAAGAAAGCTGTGGTGAGCATTCCCGCACCAACAAGCTCATAGAGCTGGTCAGGAAGGGTGTTTGCAATGGAATAGCAGCTTGCAAGAACGGTTGCGCCCATAGCAAATGCCTGAGCCCAGGTTCTTAAAAAGCCCGTAATACGGCTAATCAGAACAAGCACGCTCATCATAGAGGTGGAGCGGCTCAAGTCTTTTTGCTTAGAGACATCCTCTTCATCTGAAGAAGCCTCTCCACTATAAGAATTACCTGCGTCGAAGTTACCGTCTGACACAGAGCTGTTATCTGCCTCAGAGTTATCCTCTTCAGCAGCAACTTCCTCGAGTTTCTGACTTACAATCTGCTCAAAGGCTTCATCCTCAATTGGTTGATGAAACGTCTCTGGGACAACGATGTTGTCAACTACAGGAGGTTCTTCAAAGGTCTGGTCAAGAGCCTTGCTAAGAGTTTCTTCAGACAGGGTTCCGTCAGAAGACTCTGCTGAAAGTCGCATATGTTTGGGCTGATATGTCACTAATGCACCTCGCGAACAATATCTGCAAACGTAGCCGATACAAATGAAGCTAAATCTTCTGGAGAAAGCGTCAAACTGAGTCCACGTTTTCCACCAGAGATATGAATGAGCTCAAAAAGCTGAGCAGTCTCGTCAATTATAGTGGGAAACTGTCTCTTCATACCAACGGGAGTGCAGCCGCCGCGAACATAGCCCGTTAAACCCTCAAGCTCTTTAACAGGCAACATGGAAAGGTTCTTTTGACCGGATGCGACTGCTGCCTTCTTAAGATCAAGCTCTTGATCTACAGGAATGCAGCACACCACATGCTCTCCGCTTGAAGACACGCAGACAAGTGTTTTGAACGCAGCGTCTGGATCTTCTCCAAGCATCTCTGCAATATGAGTACCCAACTCTCCAGAAGGAACGTCTTCGTCTACCTCATAAGATTGGAACTCGTAAGCAATATTGGCAGCGTCAAGCTCCCTCATGGCATTTGTCTTTTGAACCTTTGCCGTTTTTCTCGCCATGTTATGCACGCTTCTTCTGAGCTTTTTTCTCTGCAGCTAGACGTGCGTTATCTCGGTCAAGAATCTCTTTAAGGAACTTGCCTGTGTGGCTTTCTGGCGTTGCCGCAACCTTTTCTGGCGTACCAGAAACAACTACGGTTCCACCGCCATCGCCACCTTCTGGACCCATGTCAATAATGCGATCAGCCATCTTGATGACATCCAGATTGTGCTCAATGACAAGAACGGTGTTGCCCGCATCAACAAGGCGCTCAAGCACAACAATAAGCTGTCTTACATCCTCAAAATGAAGACCAGTTGTTGGCTCATCCAGAATATAAAGAGTTTTACCAGTCTGCTGACGGTGAAGCTCTTTTGCAAGCTTGACGCGCTGTGCCTCGCCACCAGAGAGCGTGGTTGCTGGTTGACCAAGGTGAATGTAACCAAGACCAACATCGTGAAGAGTCTGCAGCTTGTTCTTAATGCGAGGAATGTTTGCAAAGAACGCAAGCGCCTCATGAACCGTCATGTCAAGCACATCGGAGACGGACTTACCGTGGTAGAGAATCTCTAGCGTCTCGCGGTTATAACGCTTACCGTGGCAGACCTCGCAAGGAACATAAACGTCAGGCAGGAAGTTCATCTCAATCTTAATCTGACCGTCGCCCTTACAAGCCTCGCAGCGGCCTCCCTGGACATTAAACGAGAAACGACCAGCTGAGTAGCCACGAGCACGAGACTCTGGGACGGAAGCGTACAGTGCGCGCAGGTCATCCCAAAGGCCAATATAGGTTGCTGGGTTAGAACGAGGCGTTCTACCAATAGGGCTCTGGTCAATATCAATGACCTTGTCGATAAGATCAACGCCCTCGAGCTTTTTATACTCTCCTACCACACGCTTTGAATGCTGAACTGCATTGGTAAGCGCGGGAGCAAGGGTATCGGTAACCAAAGAAGACTTACCAGAGCCAGAAACACCTGTGACTACTGTCAATGTGCCCAGCTCAATAGCGGCAGAAACGTTTTTAAGGTTGTTAGCGCTAGCTCCCGTAATCTTGATCTTTCCGCGGCCAGGCTTACGACGAGCCTCTGGAAGTCTAATCTGCTTCTTTCCTGTAAGGTAAGCACCTGTGATGGAATCAGGGTTTTTAATGATCTCTTCTGGAGTTCCCGCAGCAACAACGTGACCACCAAGCTCACCCGCGCCAGGACCCATGTCAATAACGTAGTCAGCTGCACAAATGGTGTCTTCATCGTGCTCAACAACAAGCACGGTATTACCACGGTCTCTAAGCTGCTTAAGCGTCTCAATAAGACGGTTATTGTCTCTTTGGTGAAGGCCAATAGAAGGCTCGTCCAGAATGTACAGGACGCCCATAAGACCAGCACCAATCTGAGTTGCCAAGCGAATACGCTGGGCTTCTCCACCAGAAAGCGATGCTGCTGCGCGAGAAAGAGTGAGGTAATCCAAGCCAACGTTTACCAAGAATTGAAGTCTTGCCACAATCTCTTTGACAATAGGACCTGCAATAACCTTCTGACGGTCAGTAATTGTCAGCTGCTTAAAGAACTCCAATGACTCCTTGCAAGAGAGTTCACAGACCTCCCAGATGTTCTTCTCGCCAACGGTGACAGAAAGAATTTCTGGCTTTAAGCGAGCTCCGTGGCAGGTTGTACAAGGCATCTCGCGAATGTACTTCTCAAGATGCGTCTTCATATTTTCTGAGGTGGTCTCTTGGTACTTGTCAAAAAGAATCTTTCTGACGCCAGAGAAGGTGGTGAACCAATGCGTATTGCGACCGTCGCGCGTCTTGTAGTCAACGCGAATCTTTGTAGAACCAAGGCCGCCGAGAAGGGCATCTTGCACCTTCTTGGGTAGCTTATTCCAAGGTGTTGTATCAGATACGTCAAAATGCTTGCAGACTGCAGACAAAATCTGAGGATAGTAATTGGAGTGTCCAAAGAGGCTTCCAAAAACGCCCTCTGATACGGACAGTTTTGGATCAGCAATGAGTGCCGCAGCATCAATAATTTTGCGAGTTCCTAGGCCGTCGCAGTCAGGACAGGCGCCGTAAGGAGCGTTGAAGGAGAAATCGCGAGGCTGCAGGTCATCCATAGAGTGACCGTGAATTGGACAAGCAAGCGCCAGCGAATACTGCAAGAGCTCTTCTGGCATAGACTCTGGATTGGATTTATCGGCCAGGAGCAATATGCCTACCTTACCCTGGGCAAGCTTAGTTGCCTGCTCAACGCCCTCAACAATGCGGCCCAAAGAATCAGGACGAATAACAATACGGTCAACGACAACCTCAATATCATGCTTGAGCGTTTTACCAAGCGTGATCTCTTCATCAAGTTCACGTACAACGCCGTCAACACGAACGCGAGAAAATCCTTCTTTGCGCAGGTCTTCAAAAAGCTTGACGTACTCGCCCTTGCGACCCAAAACAACAGGAGCCAGAACATAGGCTCTGCGTCCCTGACCAGCCTCAAGGATTTTATCGGCAACCTGATCTGTTGTCTGGCGTTCAATAACGCGTCCACACTCAGGGCAGTGAGGAGTACCCATACGAGCATACAAAAGACGCAGATAATCATAGATTTCTGTAACAGTACCTACGGTAGAGCGAGGATTTCTAGAAGTTGTCTTCTGGTCAATAGATACCGCTGGAGAAAGACCGTCAATAGAGTCAAGGTCTGGCTTATCCATCTGTCCCAGGAACTGACGGGCATAGCTGGACAAGGACTCAACGTAGCGGCGCTGTCCCTCTGCGTAAATGGTGTCAAAGGCAAGGCTTGACTTGCCCGAACCAGAAAGTCCCGTAATAACTACCAGCTGATCACGAGGGATATCAATATCAATATCTTGCAGGTTGTGCTCTCGTGCGCCACGGATAGCAATTTTGCTTGAAGCCATAGTTCCTCACATAACCAGTTTGACGTGCGCATCTCTTTTGACGCGCCTACTGCCAAACAATAGAAAACAACATCAGTACACAGATGCAATTTGTGCGTACTGATGTTCTAGTATACCCAAGATAGTGCTGCCAAAGCACGGCAAGCGCGCTTCCCTATTTAACACGAACCTTCATCACGGCCTTTTTAAGCTTAGAGCCAGATTTCTCCAGCGTACAGCCTGGTTTGTGAGCATCAGATGGAGGTGTCACCAGAAAATCACCTGCGTGCAGGGTGACCCATGTCTCTTCCCCAGGATTGGTATAAGCACCAAAATCAGCGTCAGCATTAAACTCACCCTTAAGAACACACTGCTCAAGAGGGGCAACAGCAATGCTTTCGGTGCCAGAAATAACTACATGAATATCGGCGTAAATCTTATGAGCCTCATAGTCCTTCTCGCCAGGCAGAGCTGGCTCAAACTCCATGACGTTCACAAAAACGTTATCTCCGTCAATTTCTGTCTTGCCCAAAGGCAGCTCGTCCAGATTGTGGGTTGCCAAAAACTCCGCAGCACAAGCCATATATTTCTGACCAAAGTCATTCTCAGATACATTTTTAATTGACGAGAAAATCATGTGAACCTCCTACGTTCAGCTAAAGTGCGCCGAAAAGATTATAGCTATCTCGTTTGTCATAAAGTTCTATGGGTAGAATTAAGTAGTTACTGCATACAACTGCTACATAAGGAGAGACATGGCAGACGTAGATATTGATCGTGAGGCACTTCGTAAAGAGATTGACGCTGCACTTCACGGCAAAAAGAAAGAGCCACAGCCACCAGCGGGCTTTGAACTTAATCAGCACTCAAGCGTGAAGCACGTCATTGGCGTTGTTTCTGGTAAGGGTGGTGTTGGCAAGTCTTTTGTCACCGGCATTCTTGCAACTAACCTTGCTCGCACAGGTAAGCGCGTTGGTATTCTTGACGGTGATATTACCGGCCCTTCAATTCCTCGCATGTTTGGCATCTCAGACGAGCGCTCTTATGGCGTTGAAGAGCAGCTTATTCCTATCGAGGATGCAAACGGTATCAAGATTATGAGCGCCAACTTGGTGCTTCAGAACGAGACTGATCCTGTTCTCTGGAGAGGTCCTGTTGTTGCTGGCGCTATCCAGCAGTTCTACAGCCAGTGCAACTGGGGTGACCTGGATTATCTGCTGATTGATATGCCTCCAGGAACAGGCGATGTTGCGCTAACGGTATTCCAGTCCCTCCCTGTTGAGGGTGTTGTGATTGTTTCTTCTCCACAAGATCTTGTTCAGATGGTTGTAGGCAAGGCAGTGCGCATGGCAGAAATGATGCATGTACCTGTACTTGGTTTGATTGAGAACATGGCATATATCACCTGCCCTCACTGTGATGAGCGTATTGAGCCTTATGGTCCATCAAAACTTGCTGAGACCGCAGCGGCATTTAACCTCAAGCCTTTAGGACAGCTTCCTATGGATGCAACCTTTGCGCAGATTGCCGATAAGGGAACCTTTAGCACCGAGCTTCCAGAAGGCCTTGTCCCTGACGCTACACAAAGCGTTCTTGACCTGTAAGTTCTAGAAGCCAGTACTTACACAACACAAAAGGTAGTTCTTACTATGGCTCAATCAACGCGCGTTAAAGAACGACAAGCAGCACAAGCTCAGCGCATCAAACAGGCTCAGGCATTTCTGGTGCCAGACCACATTGATGTTGCAATTCTTGGTGGTGGCGCAGCAGGACTCTGCGCTGCCATCGCTGCTGCCGAAGCTCTTGGTGTCAACAAGCGCGTTGTTATCTTTGAAAAAACGCTGGAGAGCGGTAGGACTATCCTGGCAACAGGCGGCGGTCGCTGCAACTTCACCAATGCAGATTTGAGCTTTGAGAATTTCTCTCATCCAGAGTTTGTTCAGGCTGTTTGCAAAGATAAGGACACCTTCCTTGCTGACATCCTGGCTTTCTTTAGGTCCAGCGGTCTTGCTTGGGCTACAGAAGACGAAGGTAGAATGTACCCTCTTACCAGGCAAGCAAGCTCCATCCAATCATTGCTGCTCAAGCGAGCCCAAAAAGCTGGTGTCCAATTTGCTTTGGGACGAGAAGTCACATCGGTAAAACCCCAGCACATTGGCTTCACCGTTACCTTCCAAGAATGCTTTGCTGGCGAGAAAACCTATGAGGTCCATGCATCGTCTGTAGTTCTAGCTACTGGTGGACTCACAACCACCAAACTTGCTGAAAGTCTTCAGCTACAGACCACCTCACTGCGACCAGGACTCTGCGCGCTCACTTGCACTCCTCAGCCTCCAACAAGCCTTGATGGAAAGCGCGTACGAGCACACGCAGCTCTTGTAAGAGACGGCGCTGTGCTCAAACAGGAATCTGGCGAGCTGCTTTTTAGATCATTCGGACTCTCGGGCATCATGATTTTCAACTTGTCTCGCACAGCTCTGCCTGGTGATGTGCTTGAGATTGACCTTCTCCCCCAGCTTACGGAAGAGGAAGTTGCAGCAGCTGTAGAAGCTCACACCACTGACGGTCTTCTCGACCCACAAATTGCTGCTTACCTGGGTGCTCATGACTCAGTTGAAGCTACAGTTGCCAAGGCTCACAAAATGGCCTTTACCGTTACGGGTACGTCTTCCAAAGTTGTCCCTCAGGTCTGTATTGGTGGAATTTCCATCAATCAAGTAGACTCAATCACTCTTGAAGCGCATGACATTCCTGGTCTGTTTATTGCAGGAGAAGCTCTTGATATTGATGCTCAATGTGGAGGATTTAACCTCTCGTGGGCGTGGAAAAGCGGTATGGTAGCTGGTCTAGCTGCCTCAAAAAGCACTGGTCAAAACCATGCGTCACTGAAAGAGGACAACTAACATGCTGGAAGTATCAAACATTAAAGTTCATGTTGCACCTCTTCGTAAGCATCCTGCTAAAGAATCAAAGGTAGGGTTTGACGCGCTCCTTCGCACTCTCCGAGTCTCTGCGGATGAAGTTACCTCATACGAGCTGTATAAGCGCTCAATTGATGCGCGTAAAAGAAATGATATTGTTCTTATCCTCACTTACCACGTAAACCTTAAAGGTGGGCCTGCAGCGGAGCAAAAACTTCTTAACAAGATTCAAGGTAGGCCTGCAGCAAAGCATATAAAGCTTGCTGAGCCAAATACTTTTGCGCTTCCCAAAGCGAAGCAACCTGCTCCTTCAGAGAATCGTCCCGTTGTTGTAGGAGCGGGATGTGCAGGCTTGTTCTGTGCGCTTACGCTTGCCAAAGCTGGCCTCAATCCCCTGCTTATTGAGCGCGGAGATGACGCAGCACGAAGAACTGCAGCGGTAGAGCATCATAACCAAACGGGTCAGCTAGATCTTGAGAGTAACATCCAATTTGGCCTTGGAGGCGCCGGTACGTTTTCTGATGGAAAACTCAACACGGGTACCAAGAGCGCTTCTCATCGCTTTATTCTTGAGACTTTTGTTAAGGCGGGCGCACAGAAAAATATTTTGTGGGACGCAAAACCCCACGTAGGAAGTGATGTTCTTCCCACCGTTGTGACCAACATTGTCAAAATGATTGAAGACGCTGGCGGAACCGTTGCGTTTAGGACAAAGCTCACCTCCCTAGAGCGAACCTCAGATGGCTCTCTTTCTGCAATTCAGATTGAAAGAACCACTCCAGACGGTTCAGTTCAACCTGAAACCATACAGACTCGCACGGTGATTCTTGCAACTGGACACTCAAGTAGAGACACGTATGTCATGCTCAAAGACAAGGACATCTCTATGGAGAGAAAAACCTTTGCCATGGGCGTGCGAATTGAGCATCTTCAGTCTCAAATCAACAAATCACTCTATGGTCCTGAAGCAACCAATCCCGTACTAGGAGCGGCACCCTACAAGCTTTCTGTTCACCTTCCCTCTGGTAGAAGTGCCTTCTCGTTCTGTATGTGTCCCGGTGGCTATGTTGTTTCTGCAGCTAGCGAGAAGGGCGGCGTAGTCACAAATGGTATGAGCCTGTCTGACCGCGCTGGACAAAACGCTAACTCTGGTCTCTTGGCTAACGTCTATCCAGAGGATCTTCCAGGAGACGACGTACTTGCTGGAATTGAACTGCAACGCAGCTGCGAGCAAGCGGCCTTTAAAGCGGGCGGCGGAGCTTATGTTGCCCCTGCTCAGCTTGTAGGCGACTTCTTAAACAAGAAAGCTTCTACTGGACCGCGTTCGGTAAAACCAACGTATCCGCGTGGTGTTACCTGGACCTCACTTGAAGACTGTCTGCCTCCCTACATCCTACAAACCTTACGAGAAGCCCTTCCAATTATGGACAAAAAGCTTCATGGCTTTGCTCATCCCGATGCTGTGCTTACGGGTGTTGAAACAAGATCAAGCTCTCCTGTAAGAATTACTCGCGATGAAACAGGACAGAGCATTAACACACCAGGTGTATGGCCTGTAGGAGAAGGCGCTGGCTACGCAGGTGGCATTATGAGCGCCGCAGCTGATGGCATTAGGATGGCCGAGCTTATAGTTGAGCACTACAACAGGGCTTAATGTTTGCCTCTGTAACGCCTACGAGTTGCGTGGGCGCTGCCCTTTCTCGCACCAGTTTTAAGCCTCTTGATAACATCATCTGAGGTAGTGCCTTCAAGCTGGCTTCTAATGGCAACAATCTGATCTCTGAGTTCTGCTGCATGCTCATAATCCATAGATGCAGATGCCTCTGCCATCTCTGCTTCCATACCAGAAAGCATTGCTTCAACCTCTGTACGAGGAAGATTTTGCAATTCTTCTGCAAGCAATTCTGCAGGCATTTCAAGAATTGATTCTTGCTGTTCTTCAAGCGAATCCTCGTCATCAGAGGCGGTGTAGAACTCTCCATTTTTGCGCTTGCGTTTATCAATGTTCTCTGAAGCTTCAGCAATAAAGCCTGCAATATCAGTAATAGATTTCTTAACGGTTTTAGGTACAATACCGTGCTCTTTGTTAAACGCTTCCTGAATTTCTCGACGCCTTTTTGTTTCATCAATGGCAATACGCATGGAATCAGTGATTTTATCGGCGTACATAATGACCTGGCCAGAAGCGTTTCTTGCGGCTCTACCCATAGTCTGAATAAGAGATCTTCTGTTTCTTAAGAAACCCTCTTTATCAGCATCAAGAATAGCTACGAGAGAAACCTCTGGAATATCAAGTCCTTCTCGCAAAAGGTTGATTCCAACAAGCACGTCAATTTTTCCCTGACGCAAATCTCTAATGATTTCTACACGGTCAAGTGTAGCTGTATCTGAGTGCATGTAGTTGACTTTGATACCCTCGTCTAACAGGTGATCTGTAAGATCTTCTGCCATTCGTTTAGTAAGCGTGGTAACAAGAACGCGCTCCTTTTTTGCCACACGCTCTTTGACCTCTGAGATAAGGTCATCAATCTGGCCTCTTACCGGTCTAACATCAATCTTTGGATCGAGAAGACCCGTTGGACGAATGATTTGCTGCACCTGTTGCTGAGCAACCGTCTCTTCATAATCTCCAGGAGTTGCGGAAACGTAAATGAACTGTGGGATGCGTCCTTCAAACTCATCAAATCTGAGAGGCCTGTTATCAAGTGCAGAAGGAAGTCTAAATCCGTGATCTACCAGCGTAACCTTACGAGATCTATCACCCTCATACATACCTCTAATTTGAGGAACCGTAACGTGAGACTCATCGATAATGCAAATCATATCTTTAGGGAAATAATCAATGAGTGTATAGGGAGGCTCACCGGGTGCGCGTCCATCTAAATGACGCGAGTAGTTCTCAATGCCATTACAGTAGCCCATGGTCTCAAGCATCTCTAGGTCATAGTTTGTTCTCTGAGCAAGACGCTGAGCTTCTAGTAATTTATCGTTTTCTTTAAGCTCTTTAACACGAGCTTCCATCTCTTCAGAAATAGTTGTAAGTGCGTGGGTAATCTTTGGGCGTTCAGTAACATAGTGAGACGCAGGCCAAATAGGAATAGCATCAAACTCTCTAAGCACTTCTCCTGTAACGTTGCTAACCTCTGAGATGCTTTCTACTTCATCCCCAAAGAACTCAATACGCAGCGGGTTTTCTGCATATGGCGGGAACACATCAACAACGTCTCCACGCACCCTAAACATACCGCGCTGCAGATCATAATCATTTCTATCGTACTGAACATCAATAAGATCTTTAATAAAATCATCACGCTCAAGAGGAACAGATTTGTCTATATTAGGAGCAAGACCTGCATAGTCTTGAGGACTGCCAATACCGTAAATACACGATACAGATGCCACAACAATGACATCACGCCTAGACAAAAGCGACGAAGTTGCCTGGTGACGGAGCTTCTCCACCTCTTCATTAATGGAAGCATCTTTTTCTATGTACGTATCTGATTGCGGAACATATGCTTCTGGCTGGTAGTAGTCATAGTACGAGACAAAATACACAACAGCGTTGTTAGGAAAGAGCTCTTTCATCTCTGAAGCAACCTGAGCAGCCAGTGTTTTATTTGGCTCCATAATAAGCGTGGGGCGGTTGAGCTTCTCGATAGTTTTAGCCATAGAGAAGGTCTTGCCCGAGCCCGTAACGCCCAAGAGCGTCTGATACCTAAGCCCGTCTTCAATTCCTTGGGCAAGCTTTTCTATTGCCTGCGGCTGATCACCTGCAGGCTCAAAAGGAGATTCCACCTGAAGCTTCTCTTCTCCTGCTTCACGACCAAATCGGCGCAGTTCAGCACCTATTTTTTCTTTATATTGATCTTCAGCATGAGATGTATCCATGAGATTCTCCTTTTCTTGTGAAAGTAGTATACCCCACTTCCCAAAACTGAAACACTTGTTCTATACTATTTATAAATTGCAGTATAGTTTCAAAGTGTGACGGGTAATAAATTAATTACCTATATGCGCTAAACTAGCACCTAAATAAACAAGTTACATCAGATAAAGGAGATACCTTGGGCGTCTCGGATCTTTTCTCGCTAAATAAAGCTTCAAAGCAATCTCAGGGCTCTATCCTAGAGAACATTTTGCTGCGCTCAAATAATGTCATCGCCTCTCTTAAAGACCTTGTTGCAAACAATCAGATTACAGAGGCTGGCCTTCAAGAGATGCTTACGCGCTCTAAAAATCTCGAGAATACCAATCTGCCCAAAGGTGATGTCCATAAGCTTGATCGAACGGGCCGCTGGTGGTTCAACGCCAACACACTGGAGTGTGCGCCAGAAGAGTACGACGCATTTATTGCAACTGAGGCAATCCTCAACATTTCACAAGATGTTGAAGCCTTAAAGAATACGCATGCATCTGAGACAGATCTTCAGCTTGTTCGTACTACCCTCTCGCAGGTAGCAAGCCTCATGCCCAAGTCAGCTTCTCTTTCTGAGCAAGTTGCTCCTTTTAGCGGTAACGCTGACGGCAGCTCAGACTGGATGAAGCGTCTCTGGTTTGCCAACTATGTTGAGAACACACCATTCCCTTTTAGGATGGTGTATAACTTCTCCTACAATCCACAACTTGATATTTTGGTTTTTGAGTTCTTTGTAGCTCGTCCTCGCTGCTTTAGCTTCTTATCTGCAGAAAAGGCAGAGCAAATTGCAGCGGCGCGCGCTTACGCACTGCGTTCTTCTCTCTGTGTGGCTCGTATGGCACTTCAGAGCTGCAAAATCTCTCGCGTCTGCATCAATGGTAGCTTGCGCGGAGAAGAGCGCATTGTCCTATCTATGGACTTAAACGAGGCTGCACTTGCTCGCCTCTTGCCTGCTGCAGCAAACACTCAAATTGACGGCAATAGCTTCCCACAAGATCCAGCGCTTAGGGTTTCTTTTGACGCTGAAGGTTGGTTTAGTGAGATTGAGCCTTTTATGAAGCAAACGGATGAGTGGGTTTCTCCTCGTAGCTTCTTTGAGATGCCAGATTTGTCTGATCGTCCTTGTTCACCAGCAGTTACCGCAGTTTGTGGAGCTCAAAAGGTAAGTGACCTTGGATACTCTGAGGCATCCCGCCGCATTAGGCTTTGGAATACTACTCTTAACAACATCCCAAAAGATGCTTCTACCGCAGATGCAGTCGGAAAATTTGAGGAAGCAAAAGCTTCAACTTCTGATATTTTCGCTATTGAAGGCTTTGATAGAGTTATTCATGGCCTGGTCGAAGGCACTATTGATTTCTCGGACAGAAGGTCTATGGCCGAGAAATTCCTCTTTGGTTCGCCTTTGCAGAAAACGCTTCAATCCATAAATAACATCATGGACGGAGAGCCAGACCCAGATGCTCTAGAAAAGACACTTGCAGAGCTTGAGTCTCAAGTTTCACCAACCCTTGATATGGGCCTCTACCTGGACGATTCAGATTCTATCTACAGGTATTTTGATTCCCTCTCAGAGCGCGTAGCTTATAACCTAGCATTCCCCAATGAGCCAAGAAAACTGGTGCTGATTCCAGACACCTATTTTATGTCTTTAGCAAGAATGGCTCGCGCCTACAACCTGCTTGAACAGCCAGAAAAAGCAGAACGCTATGCACAAGAAGCCCATAGAATTTCTCCTTTGGGAGTTGATGCAACGCTGCTATTGGTAAGAACATTAGAAGACCAGTCAAAAGTCTTTGAAGCTGCAAAGCTGCTCAAAGACCTTATCGAGCACCTTTTCTCCGCATCAGATGTTGCGCTAGTGTACTATCGCCTAGCCTATATGGAGTGGAAGCTGGGACGCTCTGATCTTTGTGCAGCTTGCTATCAAATGGCTATGATCATCGGCGGTAGTGTTGCTCAACCTGCAAAAGAAGAGCTTGAAGACCTTCTCAAGGCAGACTCTTCTGTTAAGAAACTAGATACTCCTCAAGAGGTTTTCTCGTTCCTTAAGCAAAATGGTGTTCCTGTCTTTGACCAGAAAGCCGTATTTAACAAGGCAGTTGCTATTGGCAGTGCTTGTGTTAACGATGGCATTTATTGTGTTGGTCAAAACATGCTCAAGAACTGCCTTGAAATTACCTTTGATGATGCCGCAGCCAAGGTAGAGAGTTCGTTGAGAACACCCTTCTAGAGGCCGCGCACGTAAGCTATAACTTATTGCTCTGACTGCTGGTTGAACCGAGCGTTTAACCAAAGCTCTACCTGTGCTTTAAGGTCATCGAGGCCCTCAGAGTTCACAAATAACGTATCCGCCTGATTACGCAAATACGTATCAGAAGGCTGATGCGCTATACGCTGCTCAAACTCCTGGCGAGAAGATCCTCGCTGTTCAGCACGCTCTGCTCTGAGCTCTAATGGTGCTACAACAACGACAACCTCATCAACCAGCTCAAGCAAGTCTTCAACGCGGTCAAGCAACGGAACCTCTACAAAGCAGAACTGAGCATCTGCACAAGGAGCCTCTTTTGTTAGGAATTGACGCATATATTCCCTGATAAAAGGCATCTCTAGGTCTTCTAAGAGCTCAGCTGATTCACTGGTAGCAAAAGCCCTGCGGCCAAGTTCTCGCCTATTAATCTCGTGAGTAACAGGATCTAGCAAATCGTTTCCAAAAGCCTCTGCCACGCGATACGTACATTCGCATCCAGGGCGTAAAAGCTTTCGAGAAACCTCATCAAGGTCAAAGCGCAGACCACCTGCCGCTTCAAACATTTTAGAAACAGTTGATTTACCAGACGCCATTCCGCCGGCGAGAATTACCTTGTACATGTAGCTCACTCCTATAACTGCAGTGCCGTATAAGAGCCTAGCAGTTTTACTTCTTCAGGAGTGTGAGTTACCCAAATTACAATTTTTGATTCAACGAACGGTTTGACAAAGCCAATAACCTGCTGCTTAAGCGCTTCATCTAATCCCTTAAGCGGTTCATCAAAGAGCAAGATATCTGCATCGGCAAAGAGTGTACGTAAAAGAGCAACGCGTCTCTTTTGTCCGCCAGAAAGCTCAGAGACAGGCTTGTTTTCTGTTCCCTCGAGCCCAACTGCACAAAGCGCTTCTGTAATACGCTCACGTGCATTTTGTTTTTGCTCCTGTGAGTGCGCTTTTATGGCAAGCATGATATTTGCCCTGACGCTCAAGTTTTCTAGCAGCCTATCTTCTTGAAACATCATGACTGTTTTAGCCTGAGGAGATTTGCTTACTGTGCCTGAATCAGCCACTTCAAGGCCGCAAAGAATCCGAAGAAGTGTTGTTTTACCTGCTCCAGAGGGCTCAGAGAGTACGTACACTCTCCTCTCAAACTTGTAGGAAAAATCATCAAGCACAACCGTATTGCCAAACGATTTAGTGATGTTTTTTACCTCAAGCAAATGCCCAGATGTGTAGTCACAATTTGTCGTATCTATACTCATGAGCAGCTCTTTTCTAACCTTGCGGTTACCCATGAAACTAACCGCATCACGATCTTCTCGCCAAGTGCGCTCATCACAATAACCACAAGCGTCCACGCAAAAAGAGCTGGTGTATCCAGGTACACCTTAGCGTTGTAGAGGTGTTCGCCAATAGAAAATGTGGGAAGACCAATGACCTCGGCAGCAATTCCCGACTTCCAGCAAAATCCCATGGCAAGCGAGGTTGCTGTCTTAAGCGAGGGCATAAGTTGCGACAAATAAATTGCCTTAATGCGTTGCCATCCGTGAATTTGGTACACATCAGCCATCTCAATAAGCTGCTGGTCAGTGCTAAGGAGTCCCTCAAGCACCGCAATGTAGATGATGGGAAGCGCCATCAAAAATGAAATTGAAATTGAGAGGTAAGGCGTACGAACCCAGATAAGCAGCAAAATGACAAAGGATGCCACAGGGATTGATTTAATCGTAGAAATCAGCGGCTCAAAAAGAATCTTGATTAGTTTGTTCTTAAAACTTAAAAATGCCAGCAAGGAGCCAACGGTAAAAGCAAGCGCTCCACCAGCAAAAATGCGCAAAAGAGAAAGACCAATAGAAACCCAAAACTCTCGTAGTTGAGCTAGCGAGAAAAGCGTCTGGATGGTCTGAACAGGTGAAGTTAAGACAATATCTTGGTTGATGACAACTGCAGCCACCTGCCATACGGCAAGCCAGAATGCCAGAGCTCCTAAACGAACTGCCGAGGCAGCGCCTGTTGTGACATTGCCTCGGGCAGAAATACTATCTTTTATGTGCGGATTATGCGCCAAAGTAGAAATCGTCTCCAGGAACCTGTCCGCCTACTGACTGAGGATTAGCTTCAGCCAGAATACCTAAGTAACTTGAAAGCGCGCTCTTCATATCTGCGCCATCAATATACGTAATATTACACTTAGGCAGCGCAACCTTAGCAATAGGCTCTGGAACAATACCGTATTTGCCCACAAGTGTGGCCGCATCGTCTGGATGATCAACCGCAAATGCAACAGAGTCTTTGTAGTGAGAAAGCAAAGCGGTCACAGCATCTGGAGAATCAGAAATCAGCTTTGAAGAAATAATAGTTACGCCTGCAATCAGCTTGCTCTGAGGATTGACTGCCTCCCACTCAGCGCCAAGGTCAATGGCAACGCGAATCTGGTTGTTCTTAGTTTGCGCCACCGTTACAAAAGGCTGTGGGAGCAGCGCAATTCCCTCTGGATCTTGCGCAAGAGCAGCAACGCACTCGGTATGCTCGCTCTTCCACTCTACCTGGACATCTTCACCAAGTGTCATACCATTTTTGCTGAGCAGGTAAGACAGTGTGTACTCTGGGACAGCACCCTTACCGGAAGCGTAGAGTGTCTTTCCTTTAAGGTCGGCAAGCTTAGAGATGGCACTACCTGTCTCAACAATGTAGAGAACATTCAGCACGTTGAGGCAAGCTACCTTATAGGCGCCCTTAGTCTTATTGAACAGCGTAGCTGCAAGATTTGCAGGAATAGATGCAACGTCAACGTCACCCTGAGCAACCTTAGCAACTACCTGGTCAGGGGCATCCAAAATCTCAAACGAGTAGTTGTTATCGGTAATGTTTTGCGCCTCAACCTCGCTCATGAACTTAACCAAGCCCATGGCAGTAGGTCCTTTGAGCGTTGCAACTTTTATCGCAACAGGATCAGATTTCTTAGCCTCATCTTTTGTAGCATCCTGAGACTTCTCTTGGTCTGTTCCCTTGCAGCCAAACAGTGCTGTAGCTGGAATAAGACCTGCAAGCTTAAGGAACGAACGTCTATCCATGAATCACTCCTGACTCGAAAAGTTAACTACGGCTACCTTATCACGTCTACAGCCAAATTCATACGATATACAGCATATCTTGCAAACTCTTTGATACATCCAAAAGGCAAGACGCGCCAATGGCGAGAAAAACTAGTTCTTCTCGCCATATCCAAGGACGTACGCGCGGCACAGATTCTCGGTACCGATGATTGCATCGATGTGGCAACGCTCGCGACCGTGAGTGTTGAGACATGCTGGGCCAAATGCGCCGCTCTTAAGATCGTTGCCGGAGAAATATGCAGCGTTAGCATCAGTTGAGAAGTGGAAGGCAACCTGCTGGTTCCACTTTTCTGGCTCAACAACCTCCTGCGCACACGCAATAAGTTTGTTGGAAACTTCCCAATCGTAAGGCGAGCGAATATCAGAAACAATGATGCCTACGTGGTGCTCGTTTGAATTGTAGTCAGGGCCAATAAGGGTAATGTCCAGCGATACGTACTCATCCACCTCAACAGGCAAGAATGCGCCGCCGTGACCAATCTCCTCGTACATGGGGAATGCGAACAAGGTGTTATAGAGGGGTTTCTCGCCAGATTGCGCAAGCCAACGGAGTGTATGAAGCTGTGCGGCAACACAAGCCTTATCGTCGATAAAGCGAGAAACCATATAGCCGTTGTCATACATCTCAAAGTGAGGATCAATGGCAACAACTGCACCCTCTGAGACGCCCAGCGCACGAGCTTCCTCAGGGGAAGAAACGTCAGCGATAAGCGAGATGGACATGTTGTCCTCGTTGCGCTCCATAGTTCGAGCGTCTTCAAAGACGTGAACGGAGTGATGGTTGCAGATTACCTGGCCGTCAACAACGGAGCCATCTCTGCAGACAACATGGCAGGTCTCGCCCTCAATGCTGTGGTAGTTGATGCCGCCCAGCTGGCGAACGCGCAGTGTACCGTCTGAATTGAAACCGCGGACAATCAGGCCAATGGTGTCAAGGTGAGCATTAACGCCCACAGTCTTGCTGATATCTTTACCCTCTACCAGGACATACGCCGTAGCTTTGTTGTCAATCTGAAGCTCATAGCCCGCCTCGGCAACAAGCTCTCGAAGCAGCTCATGGATGCGCTCGTAGTAGCCAACAGGGCTATCGCACTCAACAAGCTTCTTTGTAGTGTCAATCAAATACTGTATATCAGTCTCAAAATGAGTCATTAAAATCTCCTAGTTTTGTGGGTGAGTATAGAGCTCTACCAGGTGCTCAAGCATGTCAACCATACCCTCAAGCTCGGGGACAGGAACAAACTCTCTGACGCCGTGAGCATTGTAGTAGCAGGCAGAAAGATTAGCGCAAGGGAATCCTCTAAAGGAAAGCTGGGATCCGTCAGTGCCGCCACGCATTGGAATGCAGGTCATCTCTACGCCGACCTTCTCGTATGCAGTGCGAGCATTCTCGATTAAGTGCGCATACTCAGGCTTTAATACGATGTCAGCCAAGTTGTGATACTGGTCGTGAATCTCAACAGAAAGTACCTCAGAGCCAATCTGCTTGTTTACATACGCCGCAGCATCAACCATCAACTGCTTACGACGCTCAACCTTTGCCTGGTCATGGTCTCGAATAATGTAATCAGCGCGAGCAGACTCGCAATCACCGTTGACGCGCTCCAGATAGAAGAAGCCATCATAGCCCTCAGTGAACTCAGGACGTTCCGCAGGTGGAAGCAACTCGTGGAAGCGCATAATTGCCTCGGATGCATTGATCATCTGGCCTTTTGCGGTACCCGTATGAACTGAAAGTCCGTGAGCACGCACAAACACCTCAGCAGCATTGAAGGTCTCGTAGCAGAACTCACCAAAGGGACCGCCGTCAATGGTATAACCATACGCAGCACCAAAAGCATCAAGGTCGAGAAGAGCAGCACCGTGGCCAATCTCCTCATCAGGAACAAACGCAAGTGCAATACGTGGGTGCTTAAGCTCTGGATGCTCTTTGTAGCGAGCAAGCAAGCTGACCAGCATTGCAATGCCAGCTTTGTCATCGCCGCCAAGCAACGACGTGCCATCAGTGGTAACAAGCTGCCAACCAACCATGTGCTCAAGCTGAGGATTTGTCTCCGGGCTAATGTAGACCTCTCTGCCCTCACGATCAGAACCAACTACTAGCTTGCCGCCCTCATACGTAACAACCTGAGGATGAACGGGGTTGCCCCAAGACTGCCAAGCCGTATCAATGTGGCAGCAGAAACCAAGAGTTGGAAGGTCCTCCAGACCCTTGCTTGCTGGCCAGTGAGCAACCACATAAGCGTGCTCGTCAACGGTTACATTTTCTGCACCAAGCTCACGAAGATCAGCTGCAACAACTTCAGCCATCTGGTACTGAGACTCAGTTGAAGGAACCTTATCTGCGGTCAACGGATTAGACTGAGAAGAAACCTTGCAATACGCAATAAATCTATCTAGCACGTCACTCATAAAAACTCCCTTAAAAAACTGCGCTAACCATATAGTCAACGCAGTTTAGAGTATCAATTTATTAACGAGAAGACCGCGAGGCTTGCGAAGCTGTAACAAAGGATTTCCAAAGCTCGCAATCAGACTTGCTGTAATGCCATCCATATTCCGGATGCCACTGTACACCTAGAGCAAATCTCTTCCCCTTGACTTCAGCGCCTTCAATAATGCCGTCTGAAGCATAGGCAACTACTTTGAGTTCAGAAGATACTTTTCGGAGAGCCTCATCGTGGTATGAATTTGCCTGGATGTCTTCTATCTTGCCTAGGGCGTTGTACAACAAAGAGTCTTTTTGAACATGAACAGCATGAGCTGGATGGTACAAATTTGCCGAATGAGTCCAGAATGCATGATTCTCTGTTGGCTCCAGGGTATGCAAATCTTGTACAAGCGTACCGCCCAGCACAACGTTTAAAAGCTGAAGGCCACGGCAAATAGCAAGTAAAGGTTTATCTGCAGCAAGTACCTGCTTTACCAGCTCAAACTCAAGCGCATCTCGTATAGGACACAAACGATTAAGGTCGCGTGGCTCTTCTCCCCAATTGCGAGGGTCAACATCATGACCACCAGTGAGGCAGAAGCCGTCACACATCTCAACAAACTGACCAATAACTTCTGGATCTTCTGTTAAAGGCATCATGATTGGAATGCCGCCAGCTGCAAGAATGGCGTCAAACTGAATTTGTGATACAGAAGCAGAATCAGAAAAATTTTCTTCAGGCATCCAGCGAGGAGTCACACAGATAAGAGGGCGTTCAGAAGCAGGAAGCTTGGGAACATCACTAAATGCATCTTTGACAATATCTGGAATAACCACAAAATCCTCTTAACACTCAGCTCTTCAAACAACATAACAGTAAAGGTTGACTCTTATTGAGTCTTTGACTTTATCGCTTTTACGCTTTTCGTGCCACTCTAGCAAGCCCTCCTCCACAATGTTTTTTCATTAATGAAACATTTTTCTGTATTGCGTACAATTAATTTGGGTATTAAGAAGCCAGTTCTTTACATTTAAGCTTCATATTTTGAAGATGCAAACGGAAGGCGCCCTATGAAAGAGCACGTATTTACTAATCTTTCCCGTAAAACATTTTTACGTGGATCTTTGGCGGCTGCCGTTGCCGCCGGTTCTGCTTCACTACTTTCTGCTTGTGGCGGTTCAGCTGGCGGAGACGCAGAGAAAAAGGTATTACGCTTTGGTGTAAACAACCCAAAGGTAACCTTTGATACTCAGAAGACTTCTGGTTCTGTTGGTGTATCTGAGGCAGTTGCAGAGTCTTTGCTGGTACTTAATCCAGACACAAAAGAGATTGAGCCAAACCTGGTAACCGGCCTTCCTACTGTCTCTGAAGATGGCCTTACCTACTCATATGAGCTTAAAGATGGCATCAAATTCCACAATGGAGAAACCCTTAAGGCATCTGACGTTAAGTACACCTTCACGCGTATGTTCTTGCCTGCTACTAAGGCAACCTCAATTGACTCGTACGCATACATCGAGGGTGCTAAAGACATCATTGCCGGCACAACAGAAGAGCTTTCTGGTGTTGTTATTAAGGACGACCGTCACTTTGACATCAAACTGACACAGCCTTATTCAACCTTCAACGCAATCATGGCTCAGTTCTATGCAGTTATCTACCCAGAGAAGGCCTGTAAAGAGGCTGGTGAGGCATGGGGCACTGAGACCAACTTTATTGGTACCGGTGCTTTCAAGCTTGTCTCTAATGACAGCACCACAGAAGTTGTTCTTGAGGGATTTGCTGACTACCATGAGGGCAAGCCTGGTCTGGATGAGCTCAGATTTGTCTACATTGACGACGCCAACACCCGTATTCTAAACTACAAGAACAACGATGTTGACCTGGTCTTTATTTCTCAGTCTCTTATTCAGCAGTACCAAAATGATGAGTCTATCTCCAAAGAGATTGTCTACTACACTCCTGCATCCACGCAGTTTGTAAACTTGAACCTTAAAAGCGAGAACCTCAAAGATGTTCGCGTTCGTCAGGCACTCTCTATGGCAATTGATAGAGATACCATTTGCAGCACCATTCTTTCTGGTGTTGCCAAACCTGCTAAGTCGTTTATCCCATCTTCTGAGACTGGCTACAATGAGTCCGCTCCAGAGTTTGAGTACAACGTAGACAAGGCAAAGCAGCTTCTTGCACAGGCAGGTGTTTCTAACCTCACTCTTAATGCACAGGTCAGAAGCCAGGACCAGAACCTCATGGTTGCCCTTCAGGATGCTTGGTCCAAGATTGGCGTTACCTGTAACGTAAGTGTTATTGACTCTGGCGTTTGGAGCGACGCACGTACCAACGGAGAACTTGAAGTCACTCTTGTTACCTGGTCTACCCTCTCCTTCCAGGGTGTTGAGCACATGGGCTCTTACTTCCGCTCTGACCGCGCTGCAAAGAAGTCTTCCTTCTACAACAGCACCGAGTTTGACAGCCTTGTTGATCAGGCTCGTTCAACCGTTAATGACAACGATAAGGTCCTGGAGCTTACCCGTCAGGCAGACAGTCTTATGACTCACACAGACTATGCTTGCCTGCCTATCGACTGGCCTCAGATGCCTTACGTCTTGAAGCCAGAGTTTACCGGCCTCACCGTTTTGGTTAACCCTCACTTTGATAAGGTTAAGAAGAAGTAAGGCCTCCTCCATCCAAAACAAGGGCGAGAAGATCGATTGGTCTTCTCGCCCTTTTGTGTTTGTAAGCCGTTTTAAGACACGACAATAAAATACGCTACTCGGAAATCTTCTCCTCAAGGCGCGCTTCTTCTACGGCCTTCTGAGCCGCCTCAATAGCATGCGCAACCTGAGGTGTGCGGTCGGCATCGGAAAGTGACGCATCGTACAGGTGGCAGGCGCAGAAGTGACCTGGCTCAGCCTCGATACGCTCAGGAATACGCTCGGAGCAAACTTTCATTGCCTTAGGGCAGCGCGTGTGGAATACACAACCCGAAGGTGGGTTTGCTGGGCTTGGAACATCGCCTTGAAGAATACGCTTCTCCTGGATGCGCTCGTGACGAATACGAGGAATAACGTCAAGAAGTGCCTGAGTATAAGGGTGCAGAGGACGCTCAAAGAGGGCATCTTTAGTAGCAAACTCCATCTGGTGACCCAGGTACATGACCATAACAGTATCTGCAATGTGGCGAACAACGGAAAGGTCATGGCTGATAAAGATATAGGCCAGACCATGATCTTTCTGAAGCTCTTCAAGCAGGTTGATTACCTTGGCCTGAACAGAAACGTCCAGTGCAGAAACAGGCTCGTCGCAGACAACAATCTCTGGCTCAAGAACAATAGCGCGCGCAATACCAATACGCTGGCGCTGGCCACCCGAGAACTCATGAGGGTAGCGGTACTTAAACTCAAGGTTAAGGCCAACTTCCTCCATAACCTCTTCAATGCGAGCATCGCGCTCTGCCTTTGTCTTATACGTACCCGCGATATCAATAGGCTCGCCAATGATATCCATAACGGTCATACGAGGGTTCAGCGAGCTATAAGGATCCTGGAAGATAAGCTTCATCTTCTGACGCGCACGCTTGAGGTCTTCTCCCTTAAGTGAGGTGAAGTCTTCCCCATCAAGCTCAACCGTACCAGAGGTTGGCTCGGTAAGGCGCAGTACGCACTTGCCGGTTGTAGACTTTCCGCAGCCAGACTCGCCAACAATAGCCAGAGTCTCTTTGCGCCTAAGGTCAAACGAAACATCCTCAACCGCATGAACTGAAGCGTTTGAACGACCAAAAACACCGTTTTTAATGGGGAATCGCTTAACCAAGTTCTTTACGGACAAGATGGTTTTCTCGCCAGAAAGGTCCTTGACGTCTGTGTTTTTCTTTTCTGCCATGACTACTCACCCCACTCATCAGTGTATTTCCAACAGCTGACAGTATGGCAATTGTCTTCACCAACAGCAGTCAAGCCAGGACGACGATTCTTACAAATGTCCTTAGCAAACGGACAACGTGGATGGAACGGGCAGCCAGAAGGCATGTGAGAAAGCATAGGAACACTACCAGGAATTGCATAGAGCTCCTTGGTGCGCTCGTCAAACGACGGGATGGATGCAATCAGACCCTGAGCATATGGGTGCAGAGGGTTAGTAAAGAGCTCTGCAGACTGCGCATACTCAACACGATGACCAGCGTACATGACAAGAACCCAGTCGGCCATCTCGGAAACAACGCCCATGTCGTGCGTAATCAGCATGACGGCGGTACCCAGGTCTTGCTTCATGCGATCGATAATCTGCAGAATCTGTGCCTGAACCGTTACGTCAAGAGCGGTTGTTGGCTCGTCGCAGATAAGCAGTGATGGCTGGCAGGCAAGTGCCATAGCAATCATGACACGCTGGCGCATACCACCAGAAAGCTCATGTGGATATGACGAGAAGACCTTCTCTGGTGCAGGAATACCCACCAGTTTGATCATATCAAGGGCCTTCTGATCTGCCTCCTTTTTGCTCATGTTGGGATTATGAACAAGGATGCCCTCACGAATCTGAAGACCAGATTTCATAACAGGATTTAAGGAGGTCATAGGCTCCTGGAAAATCATGCCAATGCGATTACCACGGAAGTCACGCATGCCACCACGAGGAAGCTGCGTTAAATCAGTTCCCTCAAAAATAATTTCTCCGCCAGTAATCTGCGCAGGAGGTGTGGGAAGCAGTCCCATAACCGACAAAGCTGTCATGGACTTACCGCAGCCAGACTCTCCTACTACCGCAAGAGTCTCGCCTTTTCGCATGATAAACGAGAGGTCACTTACTGCAGGAAGTGCGCCATCTTCGGTGAAGAGCGTGACATCAAGATGATTGACGTCGAGAAGAACGTTTTTCTTGCACTGCTCTTCTCGCTCCTTTTGAGCGGTCTCTTGTGCAAGGAGGCGCTCCTCAAGGCTGCAAAATTGCACAGACTGACCGTTTGGACCCTCAATGACGTGCTCAAATAATGCATCTTTGGTTTCTTTTGTCTGATCACTCTCTTGTGCAAGAGCATCTGTTTTTTCTGCCATAAACGTAACCTCCTTTCTAAGAACGCATCTTTGGATCAAGGGCGTCGCGAAGGGCGTCGCCAAGCAAGTTGAAAGACATAACTGTAATGATGATGACAATACCTGGGGCAATACTGTAGAGAGGCTGTGATGCAAGGTATGGCTGAGATGCTGCAATCATTTGGCCCCAACTTGCCTCAGGTGGCTGAACACCCAATCCCAAGAACGAAAGTGTTGCCTCCGAAAGAATTGCGCTTGGAATGCCCAAGGTAGAAACAACAATCAGCGTTGACATGCAGTTAGGCAAGAGATGTTTCATGATGATGCGGAAGCTATTACCGCCAGACAGAATACAAGACTGAATGTATTCAGAATTCTTCAGGCGCATGACATCGCCACGAATTAGCCTTGCGGTGGTAGTCCACATTAAAAGACCTAATGCAATATAGAGATTGATGAGACCTGGGCCCATAACAAACATAATCAAAATTGCAAAGAGCAAGAATGGGAAGCTGGAGAAAACCTGAATGATAAAAGATACAACTGCATCCACCCAGCGACCGTAATATCCTGCTGCAACTCCTGCTACAAAGCCGATAAACAGGGCAATTGCCTGCGAAATAATACCAACAGAGAGAGAAATCTGGCAGCCGTAAATAATACGAGAAAGAATGTCTCGGCCGTATTCATCAGTGCCAAGCAGATGTGCAAATGTTGGATTCTGATTCTGAATTGAAAGGTTTTGATCTTTGTAGCCATAGGGAGCAAGAACAGGAGCAAGAATTGCAATGACTACTAGAGCCAAAACAATGCCCAAGCAAATCATGCCCAGTTTATTTTTCTTAAAGATGTTCCAGCTAACCTGCCAATAGCTCTGCGCACGAACTTTTCCCGTGGCAGCCTGTTCTGCCTCTTGAGCCTTGGCGGCATCTTCAAGTACAGCTTCAGTCTTTTGGACCTTCTCGCTATTTTTATCGCTCGTAAACAAAGCCATTACTCTGATGCCTCCTCTCCAAGACGAATTCGAGGATCAACTACTGCGTACAAAATATCAACAAGTAAATAAATCACAACGCAGATAATTGCCACGTACATGACACTACCCTGAATCAGCGGCAGGTCACGAGCATTAATTGCATCAATAAGCAACTTACCCATACCGTTCATATTAAAGATCTGCTCAATGATGATGGAACCAGTAAGGATGTCTCCCAGCTGAGATCCAGCAATGGTAATGATTGGAATCAGAGCATTTCTGAGCGCATGTTTCAAAACAATAGCAGAGCGCTTTAAGCCCTTAGCTTCAGCAGTTCTGATGTAGTCCTGGTTTAATACGTCTAGCATGCTGGTCCTGGTAACGCGGGCAATACTTGCTGCGTAACGAGAGCCCAGCGCAATAACAGGAAGAACATAGGCGGAAGGAGTTTTAACGCCAGAGAGTGGGAACCACTTGAGCGTCAAAGCAAAAATAATCTGCAGTACTAATGCCACCCAAAATGATGGAGCAGAAATACCAAAGATTGCAGCTGACATAAGTGTTCTATCAAGCCATTTGCCATGGTTTACCGCGGCGAGAATACCCATCAAAAGGCCAAGCACTACGGCAAAGAGATATGCAAACACCGCCAAGCGCAGCGTAACAACTAAGGCCTTGGTCAGAAGTGCAATGACAGGTCGCTTCTGAGTGTAAGAAGTTCCAAAATCTCCACCAAGCATTTTTACAAACCAGTTTGCATACTGCTCTGGGATTGGCTTATCAAGACCCATGGTATGACGGACCTGCTGAACCGTAGCTTCATCAGCCATATCGCCCATCATGACTCGTACTGGGTCACCTGGGACAATGTTCAAGACAAAAAACGTTAAAGCAGAAATGCAAACTACAACGCTCACTGCTTGAAGGATTCGTTTGATTAGAAACGATCTCACTCCTGAGCTCCTCTCCCCTCAAGAAAATGAAGCGGCATCCAAGAATCTTAGATGCCGCTTTAAAGTTTATAGCAAGTTTGCTACTTAGTCCTCTGGAACGGTGTAATCGGAATTAGATGTATCAATATCGACATCAAAGAAGTGATAAATCAAGTTTCCAACCTTAGCGTTCTTGACGTACTTCTTAGCGACAAAGGAGTTCTTTGGCCAATACAGAGGAAGTGTAGCAAAGTCTGTACGAGTCAGCAGGTTATCTGCGTCCTTGTAATCCTCTGTTCTCTTATCCTTGTTAGACTCAGAGCGACCCTCAACAAGAAGCTTGTCAAACTCTGGGTTGTTGTAGAAAGAAGACTTCTTTGCAGCGTTAGTGCTGTAGAAGTAGGTGTACAGGTGCTGGTCACCATCGGCAAACAGTGGATACCAAGCAAGGGTAGTAATCTGGAGGTTACCAGCGGCCCAGTCAGTATTCCAGACTGCGTTGTCCTCTACCTGAACATCAAGGGTAACGCCAACCTTGCTCCAGTACTCCTGAACAGCAACAAGGAGTTTTTCGTAAGACTTTCTAACCTTTGCAGAAAGCTTAAGATCAGATGCACCAGCCTCAGCAAGCAGAGACTTAGCCTTCTCTGGATCGTATTCAAATGCAGGTGCGCTCTTGTCGTAACCAGGTGTTGCAGGAGCAAGCCAACCACTTGCAACGGTACCGTTACCAGAAGCAATGTTATCAACAAGCTCCTGACGGTTGACTGCCAAGGAGAGTGCCTGACGAACCTTAGGATCAGTCAGACCCAGACCCTCTTTGAGGTTAAGGTTGATGAAGTTAACGCCAAGGGTCTGATATGCGGTAATGAGGTCCTTAACGTCAGCATCGCTTGAATACTGCTGGTACAGAGAAGATGGAAGGTCGCAGAAGTCAATGTCGTTGTTCTTGAATGCAAGCAGCTGAGTGTTGGTGTCATCGTAGTAGTGAATACGAATCTCATCCAGTGCAGGCTTGCCGTCATGGTAGTCATCAAAACGCTCGAGAACTACCTCAGTGGTGTCATCATTGCTCTTAATCTTGTACTTACCAGTACCAATGAGGTTAGTACCAGTACCCCAATCAGCGCCAGCGGCCTCGCAAGCCTTCTCTGGGAAGATGCAAGCATAGGAGATACCAAGAACGCTTACAAAAACAATGTAAGGCTCAGAAAGCGTAAAGGTGAAGTGAGTGTCATCCTGAACAGTCAGGCCCTCAAGCTCAGTTGCCTTACCGGCAAGCATCTCTGGAGCACCCTTAATCTTGTCAAAGAAGCTGGTGGAGAGAGCCTTAGTTTCTGGCTTAAACATACGCTCAAAGGTGTACTTAACATCCTTTGCGGTCAAAGTAGTACCGTCGTGGAACTTAATGCCCTCTTTGAGCTCGCACTTAAGAGTAAGACCGTCAGACTCAAAGGTTGGAATCTCTTTAAGCAGACATGTGACAAGCTCATTATCTTCAGTCCAACGAAGCAAAGACTCGCAAACAGAGTCAGCAACACATGCGGACTGTGAGTTGTTTGCACGCTGCATGTCAAGGCCCTGCTTAGAATTTGCGGAGCCGTAGCGAAGAATCTTCTTCTTATCAGAAGCCTGAGGAGTATCAGTGGAGGAAGGATTGCAGCCAGCCAACATCATAGATGCGCCACCACCAGCCGCTACCATACCTGATGCCTTCAAAAAATTACGACGGCTTAGTGAGTTCTCCAGCATGTTAACCCTTCTTTCTTATTAAAACGATTTATAAGACAACCCTGCTGGGGTTAGATAACTATACAAAACAATTACCAGCATCTACCCATATATACCTAGGATGAAATAGACATGAAACATTAAATTGCGCCGATAACAGCAAAATCTATTTACCTGCACTTTTTGTCTAACCATATAGGAATTGCCTATATTGAAACATAAAAATTGACTAAGCATTTTTGGACAGTTGTCCATTTTATCTATAAAAATATTGGCAGGTACCAAAGAGATACCTGCCAATACAAATGCATGTAACGAGAAGAACTCTCTATCTTAGTGCTTACGCCTCATAAGACCTGCAGCTGTTAAAGCAGATGCACCCATAACCATAAGAGGCATTACCAGAAGCTCTTCTCCCGTATCTGGAAGCTGTGCTTTCTTCTTCTTTGTCTTCTTCTCTTTTACTGGAGAAGCAGGATTGGAAGACTCTTCTGGAGCTGGTGTTGGTG
>JABZGY010000008.1:0-52455 GCA_015259155.1 Atopobium sp. | reverse complement strand
CCAGTAAGCAGACATCTTTCTAGGTATGGTCATGTGTATGACTGGAAGAGTGACGTGCATCGTACTGTTGTTGATTTTATTTCCGCAATGACCGATGACTACTTTGTGGCTACCTGTGAAGCACTTTTCCCAGAAGCTCAGGAGCTCTTCCCAAAGAGAAGCTACTTTGCAGAAGAGGTACGTGCGTAAGGTTTACCGCTCAGTCACGGTGTGGCAAACGGGCTCGCAAAGAGCATTTGTGGTGAGCGGGCTTCTCGCCAAGCTTTTATGTTTGAGACGGGGTAAAATAGCTGCATGGATACTTTATTTTCTGGCATGGAACGTGCCGCTAAAAAAGCTAATGCACCACTTGCTGCCCGCATGCGTCCTACCACGCTTGATGGATACGTGGGTCAGGAAGATGCGGTTGGTCCTGGCTCTTGGCTGCGCAAGGCAATTGAGCACGATACACTCTCGTCCGTTTTGCTGTACGGTCCAGCGGGCACTGGTAAGACCACGCTTGCGCGCATCATCGCTCATACAACGCACGCAGAATTTGTAGAAGTATCTGCAATTACGGGAACTGTTAAAGATCTTCGTAGAGAGATTGAAGCCGCGGAATCAAGGCTTTTAACAGCAGGTAGAAGAACTATTCTGTTCATTGATGAGATTCATCGTTTTACGCGCTCTCAGCAAGATGCCTTGCTTCATGCAGTAGAAGACAGAATAGTTGTACTTATTGGGGCTACTACAGAAAACCCTTACTTTGAGGTTAACAGCGCTCTGATTTCTCGCTCTCGTGTAGTGGAGCTACATGCATTGTCAGATGAGGCAATCGATGAGCTCATTCAGCGAGCACTTGAGTCAGAAGATGGCCTAGCAGGCGCATTTGTTTTGGATGAAGATGCTCGTAAAGAGATTGTGACGCTTGCAGGCGGAGATGGTCGTGCGGCGCTAACCTCTCTTGAGCTTGCCTCTCAGATGGTTGACGTTCCAGAATCTGCTGACAGTAAAGCATCTGATCCGCTTGTTATCACCAAGCAGAACGTTCTTGAGGCAAATCCTCGCCGCGGGCTTCCCTACGATAAAGCAGGAGATATGCACTATGACATTATCTCTGCGTTTATTAAGTCTATGCGAGGCTCAGACCCAGATGCGGCACTGTATTGGCTTGCGCGCATGATTGATGCAGGTGAGGACCCTAAATTTATTGCTCGACGCATTATGATTTTGGCCTCAGAGGATATTGGCAATGCCGATCCTCAGGCGCTGCTCATTGCACATGCAGCATTTAGGTCAGCTGAGGTCATTGGATATCCCGAGTGCAGAATTAACCTTGCGCAAGCGGTTATTTATATGGCACTGGCACCAAAATCTAATGCTGCAGAAGCAGGTATTGATGCCGCCCTCCATGAGGTAAGAACAGGTCCAAGGCGAGAAGTTCCAAGTTACTTAAGAGACCGTACGCGTCCTGGTTCTGAAGAGTATGGCAATTACCTCTATCCTCACAATTATCCTGGGGGATGGATTGAACAGCGTTATCTTCCAGAAGGGCTTGAACGTGGTGCGTTTTTCTCGCCATCTCCAAGAGGTTGGGAAGCGTGGAGAATTGTAGCTACAGAGCGTGATCGTCACGAGGAAGCTTAGGATTTTGAATTACTCAAGTGGGAGCATCAAGAAGGCGCTCCTCGGGTAAAATAAAAAGAACTGTAACCGTTAGCTTTGAGGGATGGCATAGATGGATTACCTACAGATTGCCCTTGTTGTCTTAGCCGTAGTTGGTGTTTGGGCCATTGTCGAGGTCGCTCTGACCCTAAGAACAACAAGAAAGTCAATTACTGAGATTACACTCTCAGCTAACAACACTATTGAGCAGATTCAACCTGTTATTTCAAAGATTGATGGCATGGTTGATGAGCTTGATCCAACTATCAAGCAGCTACCTGCACTCATGCAGAAGGTTGATGAGGCTGCAGAGAACGCTAATACCTCTCTTGAGAGCCTCAACGTAGTTCTTGGTGATGTAGCAACTGTTTCAGGTGCTGCATCTGCAGTAACAGCAACTGTCAGCAAGGCTGCAAGCGATGCGGTAACAGGCGTTGTTGAGTCTGTTTCAAAGCTAGGAACTGGTCTTGGCGGATCTTTGAATCCTTCCAAGCTTGCTGAGGTAGCTCAGGCTCGCCTGAGCGGTGCGACTGCAACAGCGCAGCAAAGTGCGCAGCGCGCCCAGGAGTATCTTGAGGAGCTTCCTTTGCTTTCTCAGGATAAGACCAAGCATTCCAGACCAGCTCGTTCTGAGCAGTTCTATATTGAGTACGGTTCTGAGTCTTCTCAGAAGTCTGAGGAGTAGATTGTAATGACACAAAAAATTGTTGAGCTTTCCGCTCCTGCAGATCCAACATTTGCTCGCTCCGTCAGAATGATGGCTGCTAATCTTGCTGTTTTGTGCAAGATGAACGTTGATGAGCTTGAAGATGTCAAAATGGCCGCAGAAGAGGGCTTTGTCTTTGCTTGCGGCACTCAAAAAGACTCTGTAGATATTACGTTTACCCTTGAAGCCAATACTATGGCTATTGATTTTGATTTGGGTGATGAGGATCCAGTTGAGTCTGAGACAGATAATTCTCAGCCACTTGAGCTTGTAGAACTATTGCTTTCCGCTATTTGTGATGAGTTTGCACTTACCGATGACGGTTATACGCTTCATCTTGTAAAGATTTCTGGCGGTGCACATGCCTAAACCTGAAGCAAACGAGGCAGTGCAGGCATCTGCAGAAGAGCAGAAAGCCGCAAGAAGAGCTGCTCGTCGTGCTTCTAAAGGTACCCCAGCCTGGGATAAAGATAGAACACGCAAGCTCTTTGCCCAATATAAAGAAACAAAAGACCCTGAGGTAAGAGACCAGCTTATCGTGAGTCACTTAAACCTCGTGCGCTTTTTGGCCTCCAAGTTTAAAAACCGTGGAGAACCTCTTGATGATTTGATTCAGGTGGGAACCATTGGACTTATCAAGGCAATTGATAGGTTTGAGCCTGATCGTGGTCTTGAATTTACAACATATGCAACGCCAACCATCATGGGAGAAATCAAGCGTCACTTCCGCGATAAAGGCTGGTCAGTACGTGTTCCTCGTCGTTTGCAGGAGCTTTCGTCCAAGATTAATCAGGTCACTGATGATTTGACTAAAGAGCTGCAAAGAAGCCCTTCAATTGAAGAGATCGCCCAGCGCCTTGATACTAACGTTGAAGAGGTTCTTGAGGCTATGGAGTCTTCTAGCGCTTATAGCTCTGTTCCTCTTGAGGGAGGCGGCTCTGGTGCTGATGGCGACGAGACTCCTTCAATCATTGATCAGTATGTGACCGAAGATGAGGATCTTGCTGGTTCTGATGACCGCATTGTTCTTGAAGAGGCCATTAGAGACTTCTCGCCACGAGAGCAAGAGATTATTCGTATGCGTTTTGTTGAAGGTCTTACCCAGGTAGAGATTGCGGAGAAACTTAATATCTCTCAGGTACAGGTTTCAAGGCTGCTTCGTCGCACCTTAAAGCGTATCCAAGAAAAGATTGACCCAGAAAGCGTGAACCGTTAATGGATCAAAAGCATCAAAACTTCTTTGATTCAGCTCAAAAATGGAAACAACGTGGCTTAATGGTGTGGACAGTCATTGGTCTGGCTGCATTGTTTGCACTTGCACTGTATGTTCTTGGCATCCTGGGACAGGCTGTTGAGCTGCTCGCCATTGGCGCAATTGTTGCGTTTGTCTGTAGCCCTGTTACCAATTGGCTTGAAGACAGAGGAGTGCCTCGTGGCATTTCCGCTCTTATCGCGCTTGTTCTTACGCTCATTGTGTTGGTAGGATTTTTGATTTTGATTGCGCAGCCATTGGTATTTGAGCTTACTACGCTACTCAGAAACGCTCCTTCGTATGCAAGTCAGATAGGAGCAATGGCAAGGGAGTTTTGGCAGAACTTTGACACTCAAAGTAACCCTGCTGTTAGACAGACAGTAGAACTTGCAATTGAACAGGCATCAAGTATTGGAATATCAGTTGCTTCTGGTATTTTGAGTTGGCTTTCCACATCTGCTTTAGGCAACATCTCTTCTATGGCAAACCAACTCATGGTCTTCTTCTTAGGCCTAGTGCTTGCCTATTGGTTGGCTAAAGATTATCCCGTTATTGTGCGTGAGCTGGCTATTATTGCTGGTCCTCAAAAAGAGAATGAGTTCAGACTTATTCTTGCAATCTTAAGTAGATCTACCAGTGGATATATGCGAGGCACTATCATTACCTCTGCGATTAATGGCATTCTTGTGTACTTTGGGTGTCTGATTTTAGGCAACCCTTATGCCGCTCTTATTGGCATGGTTACAGGAATCTTCCATATTATTCCTGTAGTTGGACCGGTTTTCTCGGCAGGTATTGCTCTTATTTTGAGCATCTTGGTAGACCCTGTCATGACCGTATGGACTATCGTTATCTTGATGGTTGCACAAAACGTTGTTGATAACGTGCTTTCACCTTTGGTTATGGCAACTAGCGTTAAAGTTCACCCGGGTCTTTCGCTCGTTGGTATTGTCATTGGCAGCGCTCTTGGCGGAGTAATTGGAACTATTCTTGCCATACCTTTGACAGCAGCACTGAGGGGCATCTTTGTGTACTTCTTTGAGAAGTATTCGGGCAGACAGATCGTCTCGCCAAATGGCGCGCTTTTTAACTCGACTCAGTATGTGGATGAGTCAGGCGCTATTCTGCCAGAGTATGATGCCCTCGATGACCCAAAGTTCTTTGAGGAGTCGCGTCTTGTTGATCAAGACACTACGGCTCATGTGCGCAGCAAGTCTTCAGCTCCCGCACCCAAGATTCTTGGACATGATTTTTCTCAGTTACTTTTTAGGAATACTCAAGAAGTTACTAAGGAACCAGATAAACCATCGTCAGATGCGGTAGACTCAGACAGTACAAAAGAGTAGTTATTTGAATACGGAGAAGTACTTTATGGCTGACTATAAAACAATGACAACAGCAGAGATTCGTGATGACTTCCTAAGCTTCTTTGAGAGCAAGGGTTGCAAGCGCTATCCTTCTTCATCTCTGGTGCCTTCTGATCCTTCGCTGCTTCTTGCTAATGCTGGCATGAACCAGTTCAAGGAGTATTACCAGGGCATCAAGACTATGAAGGAGATTGGCGCAACTTCCTGCCAGAAGTGCCTTCGCACTAACGATATTGACAACATTGGTGACTCACGCCACCTCTCATTCTTTGAGATGCTGGGTAACTTCTCCTTTGGTGGTTACACCAAGCGCGATGCATGCACCTGGGCAATGGAGTTTATTTCTTCTCCAGAGCACCTTGGCCTGCCTCTTGATCGCCTGTACTTTACTGTTTTTACTGACGACGATGAGGCAATTGAGATTTGGAAGTCTCTTGGTGTAGCAGAAGATCACATCACCCGTCTGGGCGAGGAAGACAACTTCTGGGCAGCTGGTCCAACTGGTCCTTGTGGTCCTTGCTCTGAGATTTACTTTGACCAGGGTCCTGAGTTTGAGGGAGAGGCTCCTGGAGACGACGGTGACCGTTACCTTGAGTTCTGGAACCTCGTCTTTACTCAGTTTGATCGCCAGGAAGATGGTTCTCTGCCTGAGCTTCCTCATCGCAACATCGATACCGGCATGGGCCTTGAGCGTATCGCAGCTATCATGCAGCATGAAGGCACCAATTACGAGGGTGACATCATGCGTACCCTCATCTCTTTGGGCGAGAAACTCTCTGGTAAAAAGTATCACTCAACTGATGAGATTGACCGCAGCCTGCGTATCCTTGCAGACCACTCTCGTGCAGTTACCTTTATGATTGGTGATGGTATTCTCCCTGGTAACGAGGGTAGAAGCTACATTCTTCGCCGCCTGCTCCGTCGCGCTGTCTACCACGGCCGCTTACTGGGCATTCAGGGCACCTTCATGGCAGAGTACGCACATGAGGTTGCTGTTCTGCTTGGCGCAGAATATCCAGAGCTTGTCGAGAAGAGCGCTCTTATCGACGGCATTCTGACTGCAGAAGAGGAGCGCTTTGGCGCTACGCTTGACGCAGGCGAGTCCAAGCTCACTGCAGAGCTTGAGCAGCTTGAGGACGGCGCACAGCTTTCTGGTGAGGTTGCCTTCCTTCTGCACGATACCTACGGATTCCCTATTGACCTTACTCGTGAGATTGCTGCAAATGCAGGTCACGTTGTTGACATGGACGCCTTTGATGCTGCAATGACTGAGCAGCGTGAGCGCGCTCGTGCGTCTGCTAACCGCGATGCCTGGGGTAACGCTCAGAGCATCTGGGTTGCACTCTCTGACCGCCTTGATGAGACCGTCTTTGACGGCTATGACAACAACGAGCTCTCCGGCGTTCGTGTTGTTGCTCTTGTTCAGGATGGACAGGAGGTTGAGTCCGCATCTGCTGGCTCTGAGGTTGAGGTTGTACTTGACCGCACGCCTTTCTATGCAGAGATGGGCGGCCAGGTTGGTGATACCGGCAAGCTGACAGCTCCTGGTCTCTACGTTCACGTCACTGACACCAAGCACCGCGACGGCGGTCTTGAGTCCCACGTTGGCGTGGTAGAGGAGGGCACTATCTCTGTTGGTGATTCTGTCACCGCAACTATCGACGCTGGTCGTCGTGAGCTAATACGCCGCAACCACACGGCAACTCACCTGCTTGACGCTGCACTTAAGAAGGTTTTGGGCGACCACGTGAACCAGGCTGGTTCTCTTGTTGCTCCAGATCGTATGCGCTTTGACTTTACGCACTTTGAGGCTCTTACCAAAGATGAGCTCGATCGCATTGAGGGCATGGTAAACGCAGAGATTTTTGCCGCTAAGCCTGTTGTTACTCAGATTATGAGCATTGAAGATGCAAAGGCCGCTGGTGCCGTTGCACTCTTTGGCGAGAAATACGGTGATGTCGTACGCGTTGTCTCTGCTGGTGTAGAAGACACTCCATTCTCTCGTGAGCTCTGCGGTGGTACTCACGCACGCAACACAGCAGACCTTGGCCTCTTTAAGATTATTTCTGAGAGCTCCGTTGGTTCTAACTCAAGGCGTATTGAGGCGGTAACTTCTATGGGCGCTATCGAGTACGTTGATGAGCGCTTGGCTCAGCTTGATGAGGTTGCCGCAGCTCTGAAGGTTCGTCCTTCTGCTGTTGCAGACCGCGTTGAGCAGCTGCAGCAAGATCTTCGCACTGCAAACCATAAGCTTGAGGCTGCTCTTACGGGAGCAGGTAGCAATCAGGTAGCAGAAGCACTTAAGTCTGCCGTTCAGCTTAATGGTTATAGCTGTGTAATTGCTAAGCTTGAGGGCCTTTCTGGCAAAGAACTCCGCTCCGCATGGGACGGTATCCGCGATGCATCTGACGGCCAGCCTGTTGCTTGCGTCATTGCATCCGCAACCGCTGACGGTAAGGTTTCTCTGCTTGCAGGTGCCACTGATTCTGCAGTTGCAGCGGGCTTCTCGGCAGGAGACATTGTAAAAGAGATTGCAGAGCTTGTTGGTGGCCGTGGTGGCGGTAAGCCAGCAATGGCGCAGGCAGGTGGCTCAAACGCTGCAGGAATTGATGCTGCGCTTGAGGCTGCAAAAACAAAGCTTGGTGCGTAACGTTTGCGCGTTTTAGCTTTAGATATTGGTGAAGTTCGCATCGGGGTTGCTGTAAGTGACCCCGATGGTGCTATTGCATCACCTGTTTGCGTGCTACCTGCGCAAGAGGTGCTCTCACATGCACGTACGTTTAAAGCTGTGCTTGAAGATTGGGAGCCAGAACTGCTTTTATGTGGTCGTCCTAAGACGCTCGCCGGCGAAGATGGACCACAGGCCCAAAAAATTACCGCTCAAGCTGAGCAAATTGCGAAGAACTGCCAACTTCCATTAGAATTTACTGACGAAAGACTTTCTTCTGCGGAAGCAAAGAAGATTCTTCGAGCGCAAGGTTTATCTGAAAAAGCCATGCGTGGAAAAGTTGACATGGTTGCTGCTTCGCTCTTTTTGCAATCATGGCTTGATGCACAGATGAATAAGGGAGACTAAATGCCCACCCTATCCAATGGTTCTTCTCCGCGTCGTCAGGGCGCACATTTTTCTTCTCCTGTACCAGAAGGACAGGCTCAGGAAGAGCAGGCTCAGCAGGAACAGATCACGCAGCCTTCAGTTGAGGCTACAGGATCGCTACCTGCACTTACCGGTGGCAAGCTTTCTTCAAGAAGCGCTCAAGTCACTCATATGGCAAAGAACAAGCAGGTAAAGCATAGAGATAAGAAGGCTTCAAAGCGTTCTCGTATTTTTGCAGCACTTATCGCTTTTATCATGGTTGCGGCCCTTGGCATCTTTGTATGGAAAGTAGCACTTCCAGAGCTTTCTCGTGCTAATTCTGATACACAAGAAATTACCGCTGGACAGCAAGTTACCATTACTATTCCAGATGGTGCTGGCGCGCAGGAAGTCGCAAAGATTCTTTTTGAGAACAAAATTATTGCTACTAAGAGCGAGTTCTTAAACCAGGTAAAGCGTCAGGATGCTGAGCAGAAAATTAAGAGCGGTATCTATGTTATTACCACTGGTACCAAGCCAGCAGACATCGTTCATCTGCTTATTTCTGGCCCTAATGCTCCTGGTAGTGGCTTTGTCGTACCAGAAGGTTATACCGTTTCTCAGGTTGCTGATTTGGTTCAGGACTACTTTGGTATTTCTCGCGATGATTTCTTGAATCAGGCAAAAGCATCCAATTATGTTGCTGACTATCCGTTCCTTGCTGGCGCAGTAGACGCTAACGATTCTCTTGAGGGCTACTTGTTCCCCAAGACCTATACCTTTACAGAAAGCAATGTAACTGCCGATACGGTCATCCGTGCCATGCTTGATCAGTTTGAGACAGAGACAGCTGATCTTAACCTGGACGCTGCTCGCATCACGCTTAATAAGCGTTACAACTTGAATCTTACAAACGAGCAAATCATCATCATGGCATCGATTATTGAGCGAGAAGCCCTGACTGATGATGACCGTCCTAAGGTTGCATCTGTCTTCTACAACCGCCTGTATGATGATATGTATCTGCAAAGTGACGCTACCCTTGCTTATTCCCTGGGTAGGGAAGCTACTGCAGAAGACCTCAGCTCGATGACAAGCGACCCCTATAACACATATGCGTTTAAGGGCTTGACACCTACGCCTATTTGCTCCCCAGGTTATGCCTCTATTAAGGCAGCTATGGATCCAGCAGCAACCAATTATTACTACTTCTGGATTACCTCGGATGAGCACGTCTTCTCAGAGACGTACGACGAACATCAGCAGGCTATTGAAAACGCACGCGAGCGTGAAGCCGCAAGTAAGCAATAGCTGGTGTGGCATGAGTTTAATCAAAGCAACACAATACGTTTCTACTGTTGAATACATCTCAATAGAGGATTTGGTTCAGCAGGGGATTAAACTTGTGCTCCTAGATCGCGATAATACCTGTGTGCCCCGAGACACCAAGATGGTGCCGCCAGAGGTTTCTGCCTGGTTTGAGAAGGCTCATGCGGCTGGACTAACGCTCTGTCTCATCTCCAATAACATTCACCTCAATGAGGTCCAGCGTAGCGCTCACGAGCTGGGAATTGAAGGAGAGGGCTTTGCGTGTAAGCCGCTTCCTCGCGCGCTAACTGCTGCTATGAAGCGTTTCTCGGCAACTAAAGAGCAAACCGTGATGGTGGGAGACCAGATTTTTACTGATGTAATTGCAGGTAATTTGGCTGGTGTTTCAACTATTTTGGTAAAGCCGCAGTCCAATGAGGATCTTTGGTACACCAATATCATTCGTCACGTCGAGCGCCGCATTTTAAAAAATGTAACTTTTACGTCATAACAAGACGGCTTTAGTTTACTTGCTCCAACTCGATGATAGAATCATCTTGAAAGGCTGGAGGAGTATGGAGCTTCGCGATTCAAGATACGTTGTACATGAGGGCTGTGATCATATCTTTTTTGTAGGCTTTCTGGGTGCCGGAAAGTCCACACTCGCACGTAATTTGGGCGAGCTGTTTCACCGTCGTTATGTTGACACCGATCGCCTAGCAGAGCGTATAGCAGGAAAATCACTGGCAGAAATCTACGAAGATGACGGTGAAGAGCTTTTTAGGCAGGCAGAAACTGAGGTTTTGCACACGCTTAAGTCTAAGAAGTCACTGCTGGTAAGCTGCGGCGGTGGAATTGTCGAGAAGGACGTCAATCTTGCGCTTATGCGTGAGATGGGAGTCATTGTGTTTCTCGACGGCGATCTTTCTGACTCGCTTCGCCAAATTCAGCGCACAGATAGGCGTCCCGATCTGGGAAGCTTTGAAAACGCTACTCAGCTCTATAGACGCCTGCGCCCGCGTTATGAGGCTGCTGCTGATATTACTATTGATATTCGTGAGAAAACGTTTGAGCAGGTAGCCATTGATTCTGGCAAGCTGCTTTGGGAAAGAGGTCTTCTATGAGTGACAATGTCCAGGCTGAGCTCGAAGAGGAATTGCCACCTGTTCAGATTAAACAGTGGGTTTCTATTCCTGGTGGCTCTATTGCACTTCGTTCTGGTGCAGGCGTTCTTTCAAACTTTGGTACTGAGCTCAGAACCGCAGTGGGAAGACCTCATCGCTGTGCTTTTCTTGTCAGCAATCAGGCAGACGAAGACCTTGCTGAGCTTCTGCGTAGAGACCTCACTACCATTGGTTTTCTCGTCACACGTGTAGATGTAGAAGATGGCAAGGCAACAACTACCGTGGCAACTGAGGCACAGGTATTGTCTGCTTTGGCAGAAATGCACCTGACAGCTGATGATTTAGTAGTTGCCGTGGGTCACGAGGGTGTCATTTCTCTTGCTAACCACGTGGCAAACAAGTGGTGTGGGGGAGTCTCCCTTGCTACTGTTCCACTTGATTTAGCAGCAGTTATTGTCTCGTCTATTACTCCTCGCGCGCTTGATACTGACACTGAACATCAGCGTCTTGTTACCACTAAGCCTTGTGCTCGTTTCTGCTTTGCTGATCTTGAGGTTATGGATCTTTGCGATGACAGCGCTAAGGTTGCCCAGGTATGTATGGTTGCAACGGCTATGTCTGATAATGAGGCGGAGTTTGGACGCATTTGGGATAGAGCAGATAACCTCTCCTCTGGAGTTGCCGATATAGTTGCAGAACAGCTGGCAGAGTCTACTAAGACCCGTGGCCGCCTTTCTGATTCTTCCGCTATTGCTATTCAGCAGTCTGTTCCTTACGGTTGGGTTTTTGTGGAGGCACTTCGTCCGCTCATCCCAGCTGATCAGCCTCTTTCTGCACTTTATGCAGACGCGCTGCGTTTCTCGGCAAGAATTGCAGTAGCTAAAGAGTCGCTTTCTTTTGACGATATGCTTGCCCAAGACGAGATTCTTGAGCGCTTGAATATTGGCTTTGTTACCTGTGACATTACTTCTGAGCAGCTTATCGAAGCGCTCAAACAGGAATGTTTCCATTCTACTAATCGTTTTATGTTGCCGATTCCAATGTCTATTGGAAGGGTAAGATTAGCTTCAGTCGACGAGGAACTTCTCGCCGAACATGCCCGTGCTTGGTGTGAGGCTCACGCTTCGCATTAAAGCGCCGCATCTTGCAGTAAGGAGCCTGTTTGCTGAGGCGACTCCACAAGGTGCAACTCTTTGTTGTAAACATCTCGAGAAGGGATTTGAAATGGCAGATTTACAGGCAGCAGCAAAGCGCGTTGCGCGCTTTCGCGAGGTAATGGCTCAGAGGGGTTACGACGCTGTTGTTCTACGTCACAACCCAGATCTTCGTTGGTTGACTGACGCTGAGCGTGTCTTTGACTTTGAGCAGGCACATACTGCATTTATCACGCAGGATGAGCTCTTCATGCACACTGACTCTCGTTACTACAACACATTCCTGGAGCGCCTTGGTGCTGATTCTCCATGGAAGTTTGACCAGGAAGTCACTACTCCTACCGAGTGGGTTGCCGCTCATATTGCTGAGGCTCGTGCTCGCGTAGTTGCTATTGAGGACACCGTTGATCTTGCGTTCTTTGATGGCCTTGAGCAGGCATTACGTGATCGTTCTGTTGCTGCTTTGCTTCCACGCATGCATGGTGATATTGCTGAGCTGCGTATTGTTAAAGACCCAGCTGAGATTGAGCTTATGAAGCACGCTCAGTCAATTACTGACAAGGCGTTCCTCCACATCTGCGAGTACATCAAGCCTGGCCTCACTGAGCAGCAGATCCGTGCAGAGCTTGAGAACTACATGCTCTCCAACGGCGCAGATGCTCTGTCCTTTGATTCCATCATTGCTTCTGGTCCTAATGGTGCTAATCCTCACGCTCAGCCAGGTGAGCGCGTAGTTCAGACAGGTGACATGATTGTTATGGACTATGGCGCAGGTTATCTGGATTACCACTCAGATATGACCCGTACTGTTGTTGTTGGCGCACCTTCCGAGGAGCAGCAGCACGTCTTTGACGTTGTCCGCAAGGCAAACGAAACTTGCGCGGCAGCTATTCATGCAGGTGTCACTGGTTCTGATATTCATAACCTTGCAGTTAAGGTTATCTCTGAGGCTGGCTACGGTGAGTACTTTGGTCACGGCCTTGGTCACGGCGTTGGTGTTGAGATTCACGAGCGCCCCTTCTTCAATCCTCGTTGGAACAAGGTAATTGCAGCAGGTTCTGTTGTTACTGATGAGCCTGGCATTTACCTGCCTGGCAAGTTTGGTATCCGCCTTGAGGACTTTGGTGTTGTTACTGAGGACGGCTATGACGTCTTTACTCAGTCCACGCACGATCTTGTGTCCGTTGGCTGCTAACGAGCTACGATATACAGAATTTTTGCGGTCAGAAGCTTTAGGTTTCTGGCCGCATTTTTTGTTCACCTTTAGGGCGAGAAGGTCTTCTCGCCCTAAAATTGGCTTATACAACCTAAAAAATCTAAAAAGAGTTAGGTTAGTGAAGACACGCTTCAGATATATGTAATAAAATCAGAAAAGTAAATGTTATTTTCATTGTTATGTTTACAGTTTCATTTGTTTTATTAGGTGTAAAAGAAGGAGGTAGAAGTGGTTAGTATCGTTCTAGCCAGCCATGGCAAATTTGCCGAGGGCATCAAAGATTCTGGCGGCATGATTTTTGGACCACAGGAAGGCGTTGTAGCTGTAACGCTTACTCCTGATATGGGCCCAGATGACCTGCACCAGAAGATTCTCGAAGCAATTGCCACGCTTGAAGATCAAGAGCACGTTTTGTTCTTGGTTGATTTATGGGGTGGCACCCCCTTTAACCAGATTTCTCGCGTTCTTGAGGAAGAGGGTAAAGAGGATTGGGTTGCTGTTACTGGCCTTAACCTCCCAATGCTTATTGCAGCTTATGGCTCTCGTCTTGGTGTAGATACCGCAGCTGAGGTAGCAAAAGAGATCTACTCTGAAGCTCGTATGGGCGTAAAGATTAAGCCAGAAGAGCTTGAGCCACAAGAGGCAACACCTACTGATGTTCCTGCTGCTCCAGCAGCACCTCAGGGTGCAATTCCTGCGGGTACTGTTATTGGTGATGGCAAGCTTAAGATTGTTCTTGCTCGTATTGATACCCGTCTTCTGCATGGTCAGGTTGCAACTACGTGGACAAAGATGACCAAGCCAGATCGCATTATTGTCTGCTCTGACGGTGTTGCTCAAGATGAGCTCCGCAAGACCATGATTATTCAGGCAGCTCCTCCAGGAGTACATGTCCACGTTGTTCCTATTAAGAAGATTATTGAGATTGCTCACGACACTCGTTTTGGCAATACCAAGGCAATGCTTCTGTTTGAGACTCCTCAAGATATGCTTCGTGCTATTGAGGGTGGCGTAGAAATCAAGGAAGCAAACCTTGGTTCTATGGCTCATTCTGTTGGCAAAGTTGTTGTTACCAACGCAGTTGCTATGGATGAGGACGATGTAAAGACTCTTGAAGCTATCCGCGAGTGCGGTACAACGTTTGATGTTCGTAAGGTTCCTGCAGACAGCGCAGAGAACTTTGAGGCAATGCTTAAAAAAGCTAAGTCTGAGCTTGGCGCCCGTAAGTAACTAGAAGGAGGTAGAAATGACACCTATCACAATACTGCTTGTCGTAATTGTTGCTCTTCTCGCTGGCATGGAAGGTATTCTTGACCAGTGGGAGTTCCACCAGCCCCTGGTTGCTTGCTCACTGATTGGCCTTGTGACTGGTCACCCTGCTGAGGGAATTATCCTCGGCGGTTCTCTTCAGATGATTGCTCTTGGTTGGGCAAACATCGGAGCTGCAGTTGCACCAGACGCAGCTTTGGCATCTGTCGCATCTGCAATCATTATGGTTTTGGCACTTAACGGCGGAGACACTGACACCACCGCTGCTATTAACACCTCTATTGCACTTGCAATTCCTTTGTCCGTAGCAGGCCTGTTCCTCACCATGATTGCTCGTACTATTGCAACTGGTATTGTCCATGCCATGGACGCAGCTGCCGAGAAGGGCGATTTTGCTGCAATCGAGCGTTGGCACATTGTAGCTATCCTCATGCAGGGCGCACGTATTGCTGTTCCTGCAGCTGCTCTTTGCTTCATTGACCCAGCTATTGTCACTGATGCTCTAAACGCAATGCCTAAGTGGCTCACTGGCGGTATGGCAGTTGGCGGCGGCATGGTTGCTGCTGTTGGTTACGCAATGGTCATTAACATGATGGCTACTCGTGAGGTTTGGCCGTTCTTTGCTCTTGGCTTTGTCTTTGCTGCTATTAACCAGCTCACTCTTATTGCTCTTGGTGTTATTGGTGTTTGCCTTGCTATTCTCTACATTGGTCTTAAAGACCTTGCTAAGCAGGGTGGCGGCGCAGGTGGCGGATCTGGTGATCCGCTCGGCGATATTATTGACAACTACTAATTCTGAAGGAGCGTGAAACTAATGGAGAATAAGATTCAGCTTTCTAAGAAAGACCGCATGTCTGTTGCTCTTCGTCATCAGTTCCTTCAGGGTTCTTGGAACTACGAGCGTATGCAGAACGGTGGTTGGGCATTCTCAATGATTCCAGCCATCAAAAAGCTTTATCCAAACAAAGAAGATCAGGTAGCAGCTCTTAAGCGCCACCTTGAGTTCTACAACACTCACCCTTATGTTTCTGCACCAGTCATGGGCGTTACCCTTGCACTGGAAGAGGGACGTGCTAACGGTGAGCCTATTGACGATGTTGCAATTCAGGGCGTTAAGGTAGGCATGATGGGCCCTCTGGCCGGTGTTGGTGACCCAGTCTTCTGGTTTACTGTCCGTCCAATTCTTGGAGCACTTGGTGCATCTATTGCTCTTGGTGGTTCTGCACTTGGCCCTATTCTCTTCTTTGTTCTGTGGAACGTCATCCGCCTTTCCTTCCTGTGGTACACCCAGGAGTTTGGCTACAAGGCAGGTGCCTCAATCTCTTCCGATCTTTCTGGCGGCATGCTGGGCAAGATTACCGAGGGTGCTTCTATTCTTGGTATGTTTATCATTGGCGCCCTGGTACAGCGCTGGGTTTCAATTTCATTTACCCCAGTTGTTTCTACCATTCCTCAGCAGGCAGGTGCCTACATTGATTGGACAAGCATTCCTTCAGGAGTAGAGGGAATGCACCAGGCATTAAAGCTTTACGCTGCACTTGGACCAAACGGTCTTGATCCAGTGAAGGTAACCACACTTCAGTCCAACCTTGATTCCCTTGTTCCTGGACTGGCAGCTGTTGGTCTGACACTGCTCTGCTGCTCACTGCTTAAGAAGAAGGTCTCTCCAATTGCTATCATCTTGGCTCTCTTTGCCGTTGGTATTATTGGTCGACTCCTTGGCTTTATGTAATGAGTAAGCGTACGTTCTAGTACTTAAAGTCGCACGAATATGGGTCGCGCTCTATAATGGGTGCGACCCATTTTTGAAAGGATTGTATGGCTCAGTCTCAAAACAGTACGGTTGACTACACCGCAAAGGCAACGTCATTCCACGGGCTAGCTACGTATGGCGACATCCTTATTGGCAATAAGGCCTTTGAGTTCTACAACCAGAAAAATCCTGAAGATTACATTCAAATTCCTTGGGACCAGATTGATCACGTGGCCGCCTCAGTTATGGGACGTACCAAAAGCATTTCTCGCTTTGCTATTTTTACTAAAAACAATGGTAACTACTCGTTTTCTACACGAGACAATAAAGCAACACTAAGGACAATTCGCGCCTATATAGGGGAGGAGAAACTCGTGCGTTCTCCAAACTTCTGGTTTGTCTTTAAGCACGGACTTATGGCAATCCCACAGCTTCCTCGCCTTATTAAAGAGAGTTTTATTAAAAAGAAGTAAGCAAATTTTGCATTTTCACAAGAGCCGCCAGCACGGAAGGCGTGAAACTGATAAAATCCAACATGCATATACGTGTCGCGGGTAGTTTGAAAATTCACGTTCTTCTCGCGACTTTATCGAGTGAAAAGAGTTAGACGTGGCAACTATCAGCACCGCAGATTTTAAGAACGGCCTTGGCCTTAAGATTAACGATAAGTACTACACCATCGTTGAGTTCCAGCACGTAAAGCCAGGTAAGGGTGGCGCTTTTGTCCGCTATAAGATTCGTGACCTTCGTTCTGGCCGCGTTATTGATCAGACCTGCAACGCTGGTACCAAGTTTGAGAACGTTCTTCTGCTCACCAAAGAGATGCAGTACCTCTACAACGACGGTGAGTCTTTCTACTTCATGGACAATGAGACTTACGATCAGGTAGCTGTTCCTGCTGATTTCATTGGCGAGAAGAGCGTCTGGTTCAAGGAGAACGATAACGCACAGCTTCTCTATGCAGACACTGAGCTTCTTGGTGTTGAGCCTCCAATGTTCATTGAGGCAGAGATCACTGAGACTGACCCAGGCTTCAAGGGTGACACCGTTCAGGGCGGCACCAAGCCAGCAACTATTGAGACTGGCGCCACGCTTCAGGTTCCAATGTATCTGAACCAGGGTGAGCGCATTAAGGTTGACACCCGCGACGGCAAGTTTGTTTCTCGCGTTTAACGCATATGCTTTGGGTGCATAAGCGCCCAACAGGTATTGAGTAATTATTTCAAAGACAGTTTGTCTTTTTAGGGGGTAGACATGGCTGAAACAGAGCTTCGTATAGCAGGCATCGGCATCTCAAAAGATGTAATTTCAACGGTTGTCTCCGGCGCTGCTGGAAGTGTTGAAGGTGTTGCCTCCGTTGGCGGAAACGATACACTGGCATCCAATCTTATTAACGTCTTTACCAGCAGGAGTCTTGCACCAGAGAAGGCTGTTGAGGCAGGCGTAGAGAACGGTCAGCTTCATCTTGGAGTTCACCTCACCGTTTTCTATGGCTATCCTTTCACAAAGCTTGCTTCTGAGGTAAGACTTGCTGTTGCAACTGCTGTAAATGAGCAGATTGGCGTCAGTATCGCTTCCGTTGATGTTTACATTGACAGCCTTGTTTTTCCTAAGGAGTAGGCTTGAGCGTTAAGTTTTTTGGACGTACCCGCGCCCGTAGCCAAGCACTACAGCTTTTGTTCCAGGCTGAAGCCACTAATCGCAGCGTTCTTGAGGTCCTCGACGGAGACTACACGCTCTCCGAGGGACCTCTTGACGAGTATGCGCAGTCACTGGCAGTGGGAGCAGATGGCATCAGAGATGATCTTGATGACATCATTGCTGCTTACTCAAAAGACTGGGCAATTGATCGCATGCCTTCTGTTGACCGCAATCTTCTAAGAATTTCTCTCTACGAGATTCTGGAGGTTCCTGAGGTTGATGTGGCTGTTGCTATTAACGAGGTAGTTGACCTTGCTCGCGCTTACTGCGGCGATGATTCTCCTCGCTTTATTAACGGCGTTCTTGGTCGTATTGTTGATGACATTGAGGCTGGAGAAGACATTTATTCTCTGTGCCATAAGCAGTCTGCTGAGCAGGACGTTTCTGAAGAAGAGCTAGAGAGCTCTGTGGAAGATGCAGAGTAGTCATGGCAAAAATCGATACGTCTGAATATCAGAGCTTTGATCAGATAACCGCAAGACTTGATTCAATTGTTAATCAAGTTCGCGATAAGAACGTCTCGCTGGAGCATTCTCTTGACCTCTTTGATGAGGCAATTGCTCTAGGCTCAAAGGCTGTCAACATGGTTGACACCACAGAGTTTACGCCGGAAGAGGAAGAGCGTCTGATTCAGGCCCAGGCAGCAGGGGACGCAGCTGACGCAAGCGGCGCAGCGGCTGCCACTGATGAGCAGGCTTCTTCTGAGCAGGTTGAGGCTTCAGCTGCAGATGAAACGTCGTCTGATGATGCGGTTTCAGAAAGCGATGAGCACTAGTGGCTCAACGCATTTCTCGCCAAAGGCTCGATAAAGAGCTGGTTAGGCAAGGATTTTTCAAGGACACTCAAGCTGCATTACGCGCAATTCTTGCGGGTGATGTTTCTACAAGCGACAGAAGACTAACTTCAGCAGGAGAGCTTGTTCCTGAGGGATTGTTTCTGCACGTAAAAGGTGCTATTCCATACGTGAGCCGAGGCGGACTTAAGCTCGAGCGTGCCTTTGAAGTTTTTGATTTTACGGTTCAACAGAAAAAATGTTTAGATATTGGCTGTTCAACTGGTGGTTTTACCGATTGCCTGCTTCAAAATGGGGCTGCTTCGGTTACCTCGGTTGATGTTGGCTATGCACAGTTTGATTGGTCGCTCAGAAAAGACAGCAGGGTTGAACTGCTTGAACGTACAAATATTACGTCCCTGCCAGAAATGGGTTACTCGCACGTTTTTGATGTTGCTGTGTGTGACGTATCGTTTACATCAATCTTGTCAATTCTTCCTTCTGTTTTAGACGTTCTAGCTCCTGAAGGAGTTTTTGTTACGCTGGTCAAACCGCAGTTTGAAGCTAAGAGGGAAGAAGTGGGCGAGGGCGGTATTGTGACTGATGCCTCCGTGCGTCTGCAAACGCTGCAAAAGGTTTCCGATGCGTTTAAGGAAGCTCATATGGGTCCTTTGGGCGCGTGTGAAAGTCCTATTCACGGTGCTAAGGGCAACGTGGAATATTTACTGTTTGGACAGCTTAAGGCAGGTTTGCATGATTTGGATCTTGTTTCAGTGGTGTCGAGTCATTCTGTAGAAATAGTGAAATAGAACGAATGTTCTATTTTGTAGTATTGTTCGTAGTTTTTTAGGTATACTAAGTACATCGAATCAGACGCTTTAACTGTTTCAGTTGTGCAATCAAGCAAAATCGGGAGAGTGGTTTGCGTGAAGGTACTTCTTGTTCCAAATTATTCAAGAGAAGTTGCTGTTTCTGGTGCACGTGAACTTGAAGAATGGCTCTTTGAGCAGGGCTGTGATGTCCAGTGGGCACACGATAAAAAGCTGTTCCCAGATAAAGTTGTAGACTGTTCTGATTGCCAGCTTGTTATTTCTCTTGGTGGAGACGGAACGCTTCTGAGGGCCGCCAAAATTGTTGAGTATTCAGAAATTCCAATTTTGGGTATTTCTTATGGTCACCTTGGCTTTTTAACCAGTGCAACTCCTAATCACATGATTGAGATGGTGGCGGATGCTCTTGCTGGAGAGCTCCACGTTTCTAGAAGAGCAACGCTTGCAATAGAAACGGAATATGAGCTTCCATCTGGAGAAACTTACGTCGAGAAGACCTTCTCGCTCAATGATTTTGCAGTTTCCAGAGGTGGAGCAGGCGATATGGTTGAGTTTACGGTTTCTGTATCGGGCAACCATATCGATAAGCTTCGCGGAGATGGCTTTGTCGTTAGTACAGCAACTGGATCTACTGGTTATGCTCTTGCCGCTGGTGGCCCTATTGTTACACCAGAGTTCTCGGGAATGGTTTGTGTGCCAATCGCACCACATACTATTTTGGCTCGTGCATTCCTTACTTCTCCTTCTGACGTGGTTGAAATTACCATGTCAAAAGATAGACCAGCGACATGTCACTTCTTCTCTGATGGACAAAACATTAAACATCCAGAGGAGGGTGTGGCTACCAAAGCTCGTATTAGCCGTGGACCAGGAGATATCATTCTGCTTGATAGAAGCGCTGATAGTTTCTATCGTTCAGTTTCTCGCGTATTTTACGGCAAAACTGGTCAGTAAGCAGGTCGCATATGCTTGATGAACTTCGTGTGCAAAATGTCGCACTTATTGAAGATGCTTCTCTTGCTCCCGCCTCAGGTTTAACTGTTTTAACAGGAGAGACAGGTGCTGGTAAAACCGCTCTTTTATCTTCCATTAAGCTTTTAGTAGGAGAGCGCGCTGATGCTTCTGCAGTAAGAGAAGGAACAGACGCTCTTAGGGTTGAGGCACGCTTTTTTACCTCACCAGAAGATCAAGAGGGAATTGTAGTCTCTAGAAAAGTCTCTGCTGATGGCAGAGGCAGAGTAGAGATTGATGGCCACATGGCATCAGTTAAAGAACTGGCCGGAGGTATTGGAACATCAATTGATCTGTGTGGTCAGCATGAGCATCAAAGGCTACTTGACGTAAAGAACCATGTCAGCATGTTGGACGCATGGATTGGATCAGATATTCAATCTTGTCAGACAGAGTATGTAGACGCTCTTCATGCTTACCATGCTGCAGTCGCTGAACTTCAACGAGTTATTGAAGTAAGCCAGTCTAGCAATGCAAAGATTGATGAAGCGGCATTTCTTGTTCAAAGAATTGATGAGGTCTCTCCTAAAGAAGGAGAGCTAGAAGATCTAGAAGAGCAACTTCCTCGGTTTGAACACGCAGAGGCTCTCCTTCAAGCTGCAGGAGGAACACACGAGTTACTCTCAGGAGATGAGGGCGTTATTGATTCTCTCTCTGATGCAGTTCAGATGCTTCAAAGTGCTGCAACATTTGATGTTACGCTAGGTAATTATGCAGAGTCTCTTTCAAGCGCACTTATAGAGATTGAGGATATTTCTTCAGAGCTCAGAAGCTATGTTGGATCTCTCGATTTTGATGAAGAAGCACTTGAAGAGATGCAAAGTCGCATGGCTCGTCTTCAGGGTCTTATGAGAACGTATGGTCCTGGCATGAAAGACGTATTTAAAAAATACCAGGCAGCTCAAAATCTTCTTGAAGTTACAAGAGACACAGAAAAGCTTGTTCGTGAGGCACAGGCAGAGGTAGATAGGGCAAAAGAGACTCTTACCGTAAAGGCTCAGGCACTTAAAAAGGTTCGTGTTGCTGCAGCTCCAAAACTTTGTGATGCAGTTACTAAGCAAATGAGTCATCTGCAGATGGGTTCAGCTCAGATTGAATTGAACTTTGAAGATCTTCCTTTTGAGCAGTGGAATAAAGTTGGCTCTACAAAGATTGAGCTTATGTATAAGCCTTCAGCTCAGATGACTGCTCGTCCGCTTAGAAAGATTGCCTCGGGTGGTGAGGTTTCTCGCGTTATGCTTGCATGCAAAGTGGTTCTAGGAGAGTCTGACGTCTGCGATACGCTTGTATTTGATGAGGTTGATGCTGGCGTTGGTGGAGCTACTGCCGTTGCTCTTGCAGAGGTTTTAGCGCAGCTTGCTAAAACACATCAGGTGATTGTGGTAACTCACCTGCCACAGGTCGCTGTTATGGCCTCTAAACAGTATGTAGTCTCAAAGACAGAAGAACATAACGCGCTCCCTATAACTTCTCTTACAGAGGTTTCTGGTACTCAGAGAGAAGAAGAGATTGCACGCATGCTTTCAGGCTCTATAACTGAGGCTTCTTTGGCTCACGCGCATGAGCTGCTGTCAGAAGTCCGCTAGATTTTTCAGAACTACATGGACATAACAATGTATTTGTTTGGAGATTAAATTTCTCGGCTCTATGGGTCTCAAAGCGGAATAATATAAAGACCCGTAGAAATGTAATTGGCTAATCTTACCTACGGGAGTAATCCATGACCAAGCACATATTTGTAACAGGTGGCGTTGTTTCCTCTCTTGGAAAAGGAATCACTGCTGCATCTCTCGGCCGACTTCTTAAGGCTCGTGGCTATAAGGTCATGATGCAAAAAGCTGACCCATATCTCAATGTTGACCCAGGCACTATGAGTCCTTTCCAGCATGGTGAGGTTTTTGTCACTGAGGACGGTAAAGAGACTGACCTTGACCTTGGTCATTATGAGCGCTTTATTGACGAGAATCTTACCAGGGAGTCTAACTTCACCACTGGCCTCATTTATCAGTCTTTGATTCAGCGTGAGCGCGCTGGAGACTTCCTTGGCGGTACAGTTCAGGTAATTCCTCATGTAACCGATGCAATTAAGGCTCGTTTTGCTCGCATTGAAGAGGTTACTAATGCTGATGTAGTCATCACAGAGCTTGGTGGCACTATTGGTGATATTGAGTCACAGCCTTTTGTTGAGGCAATTCGCCAGTTTAGAAAAGAGCGTGGCGCAAGCAACGTTGCTATTATTCACGTGAGCCTTGTTCCTTATATTGCTGCTGCTCATGAGGTCAAGACTAAGCCTACGCAGCACTCCGTAAAAGAGCTTCGCTCCCTTGGTATTCAGCCAGACTTTATCGTATGTCGTTCAAGCCATTCTGTGGATAAATCTATTCGCGAGAAAATCGCTAATTTCTGCGACGTTGATGCAGATTGCGTTTTTGAAAACAATGATCTGCCTTCAATTTACGATGTTCCAGCACATCTGGCAGCACAGGGATTTGACAAAAAGGTACTTGAGCGTCTTGGTCTTGAAGTCCGTCCAAGTGATCTTGGCAGCTGGGAAGCATTTACTACCGCTATGCACAAGGCAAATGCGCTTGAAGACGCAACAAGAATTTATGTTGTCGGTAAGTATACGCAGCTGCCTGATGCCTACCTTTCTGTTATTGAGGCACTTCACCACTCTGGTATTTTCTATGGCAGGCACGTTGATATCCGCCTGGTAAATGGTGAAGAACTGACAGAAGAAGACGTAGAGCAGGAGCTTGCTGGTGCGGACGGCATTTTGGTTCCTGGCGGCTTTGGTCTTCGCGGCGTAGAGGGCAAGATGGTTGCTATTCGTCGTGCCCGTGAGCTCAAGATTCCTTACCTTGGTGTTTGCCTTGGTATGCAGATGGCTGTTACTGAGTTTGCTCGTGACGTCTGCGGCATGGAGGGTGCAAATTCAGCAGAGTTTGGTCCAGATACTCCATACCCTGTCATCGATCTTATGCCTGATCAGGAGGATATTACTGACAAGGGCGGTACCATGCGCCTTGGTTCTTATCCTTGTAAGGTTATTGAGGGAACTCTTGCACACGAGGCATATGGCAACAACTTGGTTTACGAGCGTCATCGTCACCGCTATGAGGTAAGCAACGTATTCCGTAATCAGCTTGTTGAGGCTGGTCTGGTAGTTTCTGGTGTTTCTCCAGACGATCGCCTTGTAGAGATGATTGAGCTTCCAGAGTCTGTTCACCCTTGGTTTGTTGCAAGTCAGGCACATCCAGAGTTCAAGAGCCGTCCAACTCATCCTGCGCCTTTGTTCCGTGAGTTTGCACGTGCAGCAATCGCTCATCATGAGGGTGTTGACCGTCATGATGTAAACCAGACTCTCTAAGCAGAATTTTTATTAGGGAAGAATACTTATGGACCTCGCTCAGGCGCGTACAGAATTTTTAGCGTACGTTGCTGTTGAGCGAGGTCTTTCTGTAAATACGCTTGATGCCTATACCAGAGATTTAGAGGGTTATTTGCTTTGGCTGAATAGCAAAAAGATTACTTTGCCCAATCAGGTGACTCGCTCCGATGTCGAAGAGTACATAGGCTCTCTAAGAGATTTAGGAATGGCTCCAGCTTCGGTTGAGCGCCACACTGCGGCACTTAGAAACTTCCACAAGTTTATGGCTGTTGAGCAAATTTGTGAGTCATCTCCAGCTGAAGATTTACCTACCGCAGCAAGAATTCAAAGGCTTCCTGATGTTATTTCTCAAGAGAAGGCAGAAGAGCTGCTTGATCAGCCGTTCCCTAATTCGCCTCTAGGTATTCGCGATAGAGCCATACTTGAGTTGCTGTATGGATGCGGTCTTCGTGTGTCTGAGCTTTGCGATCTTGAGGTTCGGGGTGTCCTTCTAGAAGATGAACTCTTGCGTGTTTTTGGTAAGGGTTCCAAAGAGCGCGTAGTCCCTGTGTTGGGCTCTGCGCATCGTGCACTTAAAACATACCTTTATGAGGCTCGCTCGCTTTTGCTTAAGTACGGCCAGGTATCTGAGGTGTTTGTAAACGCCAGAGGTGGACGCATTTCTCGCCAGTCGGTACATAAACTGGTGGCAAATTACGGCAGGGTAGTGGGGATTGAAGGTTTGCATCCTCACACACTGCGCCACAGTTTTGCCACACACCTTCTAGAGGGTGGCGCTGATCTTCGCTCGGTGCAGGAGCTTTTGGGACACGTTGATATTTCAACCACGCAGCTCTATACGCACGTAGATAGGTCGCACATTAGAGACGTGTACCTTGAGGCTCACCCAAGAGCCCACGTTCACGCGGACAAATAATCGCGCTTGACGCAAGTGTTGGACAAGCGCGGGACAAGCGCGGGACAGGTGTGGGACAAAGTGGTGACTGCGTAAAAGCAAGGTGGGGGTTTTGTTTGAGTAACGTGTGATTTTCGCCACGAGTTCACCACAATTTCCTCAAAAATTTTCACTTCATAAAAAAATTAATAAATTGAGTCCAAGACTAAGAAAATCCGTTCTTTTGTAGTTCGGATTTTTTTAAACACTACATATTGTGGTCAAAATGTCATATCTCATATCTACGTTAAACCCCAGCTAGACCATTAGAAAAATACTTAGTGTTGGAAAGTGTTTTCTAGTGTGTCTAAGTGTCGGAATGAGTTATATTTATTTCACGTTCAATCGACGGACTATGCCCAAGCATTGCCGCGCACACACAACACAAACACAGCCCGCGCGGCAAGGGGCGCCAACGTGAAAGGGGGAGACATGCTTACTGGTCAGTATCAGCGCTCGCTGGACTCCAAGATTCGCGTGACTCTTCCTGCAGCTCAGCGCAAGCAGCTTGGCGATGTTGTCATCTTGCTCCGTCGACAGGACGCGCTTTACGGCTACTCACCTGAGGCGTATGAGGCTTGGATTGCAAGTCTGAACCTCAACCCAAGGAACCGCGACGACGTCACAGCACTTCGCATGCTGAACGCAGCAGCAACAACCGTCGACATTGACTCGGCCGGCCGTGTTGCTCTGGGAAAGATTGACGAGTCCGATCCACAGGCTAGGGAGAAGCTCCAGCTTGACCGCGACGTCACCATTGTCGGTAACGGCGACCACTTTGAGATTTGGAACACCAACAAGTGGAATAGCCTCTTCTCGGCAGATGACCGCGTTGCAACGCTCGAGGACCTCATCTTTGGCGTCTAGTGAGGCGAGAAGATCGTGAAGGTAGAAGACGGTAACTTGAAAGTCGAATATCGGCACCAACCAGTAATGCTTGCAGAAGTGCTGCGCGAGCTGGACCCCAAGCCAGGTGAAGTTGTTTGCGACTGCACCTTGGGAGGAGCGGGTCACACCGTAGAGATGGCAAAGCTGATTGCTCCAGACGGTCTTTCCATTGGAATTGACCAGGATGCAATGGCTCATCAAGCAGCAGCTGCTCGCCTGAAGCAAGAAGTACCAAACGCGGAGTTTTTGCCGCTTAAGGGAAACTTTGGCGACCTCGATGAACTTCTCGTCTCTGCAGAAGTCCCCGGAGTTGACTGTTTCCTCTTTGACATTGGTGTTTCTTCTCCTCAGCTTGATATCCCAGAGCGAGGCTTTTCGTACCACGAAGATGCCCCGTTGGATATGCGAATGGACCCGGGCAAACAAACTCCAACTGTACAAGAGGTCATCAACACCTACAACGAAGCCGACCTCGCCCGAATCCTTCGAATTTACGGAGACGAGAAATTTGCCTCACGCATTGCACGACGCATTGTACAAACGCGAGAAAAGCGTCCCATCCAAACGACGCTTGAGCTTGTTGAGGTAATCAAGGCAGCAATTCCCGCAGCAGCGCGTCGTCACGGCGGACATCCCGCCAGAAAGACGTTCCAAGCACTTCGTATTGAAGTAAACCACGAGCTTGAGGTTTTGGAGCGCGGACTACGCTCTGCAATTGCCTGGGCTAATCCAGGAGGCAGGATTTGCGTTATCTCGTACCACTCGCTTGAAGATCGCATTGTCAAGCACGTGTTCTCCGAGCTGAGTCAAGGTTGTATCTGCCCGCCAGACCTTCCGGTTTGTATGTGCGGTCAAGTGCCGATAGTTGACGTGATTACGCGCAAACCTCTTGTGGCCACTCCAGAAGAGATAGAGCGCAACCCAAGGGCGAGAAGCGCCCTGATGAGGGTAGCGGTTAAACGCGACCCAGAGAAATGAAGTACCCCATAGCACTTGTTGCTTGTTGTTAAGAAGTTTTTGAAGGGATTGAAGTTTAATGGCACGTTACGGATCAGAAGCTGTAGCACGCACAACTCAGTTTGAGCATGAGTACGCTCCTGAACAGAGCACTCGCACATCTTTTGAGGTTGTCCCTGGTGGCTGCCTTGATGCTGATGCTCGCCGTGGCGTAAGCAGCCAGTTCATCCAGCGTGTCAAGCTTATTGCTGTTGCTGCAGCACTCTTCCTGACACTTGGTGTTGTCCGTATTGGTATCTCTACCGCTACGGTTTCAACTCTTCAGGCTAATAACGTCATCAGAAATGAAATGCGCGCAACAACTGCAACTAACGATTCCCTGCGCGTTTCTCGCTCCCTGCTTGCAAGTACAACACGCATTGAGCGCATTGCTACTCAGAATTATGGTATGACTCTTGAGACAAATCGTCCTGTTGTAGATGTAAGCAACAACGCTTAGGCGTAAAATATACGTTGTGAGTACGCAGAATCGACATACTCGCGCATCGCGCAGAAAAACTCCTGAGGCCTCGTACGACGAGGCCTCTCGTGTGCATTTTCGTGGTCATCGTGGTAGCAGCGGTGGCTCGGATGGTGTTGGCCCTGAAGGTAGACTCCGTCGCGTAGCAGCTGCTATGGCCATTATGGTGGCAATTGTTGTTCTTAGGCTTGCTTGGCTGCAAATCTTTACGGCAGCAGATCTTGCAAAGGGCGCCGAGAATAACCGCACCAACGACATTGTCTTGCACGCTCGCCGTGGCACCATTTACGACCGCAACGGCAATGTCTTAGCCATGAGCGTTGACTGCAAAGACATCTATGCCAATCCTTCAGAGATTAAAGACGCAAGCTCCGTAGCTCAGGTTTTTGCCTCGCTCTTAGGCGGAAGCCCTTCAGACTACCTTGGAGACCTGCAGCAAGACACCACCTTTGTCTACGTACGTCGTCGTGTTGACACTGATACCGCTTCTAAGATTGAAAAAGCACTTGACGAGAAAAACCTCAAGGGCGTCTATTTTGTTAACAACACCAAGCGTGTCTATCCCTATGGCAACGTTGGTGTTCAGATTCTGGGCTTTGTAAACGCAGATAACGAGGGCGCTTCTGGCCTTGAGTATTATTACAACGATATCCTTGCAGGTACTAATGGTCACATGATTGTTGAGACCGGCGCTGGTGGTACGCCAATTGCTGGCGGTACCTCAAACATCACTGAGGCACAAAATGGACAGGACATTGTTCTTTCCATTGATATTGAGCTGCAGAAGAAGGCAGAAGAGCAGCTTACTGCCGCAGTCAAAGACTTTGAAGCCCAGCAGGGTGGTTCAATCATGGCCATGAATCCTCGTACCGGAGAAATCTATGCTGCCGCTTCGTACCCTCTGCCAGATTTTAAGAGCGATAACGGCGTTGACTACGAATCCCTCAACCTCAAGCTTGTCTCAAGTATCTATGAGCCAGGCTCGGTATTTAAGGTAATTACCACCTCAATTGGTGTAGACAACAACCTCTTTGGTCCAAATTCAACCTTCAACATTCCAACCGAGCTCAAGGTTGGAGATAACAAGGTTACCGACGATGACTGGCGTACCAGCGCCATGGACATGAGCGTAAGAGAGATGCTCAGACGTTCCTCCAACGTTGGTATGGCCTTCCTCGAGACGCAGCTCATAGGTGATGAGCGTTTTGCAGCAGGAATTGATAAGTTTGGTATAGGTCACACCACGGGCATTGACTTCCCTGGTGAGGCCACAGGAATTGTCCGCTCTCTGGACGAATATGAAGGTCCAACCGGTGGAAACATGGCGTTTGGCCAGGGTCTTGCAATCCCATTTATCCAGGTCATTCGTGCATATACCGCTGTTGCTAATAAGGGAACTATGGTGACTCCACACTTTATGGTTTCTAAGGGCGGTCAAGAGGTTACCTGGCCTACTAAAGACGTTATTTCCGCTTCCACAGCTTCGGCCGAGCTTGACATGATGACTACCGTTGTCAAAGAGGGTACCGGTGTTCGTGCAGGTATCTATGGCTATACTGTTGCTGGTAAAACAGGTACGGGCCAGCAGGTTGTGGAAGAAACCGGCTCGTACGGCGAGAATTCCGGTTTTGTTGATTCCTTCTGCGGTATCGTGAATCCATCAGAATCTGATTTGATGGTCTACGTTGGACTTAACGATACCCACCAGCTTGCATCGCAGTCTGCTGCTGTGGTCTTCTCGCAATTTGCAAAAGACGCAGCTACACGCCTTAATATTCAACCAATCAATAACTAGGAGAGCTCATGGTTAAGCTTTCGGTTGAACAGATAGTCGCAGCTACAAATGCACGACTGCTCCGCCGCGGAACCCGCGAGGTTGCGGGCGCAGCCGTCATTGACTCTCGCGAGGTCCAGGAAGGCTCGCTCTTCGTGGCCTTTGCTGGCGAGAAGGTCAATGGAAACTCCTATCTCTTATCTGCTGCTCAGGCGGGCGCTGCTGTTGTAGTGGCATCTGAGCCTGTAGCAGACAATCTGCTCGACAACCTGGCCGCCACAGGAGTCAGCGTTCTTGAAGCCGCTGACGATGACTGTGAGGCGTTTCTGCTAGCTCTTGCCGCTGCTTGGCGAGAAGCCCATCCAAACTGGCTGGTTGTGGGTGTAACCGGATCGGTTGGTAAAACTACCACCAAAGAAATGCTACGCCGCGGCATCGGCGCAACCCGTCGCGTACATGCTACCGCCGGCAACCATAACAACCTCATTGGCCTGCCGCTCACGGTGCTTTCTACTCCAGAAGATACCGAGGTACTTGTGCTTGAGCTGGGCATGAATCACGCCGGTGAGATTACTAGGCTTACCTCTGTTGCCCGTCCAACGGTGGCGGTCATTACCAATGTTGGTACCAGCCACATCGGTCTTCTCGGCAGTCGAGAAAACATTGCGCGCGCCAAGGCAGAAATTGTTTCTGGCATGCGAGCATTTGGCTCAATTGAGCCTACGCTTATTCAAGCTTCGGCAGGGGATTACACCAAGTTCATTGCAGATGAGTTTGCTCGTCCTGCTCACGTTGTTTGCAAGACAGTGGGCGCAACAGAGGCTGACGTCATGAGCGCACAGCAGGTTACGCTTGATGAGGAAGGCCTGCCAACTGCCACCATCGTTGCTGCTTCCGGCTGGTCACGCACGGTAACCCTTGAGGTACCTGGTCGTGTTGTTGTCGACGACCTTCTTTTGGCACTTGAGGCTATAGAGACGCTTGGCCTTGATCTTGACGCTGCAGCAGAAGCTATTGAGCAGATGCAAGCCACTCGCATGCGCCTTTCGGTGCTTGATGCAACCTGCGGCGCCAAAATTATTGATGACTCATACAACGCAAGTCCAAACTCAACAGCTGCAGCGCTTGACGTGTTGATGCAGATGCCAGCGGAAGGCCGCCGTATTGCTCTTATCGGAGAGATTGGTGAGCTTGGTCCAGAGGAGAAGCGCCTCCACGGTTATGTGGGCGCCTATATTGCTGCTAAGAACCCAGACCTCGTTGCCTTTGTAGGCACGGGAGCCGCGCGTGAAATGGTTGAAGCCGCACGCGTCATGGGTTTCTCGGAAGATAAAATTGAACAGTTCAGTGATGTCAACGAAGCACTTACCGTGCTCGGACCAGTACTAGCGCAAGGAGACGTTCTTCTCGCCAAGGCATCGAGGTCTGCCCAGCTTGATATTTTTGTAAAAGGAGTTACTGAGTAATGTTTTTCCAGACTATTTACCCAACATACCAGGTGTTTGTAGCACTTGGTGTCTCCTGCATCATCACTTTGATCTTAATGCCACTCTTTATCAAACTGATGAAGAAAGAGGGGGTGGGCCAGCAGGTTCGTGCTGACGGCCCTCAGCAGCACCTGGTCAAGCAGGGTACTCCTACTATGGGTGGCGTCGTTATGTTGGTAAGCATTGTGCTCACCTGTATAGCGCTTGCTCAGTGGAACACCGACCTCATTCTTGCTATGGCAGCTATGCTGCTCACAGGCTCGCTTGGTCTTCTGGACGATATCGAGTCTGTTGCTCATGGTAGAAGCCTTGGCCTTACCGCATCTCAGAAGATGGCTGGACTTATTACCATTTCTGTTGCATTTTGCCTGGCAGCAGTTAACATTTGGGGCATTACGCCCATTATTGCGTTCCCCGGTGGTCTTGATATCAACCTGGGTATCCTTACTACTACCGTCAATTTAGGCGGAAACATTATTTCTATCCCCTGGCTGTACCTGTTCTTTGTCTTTTTGCTCATGGCTGGCCTCTCCAACGCTGTTAACCTGACCGACGGCCTTGATGGCCTCGCTGGTGGCTGCGTTATGGTCGTCATGATTTTTATGGCTGCGGTAGCTTTCCGCTATGGCGAGAGTAGCCTTGCTGTTTTTGCCGCATCTATCGCAGGCGCTTGTATTGGTTTTTTGTGGTTTAACAGCTATCCTGCAAGCATTTTTATGGGAGACACCGGCTCTCTTGCCTGGGGCGCTGCCTTTGCGGCCCTGGCCGTTCTTACCAAGACTGAGGTAGTTTCCCTGGTTATGGGCGGTCTTTTTATCATCGAGGCACTGTCCGTTATCATTCAGGTTGTCAGCTACAAGGCAACTAAAAAGCGCGTATTCTTGATGGCTCCACTGCATCATCACTTTGAGAAACTTGGCTGGAACGAGACAAAAGTAGTCTTTAGATTCTGGATCATTTCCGGAGCATTTGCCGCTCTGGGCTTTGCTCTGTACTTCCAGCTTCACTAAAGATATTGCTCTGAGAAAGGATCGATTGCGTGTCGCTTCTAGAAACACTTGGAAATGTTTGTGTTCTTGGTTTCGGTAAGACCGGCGTCTCTGTCTGCACGTATTTGCTGCAGCAGCCAGAGGGTCGTGTGTCTTCCGTAACTCTTGTGGGCGGCGCAGATGCTACTGTTGGCGAGAAGATCCAAGAGCTTGCAGACTCAGGCGTACAGGTACAATGCGGCTCCAATCAGGTTAAGGGTACCTTTGACCTGACTATTGCATCTCCTGGTATTCCAGACACCTCTGAGCTGTTCTTAAGTGCAAAGGAAGCTTCTCAGCAGATTATGGGCGAGCCAGAGTTTGCCTATCAAGAGAGTCCTTCACAGTGGATTGGTATTACCGGCACAAACGGTAAAACTACTACCACAAGTTTGACCACGTCAATCCTGCAGTATGCGGGTCTTGATGCAAGCGCTGTTGGCAATATTGGCCTAACTATTACGGACCAACTTGCAGAGAGAAAGCCTAGGAGCTGGTTTGTAGCAGAGCTTTCAAGCTTCCAGCTTGCTACTACTCAAAAATTGCATCCTCACGTTGCGATGCTTTTAAACATTACGCCGGATCACCTTGAGTGGCATGGTTCACTCGAGGCGTATGCAGCAGCTAAAGAGAAGATTTTTGCCAACCTTGATGCAAACGACCTGGCAATTGTGTCTGATTTAGACGAGTTCTGCCTGGACGTGTCTTCTCGCCTTGAGGCTCGCGGCATTACCGTATGCCATCTTGCTCAGACAGATCCCGGTACGCAAAACGCCGCTTTTGTACGCAATGGAGCGCTGGTAGTCAGGCTATCTGGTAAAGAGATGGAGCTTGTAGCAGCGGATGCACTCCACATTAGGGGAGCACACAATGCACTCAACGCTCTTGCTGCAGCTGCATGTGGCTTATTCCTGGGACTTGATATTGTTTCTATTAGGCATGCCCTGTTGGACTTTATGCCGCTTGAGCACAGAATTGAGCCAGTTGATACGGTTAATGGTGTTTTGTACGTTAACGATTCCAAAGCAACAAACACTGATTCAGTTGAAAAATCATTAACTTCGTTCCCAGGCAAAGACATTATTTTGCTACTTGGCGGTCACGATAAGGGCACAGAGCTTGATGAGTTTGCTCAGAAGGTGTCCACTACCTGTGCATACGCAATCTGCTTTGGAGAGGCAGGTCCTCGCTTTGCAGAGGCGCTTCGCCGCGTTTCTGGCGGCCATGCAGAAGTGGTAGAAGAGCCTCATATGCATGAAGCTTTTGACCGTGCGGTAGAGCTTGCTCGTCCAGGTTCTGTAGTGCTTCTCTCACCCGCATGCTCATCATTTGATGAGTTTACGGGCATGGCTCAGCGCGGTCGTGTCTTTAAACAGATGGTGGCAGATCTTGCTCAAAAAGAGAGCGGTCGATAATGGCTACCAGTAGAAACAGAACAGGGGAGCGCGCGCAGCAATCACGTACTTCTCGCCAGAGGTCTTCTGAGCGCTCACAGACTAAAGGTCGCTTTGGAGCTATTCCAGAGCGTTTTATGCAGCCTAGGCTGGTGCTTCTGGTGTCAACGGCAATTCTAGTTTGCTTTGGCTTGGTAATGATTTACTCTGCATCCTCGATTTCTGCAATGACATCTGAGGATATGGGCTATAACCCCTTTTACTACGTGCAACGCCAGCTTAGCTTTGCTGCGGCAGGAGTTGCGTTAGCGTTTATTGTTTCTCGCATTGATTACCGAGCAGTAGTAAGAAACCTCCAGGTACCTATCTGGATTGTGACCATTGGAATGCTGGCGATTATTTTTACTCCTATTGCGGGCGCCGACGCATATGGTGCAACTCGTTGGATTTCCATTGGACCATTTTCTTTCCAGCCGTCTGAGTTTGCAAAGATTACCATCTTAATATCCGTCTCGTACCTGGCTCAACAGTACTTTATTGATCAGACCATAGATCAGATGGAGTTCTTTAAAAAGTTTGCTATTGCCGCGCTTGTGCCGCTGGTGCTTATCTTGGCTCAGCCAGATAAAGGCTCTACACTGATTATTGTGGGAACTCTTTTGGTTATTGGCTACCTAGCTGATGTTGACCGAAGGGTTTTGGCAACTATTGCTGTTGCTGGCTTTATTGGCTTTGCGTTTCTTTCACTCAAAGATGATTATTCTCGCGCCCGCGTTGTGACTATGCTCAACCCTTGGGCTGATTATTACGGTGCAGGTTATCAGCTTGCCCAGGGTTTTTATGCCTTTGGTTCTGGCGGCATTTTTGGCGTTGGCTTTGGTTTTTCTCGCCAGAAATATTCGTATTTGCCTATGGCTCACAATGACTTTATTTTTGCAGTTATTGGAGAAGAGCTGGGTTTTATTGGCGTTTTAGGTCTTTTGGCTGTATTTGGCGCCTTGGTATGGGCAGGCTTTAAGATTGCTCGCTATGCGCCAGATTTGACCGGTAGGCTTATTGCTGCAGGTTGTACCTCTATGTTTATCATCCAGGCCTTTGTTAACATCGGTGGTGTTTTGGGCCTTTTGCCTCTTTCTGGTAAGCCTTTGCCGTTTATCTCTTACGGCGGTTCAACCATCATGTCTAGTATCTTGATGGTTGGTCTTTTAATGTCTGTTTCAAGGCAGTCAAGGCTTCCAGAAACCGAGTACGATAGGCAACGCGCTTCTTGGAGCATAGCTGAAGAGCAGGATACCTTTGATGCTCCAGGTTTTGCTGGTCTTACCATGGTTGATGGTGGGGTAGGAGTAGGCATGCCACTCCCACGTTCTTCTCGCCCTAAGAGCAGCGCACAAAGCTCTGCACGTCCTTCACGAGGCGTTTTGCGCTCAAGAGATGACGACGCCCCTCAAGGCCGCATTACAACAGACGCCTCCGGTAGGCGCAGAATTGATTTGGGACCTTCTGCATCGGACAGGCTTCGTGGAAATAGCACCAGGCCTCGTCGATAGTAAATTTCTAGGAGATGGATTGCATGGCAGAACAGAAGAAACTCTCTGTTGCAATTGCTGCAGGTGGAACCGCAGGTCACATTAACCCAGCTCTGGCTCTAGCTGAGGAACTTCGTGAGCGTGGCCATCAGGTTACGTTTTACGGTCAGCCCAACAAGCTTGAAGGTACGCTGGTACCTGAGGCAGGATTTGAGCTGGTACCTATTCATGTAAATGGCTTTGATCGCAGACGTCCTTGGACGCTCATCAGCGCGGCTTACAATCTTGAGCGCGCAAAGATGCAGCTGCACAAGCGCTTCAAAGAGCAGGGTGCACCTGATGTTGCTATTGGTTTTGGCGCCTATGTTGAGCTGCCTTTGCTTCAGCTTTGCGCAAAGCTACACATCCCCTATTTGATTCACGAGCAGAACTCAGTAACCGGTCTTGCTAACCGTGTATCTGCTGGTAAAGCATCTAAGGTGTGTATTGCCTTCCCAGAGGCTCGTAAGGCTTTTGAGGGCCACGTAAAGGCTCAAGACTCCATTGTGGTTACCGGCAATCCTGTACGTAAGAGTGTTCTTTCTGCTGACAGAGCCGCCTCGAGGCAAGAGTTGGGTATTGTAGACAACCAGACATTGCTGCTTATCTTTGGTGGTAGCTTGGGCGCACGTAGCATCAACGAGACGTTTGCTGCGCTTAAGCAGGAGCTTCTTGCCCGTCCTAACCTTCGCATCATTCAGTCAACAGGCCAGAAGCTCTACGACGAGGTTGTCTCGCTTATGAAGCTTTCTGACGAGGAGGCTGCTCGCTGGGAGGTTAAGCCCTACATCTCCAACATGGGCGCCATGCTTGCAGCAGCTGACCTGGTGGTTTCTCGTTCCGGAGCATCCTCTGTGGCCGAAATTGCAGCTCTAGAGCTCCCTAGCATTTTGGTGCCGTATCCTTTGGCAACAGCAGATCATCAGACTACTAACGCGCATCTGTTGTCGGATGCGGGAGCAGCCATTCTGGTGCCAGATAACCAGGTGGGCACCACGACCTTCTCGACAGCTCTCTTTGATCTGGTGGACAACGCAGATCAGCGCAAAAAGCTTTCTGAGGCTGCTGCTACACTTGACCAGCGCAGTGCCGCATCTCTTGTGGCTGACGCTGTGGAAAGTGCCGTTTGTGGCGCATAAAACATTCGGTTTTGCGTTAGAGTAAACATGTCTTGGTATGTCCAGGACTCAAACGATACCAATACTTGGAAAGGCTCTCTTATGGCAGATTCCATGGGCGAGAAGACCATCTCGCGTGCACATTTTATTGGAATTGGCGGCGCTGGCATGAGCGGAATTGCGCTTGTTCTTCACGAGCGCGGCTGCACCGTTACCGGTTCCGATCTAAAGAGCTCGCATTATGTTAGAGAGCTTGAAGATGCAGGTATTCAGGTAAGCATCGGCCACACCGCGGCCACTATTGACGCTGTGATGCCTGATGTCATTGTTACCTCTACGGCAATCCCAGAGACAAACCCAGAGGTTATTCGTGCGCGCGAGCTTTCCATTCCTATTTGGCCTCGCGCAAAGATGCTCTCGTATTTGTCACGCGGCCGCAAGACCATTGCTGTTGCGGGCACTCACGGCAAGACCACCACATCTTCCATGGTTGCAACCATGCTAGATAAGCTGGGCGCCGATCCATCATTTTTGATTGGCGGCGTTGTTGAGGGTTACGACACTAACGGCAAAAACGGCAACGGCCAGTACTTTGTCTGCGAGGCTGACGAGTCTGACGGTTCGTTCATGTTCCTTAACCCTAACGTAGTGGTAGTCACCAATATTGAGGCAGACCACCTTGACCACTATGGCTCTCTGGAGAATATCGAGAAGACCTTCTGTGAGTTTATGAGCCTGCTTGATAAGGAAGAAACCGTTGTTATCAACGGAGACAACTCGCATTACGTTGAGCTTGCTCAGTCAACCGGCAGGCACGTGGTCACGTACGGCTTTGATCCTAGCTGCGATTTTGTTTGCACGCAGGAGGAGAGAAAAGCTGGTATTGAGAATCCTCTGACCATCAAGACTCCTTCTGGCCAGACCATCTCTGTGGTGCTTCCTGCTAACCCTGGCAAGCACAATGTTGCTAACGCAACTGCTGCAATTGCTGTTGCTGATGCTCTTGGCTTTGATCTTGAAAAGGCCGCAACAGCTCTTTCGCAGTTCAAGGGTGCACGCCGCCGCTTTACGCACGTAGGCGACATCAACGGCATTACCGTCGTAGACGATTACGGTCACCATCCAACTGAGATTGCAGCAACTATGTCTGCAGCTCTTCCTCTTGGCTTCAAGCGCGTTGTTGTTGTTTTCCAGCCACACCGCTACAGCAGAACGCAAGACCTGGCAGATTCGTTTGCTCACGCATTTGACGGCATTGACGTCTTACGCGTCATGGATGTCTTCTCCGCAGGTGAGCTTCCTATTCCAGGCGTCTCAGGCAAGACCGTCTCTTCAAGAGTCCAGGCTGCCAATACTGTTCCTGACGTGCGTTATATCCCTTCTCGCCGCGATCTTATCGCTGACCTTCTTGATACGGTTCAGCCAGGAGATCTGCTGATTACTCAGGGCGCAGGAGACGTCACTCAGATTGGCCCAATGTTTATCCGCGCACTCAAAGAGCGTCTTCAGAGCAACTAGGACCTCTACTGTGAGCTTGTTTAACGCCTATGTAAGCCTTTCTGGGGCCCTTGATGCAACAATTAAGCAAGATGAGCCGCTGAGCCACCATACCTCTTTCAGGATTGGCGGTAAGGCGTCCCTCTTTGCTGCTGTTCATAGCCACGTGGCACTGGTGCGCGTGCTTGAGGTGCTTGCAGCTAATCGAGTTGATTGGGTGCTTCTGGGCAAGGGTTCAAACATCCTTGTCTCCGATGAAGGCTACAACGGTTGCGTTATTGTGCTTGACGATGAGCTCTCCACCATTTCAGTTGGCGAGAATAACCTCATTACTGCAGGTGCAGGTGCGCTTACAGCACGTGTTTGCAACGAGGCCATGAAAGCAGGTCTTTCTGGTCTTGAGATGTGTGCTGGTATCCCTGGAACCATTGGTGGCGCGCTTTCTATGAATGCGGGTACCAGGCATGATTGGATTGGTAAAGCCGTCCGCGATTGTGTGGTACTTAAGCCTGGCAAGGGTCTTGTGCGCTATGACGCATCTGAGATTGAATGGGGTTATCGCTATACCACCTTTGCTCCAGACGAGATTATTCTTGAGGCAACGTTTGCGCTGACACCATCTAATCGCCCTAAGGTTGCTCTTGGTATGGACACGCTTTTGCAGCGCAGGAGAAACACGCAACCAACAGGACAGTTGTGCTGCGGTTCTGTCTTTAAGAATCCAGGTAGCAGGTCTGCCGGGGCACTCATTGAAGAGTGCGGTCTTAAAGGAGCCACAGAGGGTGGCGCACAGATTTCCGATATCCACGCAAACTTTATTGTAAATACCGGCAACGCTACCGCTTCAGATGTCATTGCGCTCATGCGCAGGGCACACGATGCCGTGCAAGAAAAGTTTGATATCGACCTTCAGCCAGAGGTTAAACTTCTGGGTTTTGGGGCATAGGGAAGATATGGCAGAAGATACTTCAAAGCAACCAACACGCCGTAAGGGCACAAAGAGGGAGCCTTTATCGTCTGGAACTACTCAGGCGGCAGGGGCAACCAAGCCTTCTTTTATGAGTAAGGCTTTTAAGCCTAAGCCAAAGGTTGAGGCCGTGGGTTCTGATGCCAAGCCTTCTACTAAAAAGATTTCTTCTAAAAAGCCAAATAACGCTACAAAAACTGCTGCTCAGGCTCGTGCCGAGCGTATTAAACACAGCAGAAAAGTATCGTTTAAGGCAGTACGTACGGTTCTCATTGTCTTGATGAGTCTGGCCATTCTTGCTGGCATCGCTTTTCTCGTCCTACGCTCTTCCTCAGTCTTTGCTATTACCAACATTCAGGTTGAGCCCACAGAGCACGTTACTAACGAGCAAATCCAAAAGCTCATTGCAGTAGAAGAGGGAACAACGCTGCTCAATATGGACGAGTCCCTTATCACTGAAGAACTCCAGAAAGATCCTTGGGTAGCTTCTGCAACGTACGAGAGGCAGTTCCCTAATACGCTGCGCATCACCATCACAGAGCGCAAGGTCACGGCCATAGTGGCGCTTTCTTCTGGTCCGGTTGCATGGTACCTGGGCGAGAATAACGTCTGGCTAGAGGCAGATCAGCTTAACGTTCCAGAAGGAAAAACTACCGCTACCGTTGCGCTTGAGAAGGCAACCTCAGAAGGTGAGCTGCTTATCACCGATGTTCCTGCAACGGTTTCTCCGGTAGCGGGCACCACGGCAACAGACGCAGAAATTCAAGCGGTTATGCAGTATCAGTCCACCTTCTCGTCAGAGCTCACGTCACAGATTGTGAGTTATTCAGCTAGTAGCGTTGATGCGATTTCTGTCACGCTTACCAATGGTGTACAGGTTGCCCTAGGCTCCCCAACACAGATTGCAGACAAAGAAAAAGTGATTCTGGCAATGCTTAAGCAGTTCCCAGGAGAGCTTACGTACTTGAACGTAAGAACACCTGCAAGCCCAACTTATAGGCGAGTTTCTACCGGAAACGTTCAGTCTGGCTCTGGTGTTTCGTAGGTAAACGCGCAAACAATGCGCGCCGTTAGGGAATAGTTTCCTACCGTTTACCAGCTTTCTTCACAATTTCTACATATTATTTGACTTGTATGGGTCAGTTGTGCAAATATACCCCGCTTTGCATGAAGCGTAAGCCTTAACTTGAGGTTTAGGGTTTTATACAGCGGTTCTGCGAGCGCATAAACGTAGCCTAAGCGCAGTCGCGCTCCGGGACAAACGGGCACAAGCGTGCCTCAAGGAGGAAGACATGATTAAGGACACCGATACCCTTAACAACTATCTTGCTGTTATCAAGGTTGTTGGCGTTGGTGGCGGCGGAACTAACGCTGTCAACCGCATGATTGAAGAAGGCATCCGTGGCGTTGAGTTCGTTGCTGTAAACACCGATGCACAGGCTCTTGCAATTTCCGATGCTGACATTAAGGTTCACATCGGTACTGACATCACCAAGGGTCTTGGTGCTGGCGCTAACCCAGAGGTTGGTAAAGAGGCAGCAGAGGATAGCCGCGACGAGATCAAGGCTGCACTTGCTGGTGCTGATATGGTCTTCATCACTGCTGGTGAGGGTGGCGGTACTGGTACCGGCGCTGCTCCAGTTGTTGCTGATATTGCAAAGAATGACGTTGGCGCACTGACCGTTGGCGTTGTTACTAAGCCATTCTCCTTCGAGGGCCGTCGTCGTTATGGTTCTGCAGCTGACGGTATCAAGACTCTTTCCGAGAATGTTGATACGCTCATTGTTATTCCAAACGATCGTCTGCTTGATCTTTCTGAGAAGAAGACCACCATGCTTGAGGCATTCCGCATGGCTGACGATGTTCTATGCCAGGGTACCCAGGGTATTACCGACCTCATCACTGTTCCTGGCCTGATCAACCTCGACTTTGCAGACGTCTGCACCATCATGAAGGGCGCAGGTAGCGCAATGATGGGCATTGGTATTGCTGCTGGTGATAACCGCGCTGCTGATGCTGCAACTGAGGCAATTTCTAGCCGCCTGCTTGAGAGTTCCATCGAGGGTGCAACCCGCGTTCTTCTCTCTATTGCTGGTAACAAAGACCTTGGTATTCAGGAGATTAACGAGGCAGCTGACCTGGTTGCTAAGAACGTTGATCCTGATGCAAACATCATCTTTGGTACTGTTGTTGATGAGTCCCTGGGCGATCAGGTTCGCGTAACCGTTATTGCAACTGGTTTCAATGACTCTAACGTTCAGCAGCAGCTTCCAACTCTGAACACCCAGAGCGCAAGCCGTCCAAGCCGTCCTGCTCAGCCACAGCCAACTCGTCCTGTAGCTGCTCAGCCACAGCCTGCTCGCACCAACAACTCTTCTAATGAGAAAGAGTTTGATATTCCAGACTTCCTTAAGCGTAGCCGCATCTAAATATGTGCGCGCTGAATAGACAGTGCTTACACGGCGTGACCCTGCTCATGGATCCTGAGGTTCCATGCGGGGTCACGCTCGCATTTACGGAGCGTACTGGCGGTTTTTCAGAAGGGGAGTTTAGCTCCCTTAATCTGGGCAGTAGGTGTGGAGACAATCTGCAACATGTCCAACAGAATCGTCAGCTGGTCTTAGAGGCTCTTGGAGCTGGCGAGCTTTTCTCGCAACTGCTTATTCCTCATCAGGTGCACGGAAGCAAGGTAGTTTGCCTGACTTCCAATACAGCAGAGGCTTTTGAACTGGCTAAAGCTGAGGCAGAAGCTGGTGCAGACGCCATAGTGTGTACGGTTCAAAATACGCCTGTGATGTTGGCGTTTGCCGATTGTGTGCCCGTAATTCTTGTAGCTCCCGGCGGATTTGCGGTGGCGCATTCTGGCTGGAAAGGCACAATTGCCCGCATTTCTGCTCGCGCAACCGAGGCGCTTTGCCAGGCAACTGGCGCCAAGCCTTCTGAGGTCAAAGCCTATATTGGTCCGCACATTGGCGGCGCTGACTACGAGGTTTCTCCTGAGCTCATTCAGATGTTCTCACAAGAGTTTGGCCCCGGCGTTGTAGACCGTGCATCTGGCGAGAGGTACTTAGATCTTGGATATGCCGTCAGAGCCGCACTGGTAGATGCTGGTGTACGCGCGTCTGCTATCGAAGAGGTTACTGACTCGACTGCCTCTACAACTGAGCGGTTCTTCTCGTACCGGGCAGAGCATGGCAAGTGCGGAAGACACGCGGCTGTTGCTTACATGGCGTCAAAGTAGGGTAGAAGACGTTTAGCGCTATCGGAGAAGGCGTTTAGGTCTACGACAAAAGTCGTTAAACGTTACGTAAGATGTTGATGTATTCACCGCAAGAGATGATGGCTATGACGTACGATTCAGGCGAATATCTTGAGTTTATAAAGGCTCGTAGAGCTCAGATTGAGTCACTTGTGGCGGATGCTGCAAAAAAGTCCGGCAGAAGCGCCTCTGAGATTGAAATTGTGGCTGTCTCCAAAACCGTACCTGTTGAGGCCGTCCTTGCAGCTTATAAGGCAGGCTATAGGGTTTTTGGCGAGAATCGCCCACAAGAGCTGACACATAAACTAACGTGTTTATCTGAAACTCTTTTTGCGTCTGAGGTATCTTTTGACATGATTGGTAATCTTCAGAAGAACAAGATTAACCAGGTAGTTGGTAAGGTTCGCTACATTCATTCAATTTCTTCCGAACATCTTGCAGAGGCGGTTTCAAAGCGGGCTGAGGTGAAAGGTACTGAGGAGTCTGTTCTACTTGAGGTAAACGTCTCCGCTGAAGCCTCAAAATCGGGTTTCTCGCAAGAAGAAGTGTCTGAGTCTATTCAAAAGATTGTTGAGCTTCCGCACATTTCTGTTGTGGGTCTGATGACTATGGCACCAAAAGATGATCTAGAGCGCGCCAAGAGAACATTCTCAGGACTTCGAGAATTGCGCGATCGCTTGAGCCAACAAGTTGGTTTGAAGTTAGATGTTCTTTCTTGTGGCATGAGTGATGACTTTACGTATGCCATTGAAGAGGGTTCTACGACTATTCGCCTGGGTCGAGTATTGTTTGACCCAGCCTATACGTTGAGTGGGCACTAAAATAGTTGCAAGTTTTTGATACAGTAGTAAGAAGTTACGTGCGTTACAGAAAGGCACAATGATGAGCATTCTTGATACGCTAAGAGCAAAACTTCGTGGTGGTCAGGACGATGAGTACTACGACGATGAGTATTATGGCGACGAAGGCTATGACGAGGTAGACGAAGCTTCTCCTCGTTCGTACGATGATCGCGCACAGCAAGGCTCTTCCAACAGACTGCTGGGCAATCCATCCAGGCCAGAAGCAGAGAGTGTTTCTGTGTATACACGCTCTGGCAAGCCAATCAGTACAAATCCAGCCGCTTCTTACAATCCTCAGCAGGATATGCGCTCCCGTGCTTCTGCGTATGCATCTCGTCAGGAGCCTTCCGGATACACTCCTTCTTATGAGCACACCGTGAGTCCAAATTTGCCAACTCCTGGTGATATTGGTCTTCGTCCTGTGAGCCGTACAAGCTATTCCGGACAGCTGCCACCATACGTTCTTCGTCCTGTTTCTTATGACGATGTTCAGTCGGTAGTTCGTCGTGTTCGTACTGGTCAGCCAGTTGTCCTTATCTTTAAGAACACCAACATTGAGGTTGCTAAAAGAATTTTGGACTTCAGTTTTGGTCTTTCTTATGGACTTGACGGCGCTGTTGAAGAAGTTGCTGACCGCGTTTTTGCTGTACTTCCTCATGGTATTTCTTTATCTCAGTCTGATCTGGATAAGCTTGCTGATGAGGGCGAGATTACCAGGTAACTGGAGGTTTTTGTGTTTTCGTATTATGTCATAAATGCGCTTTATACTTTGCTGAGGATTTACAGCTTCTGCATTGTGGTATGGTGCCTGTCCTCTTGGATTACCGTTTCTAACGACCAGTTCAATCACGTCCTTGAGGGAATTGGCAAAATTGTTGAGCCATACCTCAGTGTGTTTAGGAACGCAATTCCTCCAATTTCTGGCGTTGACCTCTCACCGATTGTTGCGCTTTTTGTGCTTTATCTTGTGGGACGTTTTGCCATTTCGACGCTGGGCTTTATACTAATATAGAAACTAGTTTGTCTTTAATTACAAACTGAGTAGTTATGATGTGTGGTACGTCTACTCGCAGACTGAAAGGGAACAAAGATGGCAATCACACCAGCAGACATCGAGCAGCAGACATTCTCTCCTGCTGAGACCGGCTACAATCCAGAGGAAGTTGACGCATTTCTTGAGCAGCTCTCTTCTGAGGTTGATGCAATGCTTCAAAAGATCGCTGACCTTAAGGGCCGTCTGACCAGCACTGAGCAGCAGCTTGCTGCAGCACAGGCACAGGTTGCAAACCTTGAGGAGAACGCAAGCGTTCCTTCTGTTGAGGAGACAAACGCTGCAGCTATTGCTGCATCTGAGCACCAGATTTCTCAGGTCCTCATTGTTGCTCAGCAGAGCGCAGATAAGCTTGTTGCAGACGCTCGTGCAAATGCAGAGCGCATTCGCAACGAGGCAGACCAGAAGGCTCGTGAGGTTATCCGTCAGGCTCTTGCAGAGAAGCAGACTGAGCTTGATGAGATTGATCGCCTCAAGCAGTCCCGTGAGGACTTCCGCGCTGAGTACCGTAAGCTTCTCCAGCACTTCCTGGATGACGCAGACTCTGTCTTCCCAGAGACTGTTCTTACCAACAATGCTCCAACTGGTTCCCAGAATGCTGCTCAGCCTGCAGCTCAGCAGACTCAGATTTCTGCACCAGCACCTGCAGCTGGTGACTTCAACGACCTTGACTAAGTCTTAGGTCATTACCTTTGTACTGATAAGCGCTCAGCTCTGCTGGGCGCTTTTTTTGTTATCAGTCGTCTTAAGTGGCGGCTTTATAACCCAGAAGTAAGCTCTTTGCAAAATGCTTGCTTTTGTTCTATATGATGCACATCCTTTCTGTTTTCTCGCCCCTGATAGCGAGCAGGTACGCCTTGGCTACGCGCAGCTTCTGCATTTGTACTTGCAGTGAGTTCAGGGAGCCCTTGCCATACGCGTTTTGGCATCCAATGGGCGCGCAAGTCATATCCTCTTTCTGCAGGTCCACGACCCTCTAGACCAACTCCCTCATAGAAGCGCCTCCACATGGCTTGCACGTATTTCTCGTCAGTTGCAAGGTCTGTTCTAGAGAGCAGTTCTTCCAAAGAGGCATCGTCCAGCTGAATTGTTCCAAAGGTCTTCATTTCTGGCGCATAAAAACTGACTATATGATGAGCTGGATCAACAATAAAAAACCGCTCTGTACTCATCCGTTTGACAAAGTAATTGCAAGTTAGTGGCACTACGTTTGCATTAGGTTGAAACACAGACATAAAAGAGCCATCTGACATGCGAGAAAACCGCACAAATTGCCGCGTATGCTCTCGTTCAGTTTCTACCTGCCTAGCCAGCGCATTAAACTCTGCCACGGTTGGGTCTGCAATATCTTCAAGGGCTCCTACACCATAGGAGAATGCAAGACGAATGTATCGATGCACAATCTCCGGCATAGTATGAGCATCTGAAGCACATGCCAAAATAATGCGACGCGTTATTTCTCTTGTGCCTACTTTCTTCTCTAGTCCAGTTAGAACTCGTTTAGCCAAGGCTACTACTGAGTCATCAGAAGGGTCTGGCCCACAGAGAACATGCTCCCCAAGGCTAGGCTGACAAAAGCTTTCTCTAACAAGACGCACGTGTGCCGGGTTAGCATGCGAGAGATAGGTGAGCCCTACAGCCCCTACAACGCCTTCTAAGCTTGGATTGCAGGAGATAACAACCTTCTGAGGCTTGGAGAGTCTTGTAAGCCTCTGAATAAGCGAGACAAGCTCTACGCTCTGATCAGAAGAGCCTGAGTTGAGAGGACTCAATACGGCGTCTTGTTTTGTTGTACGAACTTGCTTTGGCATCAGCAATTACCCTCTGTTTAATCAGTTCTTGGTCAAGTGGAGCTGAGGCATCCCTTACGCCACAGCAGGTGAGAAAGTGATGAGATCGTTTGAGCTGTATTCCCAGCCGTTTAAGATCATCAAAGGTGAGACGAGACCGTCTTCTTGCAGCAATAATTCTTCGTGCGCCGGTAGGGCCAATACCGGGCACTCGTAAAAGTATTTCTAGTGGAGCATCCATAATCTCTACAGGAAATTGATTAAGATGTGCCAGCGCCCATCCAAGCTTTGGATCAATTTCTAAATCAAGCCAAGGTGCTTCTGGAGAAACTAGCTCATCAGGAGAAAACGCATAGTAGCGCATAAGCCAATCAGCCTGGTAAAGACGGTGTTCTCTACGCAGGGGAACAGGAGTGTCCAACTCTGGAAGACGATGGTCTTCTATAACAGGAATATAGGCAGAGAAGAATACTCGTTTCAATTCAAATTGCTGATAAAGCGCCTGCGACAAGTGCAATATTTGATTGTCTGATTCTGGAGAAGCTCCAATGATAATTTGCGTTGATTGCCCAGCAGGCGAGAAGGACCTCTTGCCTGAAGACACCCCTGATGAGCGCATAAAGGTATTCTTCAAGCAGTTTGAACGAAGAGCTAAACCTTCTTTTATAATCTGCTTCTGAGTAGGAATAACAATGCCCTTAGATTTTCCAGCAGACTTCACAATGCCCTTTGATGCATTTTTAGCTTCAAGCAATTGCCTTTCTTCAGAGACGCGTAGGCGGTGAATGAAAGACATGGGTTTAGTAACCGTTTCTGCGTTTTTGTGAGGACAAAGTTTAGTAAGTGAGGTTGAGCTAGGTAATTCCAGATTGACGGAGAGTCTATCTGCTAAGCGGCCAATAGCATCAATAAGATCTGGATCTGTTCCGGGAATTACTTTTGCATGAACATAGCCGTTAAACAGCAACTCATTCCTAAGGTAGGAGAGGCATTCAATCATGAGTTCTGTGGTGTGGTCTGGCGATCCTATAACACCTGAGGAAAGAAAGAGCCCCTCTATGTAATTTCTTTTATAGAAATCTACGGTAAGCTCTGCTAATTCCTGTGGTGTAAAGGTAGCCCGCTTGGTTTGTGCAGAAGATCTATTGACGCAGTAAGCACAGTCATAACAACAAGCATTAGAAAGTAAAACTTTTAACAGTGTAATGCAGCGACCATCAGGGGTAAATGAGTGGCAACAGCCGGCCGCTGAGGCCATTCCTACCTTTCCTGCCTGCGGATCTCTATCTACACCAGAAGAAGTGCACGCCGCGTCAAATTTGGCTGCATCTGCAAGTATGGTGAGTTTATCAAGAGTATCCATGGCAGCAACTTTCTACTTGAAAATAGAACGTCTGTTCGTATACTTAGACTATCACGAATGGGGAAGAAGTAAAGAAAAATCTAGAACAAACGTTTGTCATTTTAAAACCGCAGGAAGGATGTGAATGACGTGTGAAGGATGTATACTTTTCCCATCAGCAACTGCGGAAGGAATGGCCATGAGCATACAGAAAAACAGCTCTTCACCATGCCTTTCTCGCCCCGTGAATTTACAAGTTCCCACGTATGCCTTGCGTGCATTAGAAGTTCTTGAAGATGCCGGATTTGAGGCGTGGATTGTAGGCGGCTGGGTACGAGACGCCCTACGCGGCTCATTTGCCCATGATATTGACATCACAACATCGGCAACGTGGCAGCAGAGCAAAGCGGCTTTTGAGGCTGCAGACATTCCTGTGCATGAAACAGGTATTGCATATGGAACCGTTACTGCTGTTGTCGAGAAGCACCCTATTGAGGTCACAACGTATCGCTGTGACGGAGAATATCTTGATGGTCGTCGTCCTGATTCTGTGCAGTTTGTCTCTCGTATAGAGGAAGATCTTGCTCGTAGAGACTTCACTATTAATGCAATGGCATATCACCCAAAGAGGGGATTGCTTGATCTTTATGGCGGTCAAGAAGATTTATCTGCACGTGTAATTCGCGCTGTTGGGGAGCCTAAGGTTCGCTTTACAGAGGACGCTCTTCGCATGCTTCGTGCCTTGCGGTTTGCATGCAGACTCTCGTTTTCAATTGAGAAGAAGACACATCAGGCACTTACTGAGTGTGCGCCGCTACTCTCTCAGGTTGCATCTGAGCGCATTGGCTCGGAAGTGGCTCAAATTGTTGAGGCTGGCCATATTACCCACGCTATCAAGCTGGGATTTCCTGTTCTAGCGGTAGCAATTCCAGAGCTCTTACCGTTGCAAAATTTTGACCAGAGAAGCCCTTATCACGCCTATGATGTGCTGGAGCATACCGCACGAGTTTGTTCTGCAGCAGAGGCTCTTACAGCTGGGTGTGCTACTCCCGCTCTTAGGTGGGCTGCTCTTCTACATGATATTGCAAAGCCAGAAATGTTTAGCATTGACGCAGATGGAAGAGGCCATTTTTATGGTCATCCAGAAAAGGGCGCGGTTGTAGCAAAGGCGTTACTTAAACGTTTAGCTTTATCACAACATTTGAGCAATGAAGTTTGTGCTCTTGTAGCATTACATGACTATGATGTGGACGTTACAACCTCGTCGCTTAGGCATATGGTTGCCCTGTTAGCAGAGGCAAGTAAATCGGACGGCATTGCTCTTGCGTATGACCTTTTGACGTTAAAGCAGGCTGATGCCTTGGCAAAGGCAAATCCTTATCGCAGCTACGCAGTAACGCTTGAAGCTATGAGAGAGCTCCTCTTACACGAGGCAAAATGGGGAATTGCTCAGCGTCCACAAGAGTTGTGCGTTTCGGGTGCAGAAATTATGGAAGTGCTCTCGCTTCAGCCAGGACCTGTTGTGGGCGTGTACCAACGTAAGCTCTTTGAGTTTTATTTAGCAGGTCAAGTGGAGAATAGAAAAGAAGATCTTCTCGCTATTCTTGCTCAGGGTAATTGGTAAAAATAATAAAGAGTGCCAGATTTAATCAATAAAAAAGTAAGGCCTTTGTATTTTTATAGGTTCGGTAAAACGGTATAGTAGGCATAAAAAATTATCAGAGAGGCGTCATTTTATATGACGGATAGTGTCGTATGGGGGAGTTCATGGGCGAGAAGCGCGATTATATTACGTTAGAAGTCATACATCACAATGCTTATGAACAGCAGCCTACAGAAGAACCCGAGACTCCAGCGCCTCCTATTTCTCATATTCGTGCTGAAGCTCGTACTAAGAAAAGCGCAGCTACACGCAAGCGTATTATGCACGAGACAACCAAGCTCATGCTTGCTCGTGGAAATACCAATTTCAAAATGAGTGAGATTTCTGATAGAGCTCGTCTTTCAAAAGGTGCGCTGTATTACTACTTTTCCGATAGAGAGGCCCTTTTGCAGGCAATCTTTGACGAGAGTGTTGATGAGCTTGCAAAAGATATTGCGCATACCATTGGTAATAAGCCTGCCTCAAAAGAGACGCTTCATGCAATCATCGCTCAACTTGCTGCTCATATTTTGCCTGACTCACCTTTGGTTTTGGCTTTAATTAACAAGCTTGCAAGCTCTGAGCAGGCGCTTATTACCAACATTGAAGGACCACTTTCTCGCGTGGTTGTTCTCCTTGCTAACCAGCTAGAGATGGGAAAATTGCAGGGATTTATTCGTCAAAGCGTTGATTCAAGACTTGCTGCCTGTTCTATTACGGGTGCATTGGTTCTCTCGGCCATTGGCCTGATGGGAGAGCGTCGCGGTGCGGAGGGCTCTGACGAACTTGCACAGAATCTGCTAGATATGACACTTGCTGGTATTGGAATAGACGAGTAATCATACGAGTTTTTGCATAATGCCAGCTTAACTATGCAATTTAAAGAGCATCCTTGTGGTGCTCTTTTTACAATTTTCTTGACTGATCCTGCTCAAAAGTGTCTTTGGTGGGTATAGTAAGAGTGGTTGCGCGTAGAAGAACGCAAATATTCTGCATAAGCAGAGAAGCCATGCGTGAAAGGACAGTTCATGGCACACAAAAACTATTTGTTTACCTCAGAAAGTGTTACTGAGGGACATCCAGACAAGGTTTGCGATCAGATTTCTGACGCAATTCTTGATGCAATCCTGGCAAAAGAGGCAGAGCTTGAAGAGCGTGGATACGTTTCTCCAAGTGGTGTTCCTGCTTGCTTGGACAACGTTCGTTGTGCATGCGAGACTTTTGCGACTACAGGAACTATTGTGGTAGCTGGAGAGATTCGCACTCAATCCTACGTTGATGTCCAGGAGATTGTTCGCAATACTCTCAGAAATATTGGCTATGACCGCGCTAAATATGGTTTTGACTGCGAGACCTGCGGCGTTTTAAGCCTCATTCACGAACAAAGTCCCGATATTGCTCAGGGCGTTGATCAGTCCTATGACACGCAGGCAGGACGCACTACAGATCCGCTTGATCTTATCGGCGCAGGCGATCAGGGCATGATGTTTGGCTTTGCCTCTGATGAGACTGATGTTCTGATGCCAATGCCTGCTTACCTGGCTCAGCGCTTGGCTCAGCGTCTCTCAGAGGTGCGTAAGTCTGGCGAGGTTGAGTACTTGCGTCCAGATGGCAAAACTCAGGTTACCGTTCGTTATGAGGACGAGAAACCCGTTGAGGTCACAGCCATTGTTGTTTCCACGCAGCATGCTCCAGAGATTGAAGACATGTCTGTTATCAAGCAGGATATGATCGACCACGTTATTGCACCTGTTATGGGTGAGGTCAACATTGCTTGGGATAACGCTGACATTTACGTTAATCCAACTGGCCGCTTTGTTGTTGGTGGACCTATGGGAGACACAGGACTTACCGGTAGAAAGATTATTGTTGATACCTATGGCGGTATGGGTCGTCATGGTGGCGGCGCTTTCTCCGGAAAGGATTGCACCAAGGTTGACCGTTCAGCAGCATATGCAGCGCGCTGGGTTGCCAAAAACGTCGTAGCAGCAGGCCTTGCAAAGAAGTGCGAAGTTCAGCTTGCCTACGCCATTGGTGTTTCTCATCCACTGTCTATCATGGTTGATACTTTTGGCACTGGTATTGTTGACGATGCTGTTATTGAGCAGGCTATCGAGAAGGTCTTTGATCTTCGTCCTGGTGCCATTATCAGAGATCTTAAGCTGCGCCGTCCTATCTTCTCTAAGACAGCAGCATACGGACACTTTGGCCGCAAAGATCCAGACTTCACATGGGAAGCAACTGATCGTGTTCAGGAGCTTAAGGACGCAGTTTCTGCACTTCAGGCATAACGTTCTTACAAGGTAATCTTGTATAACCTCATAGAACCTTCTTCTAGCACCACCTCAAAACCTGGGGTGGTGTCTGTTATTTGTGTGATACCTCTGAAGGTTCCAGGTTTGTAGGTACTGGTAACAGCGTTGGAGTAATCAACAACGTTGTTCAGAATAAGGACATACTGTACGTTAAGGTCGCGTGCCGTTTGAAGTACCTCGGGATCGCTGGAAATGCGATTAAGGCGTTTACGAAGAATTGCACTTGCAGGACGTTCTGAAGCGTCATAGCCGTTAGGGAAGCGCCAGAGCACATGTAAGTCGTTAGTGCCATATGCCCAGAGACTGCCATCTTGAGGTAGGTTTGCAATAACAGCACCTGCAGGAACGGTAAGCTCCACGCGACGTAAAAACTCCAATTCTTCCGATGTCAAAATGTAGTGATCACCATAGGCCTTCTCGGAAGCCTGTTTAAAGGCAGTAGCAGCAGGAATTGGCTTTTCAGATTTAAGGTTTGGCATAGGAACCACATAGTTGAGCACAACCACACACGCAATAACTGCACCAGCAATCAGAGGTTTAGCCCAAACGTTGCAAAAGACGCAGGTCTGAGCCTGAGAAGCTTTTTCTCTCCAGGAGGCAAACGTTTCCAGCGCAGCTTCGGCAAGAGTTGCCAGGCCAAGCGCTGCCAGCGGAATCGCCATAATGACGCAGCTTGCCGCAATGCGGAACGGATCGGTATACCAAAATCCCGAGAGATATCCCTTCAGAGGAACGTCAAACGTAATAATAAAAATGCAGAGTATAGACAGGTACATAAAGGCAGATACCATCCATCGAGCCTGCTTGTGCTTAAACGTCCATACAGCGCCTACAAGCACGCAGATTGAAAGTATCGGTTGTGGAGAAACAAGCTCTCCACCTGCGTACGACTGTCCAATAAAGTCCATGCCAAGGGCGTGCAAAATAGCATCTTGCAGGCTCGAGTAGGCGCTCCACCAGAAATTGAGAGCCACGCCTCGAACAATCAAAACGTAGTAGAAAACAGACCAAATAACCAGCGCAAAGATAAAGAATACGTATGCCAGCGTGACAGGCTTGATTTGTTTTCCAAAGAGAACAACTCTGCGTTTTGACTCTCCAATACGTGCAAAACTCCAAGGTAAAAGCACAACAATTGACGAGAAAATCGTGGAAGGATGCAAGATAAAGAGGGTAATCAAGCCAAGAACAAATATGACAATAAGCCAGATGAGGTCGTGTTTTGGTGTTTTTGAGCGAGTCATCTGCATAAAAATCCACCAAATAGAAGGCATTACACAGAAGGCTACGGTGTTAGGAAAGATTGGTCCATAGATGAGAAGCGACCAAGGGAAAACAAAAAATGCTAGGCAAACAAAAGCTCCACTGATAAGCGCAATACGATGTTTAGGAAGAACTTTTGCAATAAGTGAGCAGATTGAGAGCGGAAAGATAATTGCTGCACTGACAAAGTTGAGTGCATTACCTGCAATAGGAACGGTTGTAGAAACAAGCTGCGTTGTTAGTGCAACAATGATGTTCCAGCCTGAAGGATAAAATCCCGAAGTCCCCGGTTCCCAAGGGGTAATTGAAGCTTCTACGGTGCTGTAAAAGTCATAGTGAATTGATGAGTACTTTTGAGACTCAATCATTGCCTGCGTGACATCTAAGTGATGCACAATGTCCCAGCCCTGAACAAAGGAGCTGGCAGACGGCAGGGTAGGTAAGAAGAGAAGACCTACGGTAAGAAGACCAATTGCAACGTACAGAAGAGGTATCCAGAAGGGGAGTTCTTCGCAGATGAATGCTGGTACAGGGTTAGTTGATCGCTTGCCAGCGCGTATTGCTTTGGATTTGACGGGTTTCTTGTCGTTAAGGCCTTCTTTGTGTTTGGGAGCAACATAAAAAACGTAGACATTGACTAGAACTGCGATAAGCAGTGGAACAAGAACCATTACAGCCAAGGGGATGGGGATGTTTAGTGCGCTAAAGATTTCTCCCTCAATAAAGAAGAGTGCGCAGCTGACCAAAGGAGCACTAACAAGTGCCCAGGGCTTTGGCATGCCGGAAGCATGCAACAAAATGACGCCCGGCACGTAGAGCAGGGCAATAATGACAACTACACTTTGGAAGAACTCAAGCCACATCCTGATCCAATCAAGGTGTTAGTAAAAATTCTTATACTTCTGGGTCACACGACTGGGCGTGACAGTTATTTCAAACAGACTGGTTTATTTTACGATAGAAGCAAAAGTGGTGTTGAGATAAACAAAAAGGACTTCCGAAGAAGTCCTTGAACATTTGGTAGCCCGTACCAGATTCGAACTGGTGATCTCCGCCTTGAGAGGGCGGCGTCCTGAACCGCTAGACGAACGGGCCATGTATGACTGGGAGGACATGGCTGGGATAGAGAGAGTCGAACTCCCGTTGACGGAACCAGAATCCGCTGTCCTACCACTAGACGATATCCCAAGATGTCATCCGTGCGCATCAGCGCGAGAAATAACTATAAAGGAGACTCGTCAGAGA
>JABZGY010000007.1:0-53524 GCA_015259155.1 Atopobium sp. | reverse complement strand
TGTATGAACAGCACTTCTGTTAGAAGCGTTAGAAGCACTCGATTTTCTCGCTTTACGGTTTTAGCAATTCTTATGCTATTTGTGGGTGCAATTTTGGCGTTTGCTCTGCCACACACAGCATTTGCTGCTGACCCAACAGTTTATTCCGAAGATGTGGACGGCGCTCCGCTTGACGGTACGCAGACCGTGGCAAATCCATTCCCTGACTTTATTTCAGATGCTGAAATTCAGGCAGAGATTACTGCTCAGGCTGCTAAACCGCGAGAGGACCGTACGGGTGTCATCGCGCGTTATTACTGGGTAAAGCCTGATGGTACTGCGCTCAAGTTGGATATGGATCCAACTAAATATTCTGTTGCGCAGATGATTGCCGAGGGCGGAGAAATTCGCGCTTACTACGTCCTTCTCGGCGATACAGAGAATCTGATCAACTTCCCACACAATGATCCAAATGGTTATGGCCTGCGTAAGGTGGCTGTTTCGGCGCATGCTGCTGTTGATACGTACAAGCCAATGGATGCAACAGGTGCTCTATCGGGTGGTGGTCCAAAGACTAATTTGATGTTTACCGTCAAGGTCAATGGTCAGTCTATTATGGGTGGCACTTCTTATGAAGAGCCTGCTGCTGTATTTACTGCACCAGTCACAGCTCGTCAGTACATTGAGTTCTCCGCACCACTGAACATTTCTGATAGGTCTTATCAGCTGGGAATTCAGGGAGGCATTAAGAAATCTTGGGGAGGCACTCACGCATACACCAAACGTTATCCTGCGCGAGTCATTGATACAGCAACGGCTGTGTATCACTATGTCGACGATCTGGCATACAGGCAGCTTAATGGTCTTGGTCTAAGTGATCCTATCGCTCAAAGAAACGCTGGCCTTCCTATTTATGGTAACGGCGCAGTGAGTGTTCTTGGTCTTGATGATCTTGCTGCTACATATACAACTTCCGCAGCATTTGAGGATCGTCAGGTGTCTGCGCGTTACAACACAAAGGGTCATGTTGTGTACATGCCCGAGTATGCTGGCGTTACTGCAGATGACTCTGTTGCCGGCGGTAATAAGTTTGAGACTGATCCTTCAACCAATCTGTTGCTGACCACTGTTCGTAAGTCGGTTGACGAGATTAAGTCTGCGGGACCTGGTGATTCTTACGTCTATATTGCAAACGATATCGATGTCCCAGAGGGAACATCTCTTGCAATTGGTGCGTATAACTCTGGCCCTCGCGATAATTCGGTTTTGGCTCCTGGCTTCAACGCAGACGGTTCTGTAAACCGTACCAGGCAGTATTACCTCACGTATCGTGCTGTTCCTTCTCCTTTGAAGCTTGTGAAGACTGACTCTGATGATGGTTCCAAGCCTGTTGCTGGTGCAACCTATAGCTTGTACAAGGCTGATGGCACACTGGTTAAAGAGGGGCTTACTACTGGTGCAGACGGTACCTTTACATCCGGAGATATTCTTACAAAGACTGAGCTGACTACGCTGGTTCAGAACACTGCGGCAACTGCAGATTTGCTGACTAAGGGTATCTATCAGGATGGAGATAAATTCTATCTGACGCCAGGCGACTATTACCTGGTTGAGACTGCATCTCCAGAGGGATATGAACTCAATGCAAATCAGATTCCATTTACGGTAGCTCCTGCAACATTCAATGCTGCAGATCAGACCATTGTTCCTACGGAAGTTGCTACAGCTGATAAGCCAATAACTCCTACACCAACCCCAACGCCGGATCCTAATCCAGAGCCAAAGCCTAAGACTCCTAAGAAGAAGAGGTCTAACCTGCCAGATACTGGCGATGCAATGTCAATTGCAAGCGCACTTGCTGCTGCAGGTATTATTGCTTCCGGTCTTGCGTACTCTGTAAAGGCTCGCCGTTAGTTTTGGCGTACAGATCACAAGTGCAAAGAAGGCTGTGCTTCGCACAGCCTTCTTTTTTGCTTGGTAAAGTAGAGTAGGGTAGATGCTTAGTTGGGCGTTGGTCTGCGCAGTCTGTGCAATCAACACTGTTTGAGGCAAAAGATATTCTCAAGCGGTAAAAAATCCGTTTAGTTGGAGATTTCATTTTTCTGCATACAACGTTTGCCCAGATAAAAGTTTTTGAGGCGGTAAAAAATCGTCTTAGTTGGAGATAAATTGGTCTATTTTCAATTTTCATTTCCAACTAAACGCGTTTTTTACCTTTTTCGGCACATAATTTTGAGCTCAAAAATTACGTATGCACGGAAATGAATTTAATTGCATGAATATTCAAGGAAATAAATCAAAAGTTGATCATGACAAGTAAAGAGGAAAATTGCTAATAAGATGTCTGTGAAAACAGAGATAACCGTGGAAAAAATCGCTAACTCGTCTAAAAACCACCAGCACCCGTAAAGAAACAAGAGGCGGGATAAATATTCAGAATTATGCCTTGAACAGGGGATAATTTAAAATAGGAAATTGTATGGAGCGGCGGACGGGACTCGAACCCGCAACAGTCAGCTTGGAAGGCTGATGCTCTACCAATTGAACTACCGCCGCAAGGGTAAAGCAAAAAGAAAAATGGTCGGGGTGACTGGATTCGAACCAGCGACCCACTGCTCCCAAAGCAGTTGCGCTACCAAGCTGCGCTACACCCCGAGCCGAAAGAAAAGTATAGGTGACAAATCGTCCAAGAGCAAGAATAAATTGCAATCTTTTTAAACTAATTTTTCGCTGTTTGGATTTTTTGGTTTTGTTATTTAATTGAAACATTAGATGACTATGCTATTCGTAACCACTTCGAAAGGGGTTTCATGAGCTATTCATCTAAGGTAATCGCACAGCTTGAAGAGCGTTACGCAGATCAGCCTGAGTTTATCCAGGCAGCAAAAGAAGTTCTTACCACCATCCAACCTGCACTTGATGCTCATCCAGAGTTCGAGAAAGCCGCATTGCTCGAGCGTCTTGTTGAGCCAGAGCGCATTGTTATGTTCCGCGTCCCCTGGATTGACGACGCTGGTAACGTTCAGGTTAATCGCGGATACCGCATCGAGTTTAACTCCGCAATTGGACCTTACAAGGGCGGCCTCCGTCTCCATCCAACAGTTAACCTGTCTATCTTGAAGTTCCTCGGCTTCGAGCAAATCTTCAAGAACTCTCTGACCACGCTTCCAATGGGCGGCGGCAAGGGCGGCTCTGACTTCGATCCAAAGGGCAAGTCCGACCGCGAGATTATGGCATTCTGCCAGTCATTCATGACTGAGCTTGCTCGCCACATTGGTCCAAACACCGACGTGCCAGCTGGTGACATTGGCACCGGCGCACGAGAGATCGGCTACATGTTTGGCCAGTACAAGCGCCTTCGCAACGAGTGGACCGGTGTCCTGACCGGCAAAGGCCTCTCCTTCGGCGGCTCCCTCGCTCGCACCGAAGCAACCGGCTACGGCGCAGTTTACTTCCTCACCCACATGCTTGCTGAGAAGAACGATTCTCTTGCAGGCAAAACGGTCTGCATCTCCGGCTCCGGAAACGTCGCCACCTACGCTGCTCAGAAGGCACAGCAACTCGGAGCAACCGTGGTGACCGTATCTGACTCCTCAGGTTATGTCTATGACCCTGAGGGTATTGACGTTGAGCTGCTGAAAGACGTCAAGGAGGTTCGTCGCGCACGCATCAAAGAGTACGCCGACGCACGTCCTTCTGCCACTTTCTTCCCAGGCGAGCGTCCTTGGAGTCAGAAATGTGACATCGCCATGCCATGCGCAACTCAGAACGAGCTCGAGCTTGCTGACGTGCAGAAACTTGTTGCTAACGGCACCAAGTACGTCGTTGAGGGCGCTAACATGCCAACCACCCTCGAGGCAACCAACTACCTCATCGAGAACGGCGTCTTTTTCGCACCTGGAAAGGCTGCAAACGCAGGTGGCGTAGCTGTTTCCGGTCTTGAGATGTCCCAGAACGCCGAGCACCTTTCCTGGACGTTTGAAGAGGTGGACTCCAAGCTGCAGGGAATCATGGAGAGCATCTACACTGCTGCTTCAGAGGCCGCAGCAACGTATGGCCACCCCGGCAACCTGGTCTTTGGCGCAAACATCGCTGGTTTCCTCAAGGTTGCAAACGCAATGATGGCGCAGGGTGTCTGCTAGATTGCATCACATTTGGCGAGAAACCCGATGTAGCAGCACGTATTTGAGCTAACTACATCGTTGGCTTTAACGTAAGATTTAAAAAGGACCTTGGTCTCCCAAGGTCCTTTTTTGTGCTGCTCATTGATAGTATTTTGGTCCCGTCTTGCGCTCTTGAAATGACCTAAGCTCTTGAAACAAACGCGTTTCCTTCGATGAAAAAGCGCTTCTGAGCATTGGCGTTTTTGCTAATGCCTACGCGAGGTGAACTCCCAATCGTTTCTCCTGGTAGCAGGGGAGCAAAGTCCAGCACAAGCGGCTCAACTGTTAGATCATGTCCGTAGAACCCCTTGTCAATGCCAAGTGCAGCGCACACCTTACCTGGCCCGTTGGTGAGGTCGCGCAGCTTGAGCGGATGCTTGCAAGCACGTTCTGCTTGCGCTTTGCCAGCACGTCCCGCCTGCACTTCCTCGCAGCTGATGCCTGCGCTTGCTGTCTGCAGTCCCTTGTACGCGCGTCCAGCCTCACGGAGCTCGCGCATCACCTCTACACCCTCAAGAGGTTCAACCGCGCGCACCAAGCAACCGCTGCCAAAGCCCTCAGGACCACACACCACATTGCAGCAGTGATGCATACCGTACGAAACATAAACGTAGAGGTGACCCGCAGGTCCAAACATGGCTGCATTGCGTTCGCTAGGACCGCCAAACGCATGACTTGCGGGATCGTCTTGGTCGTAAGCTTCGGTCTCCACAATTCTTGCAACTAGTTTGTGTTTCTCGCCATTAAGCGTAATTGTCCTTGTCAGAGTGCATCCCAGCAGCAGCGGCGCGGCCACATCTGAGGGATTCTCTAGAAAATCTGGAAACATGCCATCTCCTTTATTGGTTATGCGCTACAATACTACCAACCTTTAAGGACGGTGCGAGACACCGGCAAGGCCCATAGCGTTGAGTGCGCATGTTCGCTGTTGAGCCTCCACAAGGAGCGCTCTTTTTTTATGGCTCGGCATGCTCCTACGCAGATCGGAGAGTATATGAATCCACTGGCAAGTGCCACCTCGCAGCCTCGCGCGCTGCTTGTTCTCGAAGACGGAACAACCTTCGAGGGGAGGTGCTGTGGTGCTAGCGGAGAGACCTTCGGCGAGATTGTTTTTAACACGTCTATGACCGGCTACCAGGAGATCATTTCCGATCCAAGTTACGCCGGCCAGATTGTTACGCTGACCTATCCACAGGTAGGCAACTACGGCATCGATCCTGCGGTTATGCAGCGAGACACCTTGCACCTGCGTGGTTTTGTCGTCCACGACATGTGCTACGAGCCAAGCAACTGGACATCCAAGCAGAGCCTGCCAGAGTTCCTGCAGGAAAACGGCGTCGTTGCCATCGAGGGCATCGATACCCGCGCGCTGACCATGCACCTGCGCGACTTTGGCGCACAGAAGGCGGCCATCTCCACCGAGGACCTGGACCCCGCCCACTTGCTCGCTCGCGTCCAGGCATCGCCCAGCATCTCCGAGCACAACTTTGTCCCCGACGTTTCCGTCGATACGCCTCACGTAGTTCCCGCTACGTCCAAGAAGCGCTTCAACGTTGTCGCATATGACTGTGGCGAGAAGAACGGCATTCTTCAGGGTCTTGCGGCAAACGGCTGCGAAGTTACGGTTGTACCGTGGAACACACCTGCAGAGGACGCCTTGGCCTACAACCCAGACGGCATCTTCTTCTCCAACGGCCCTGGTGACCCAGAGCAGGTTGACGCTACGCAGGAGGCCGCTCGCGGCGTTCTGGGCAAGGTCCCCGTCTTTGGTATCTGCCTGGGCAACCAGATGCTCTCCATTGTCGCAGGTGCAGATATCGAGAAACTCAAATTTGGACACCATGGCGGCAACGAACCAGTCATGAATCTTCTGACCGGCAAGGTTGAGATTACTGCTCAGAATCACAACTATGGTCTGGTTTTCCCAAGCTTGGGCAAGCTTATTGCTGAGGAGTCCGGTGGAATCTCCGAACACTTTGACAACCTCTGCGAGTGGTCTGCAAGACGCATTGCTCCTGTTGTCCAGACAAAGGAGTTCGGCCGCGTCAGACTCACACACGTCAACCTTAACGACGGTACTCCAGAGGGCATCCAATTCCTGGATATTCCAGCGTTTTCCGTTCAGTATCACCCTGAGGCAAGCCCAGGACCTCACGATTCATCCTACTTGTTCAAGGCATTTGCTCGTTTGATGGATGGACAGTCTGATTATCTTGCTATCGACGTTCGTGAGGGGAGGAGCTTCTAATGCCAAAGCGTACTGATATAAAGAAAATCCTAGTCATCGGCTCTGGCCCAATTGTTATTGGTCAGGCTTGCGAGTTTGACTATTCTGGCACTCAAGCATGCCGCGCCCTTCGCAAAGAGGGTTTTGAGGTTGTTCTGGTCAATTCAAATCCAGCAACCATCATGACCGATCCAGAAACTGCAGATAGAACCTACGTTGAGCCAATCACCGTTGAGTCGGTGACCCGCGTCATTGAGCGCGAGCGTCCTGATGCGCTCCTGCCAAATATGGGCGGCCAGACTGCTCTGAACTGTACTATCAGCCTTGGCGAGGCGGGCGTTCTTGACAAGTACAACATTGAGGTCATCGGCTGCAACCTGGAGTCCATTCGTACCGGTGAGGACCGTGAGCTCTTCAGCGAGGCAGTCCAAGACATTGGCCTGGAGGTTGCTCGCGCAGACATCGCTCACTCCATGGAAGACGCTCAGCGCATTGTTGCTGATCTGGGATACCCTGTGGTCATTCGCCCAAGCTTCACCCTTGGTGGCGCGGGCGGCGGCATTGCACATACCCCAGAAGAGCTCGTAGAAATTGTGGAGCAGGGCCTCTTGCTTTCTCCAGAGCATGAGGTGCTGGTAGAGGAGTCCATCGAGGGCTGGAAAGAGATTGAGATGGAGGTCATGCGCGATACCGCAGGTAACGGTATTGTTGTCTGCTCCATCGAGAACCTCGATCCAATGGGCGTCCACACGGGAGACTCCATTACCGTTGCTCCAGCTCAGACGCTCACTGATGAAGAGCTCCAGAACCTCCGCGACTACTCCATCGCTATTCTCGAGCGTGTAGGTGTTGCTTGCGGTGGCTCTAACGTTCAGTTTGCGGTCAACCCAACTAACGGCCGCGTCATTGTCATTGAGATGAACCCTCGTGTCAGCCGCTCCTCTGCGCTGGCGTCCAAGGCAACCGGCTTCCCAATTGCAAAGATGGCTGCGCTGCTCTCTGTTGGCTACACGTTGGATGAGATTACCAACGACATCACCAAGGCAACTCCAGCCGCCTTTGAGCCTTCCATCGACTATTGCGTGGTCAAGGTTCCTCGCTTTGCTTTCGTCAAGTTCAAGGGCACCAGCCGCGTCCTGACCACCCGCATGAAGTCGGTTGGCGAGGCTATGGCCATGGGCAGAACCTTTGAAGAGGCCCTGCAGAAGGCGCTTCGTTCCCTGGAGCAAGATCGCGCTGGTCTGGGCGCAGACGGCCACGATGTCTTTGACGAGAAGAACTTTGATGAGCTCGTCAGTAAGCCAACACCAGAGCGTATTTTCTATGTTGCTGAGGCACTGCGCAGAAATTGGAGCGTTGAACGCATTCATAATATGACTGGCATCGATCCATGGTACTTGCATCGTATGGCAGGCATCATCAATGCTGAGAAACGCATCAAGGAGCTGGGACTTTCTGGTCTCACTACCGATAACATGCTTGCTGCCAAACAGCTGGGCTTTTCGGATGAGCAGCTTGCACACCTTACTGGTACCAAGACAGACGTTGTCCGTGCTGTGAGGGAAGTGCTGGGTGTTCGCCCGCAGGTCAAAACAGTTGATACCTGCGCAGGTGAGTTTGGCGCAACCACGCAGTACCACTACGTCACATACGAGAAGGGCAACGCCACAGAGTACGTCAAGGCAGAAAAGCCACGCGTCATGATTCTTTCCGCTGGTCCTAACCGTATTGGTCAGGGCATTGAGTTTGACTACTGCTGCGTCCATGCTGCCTACGCTCTTCGCGAGCAGGGCTATGAGACGGTCATGGTTAACTGCAACCCTGAGACGGTCTCTACAGACTATGACACCTCTGATCGACTCTATTTCCAACCTCTGACCTTTGAAGATGTCATGGACGTTATTGAGGTTGAGAAGCCAGAAGGCGTCATTGTTACCCTTGGCGGCCAGACGCCAATCAAGCTGGCACGCGCCCTCAAGGACGCCGGCGTTCCTATCATGGGTACTCAGCCAGAGGCAATTGACCTGGCAGAGGACCGCGACCGCTTCGCAGCCCTTTTGGATCGTCTCAACATTGCCTGCCCACCTTCGGCAGTTGCTTCTACTATGGACGAGGCGCGTGACGCTGCACGTCGCATTGGTTACCCGCTGATTGTCCGCCCAAGCTACGTTCTTGGTGGTCGCGGCATGGCCATTGTCTACGACGACTCCGACCTGGTCACCTATATGGAGTCCGCGACGCACGTCACACCAGACCGTCCTGTCTACCTAGACGCTTTCCTCGAGGACGCCATTGAGCTGGACGTTGACGCTCTCTGCGACACCGAGGAGTGTTATGTGGGCTCCGTCCTGGAGCACATTGAGGAGTGCGGTATTCACTCTGGCGACTCCGCCTGCTGCTGGCCGCCCTTCTCGCTCTCTGAAAAGATTGTTGACCAGATTAGGGCCATCACCAAAAAGCTGGCGCTTGCCTGCGGCATTCGAGGCCTGCTAAACATCCAGTACGCCGTTCGCGACGAGCACGTCTTTGTCATCGAGCTCAACCCTCGCGCTTCTAGAACCGTGCCTTTCTCGTCAAAGGCAACTGGCGTTTCCCTGGCCAAATACGCATCTCGCATCATGGCTGGCGAGAAGATCAGCGAGCTCAGAGCACAAGGTCTGCTCCCTGACGAGAACCGTACCGTCGACTACTACGCGGTCAAAGAGGCGGTCATGCCTTGGTCTAGGTTCCCTGGTGCTGACTCAATCCTTGGCCCAGAGATGAAGTCCACTGGCGAGGTCATGGGTATTGCCCGCACCTTCCCAGCAGCGTACGCAAAGACTCGTGAGGCAGTTGAAAACAAGCTACCTGAGCAGGGCTCCGTCTTTATCAGTGTGTGTGATCGTGATAAGCGCGCCATTGCTCCTGTTGCTATGGCTCTGGAGAACCTTGGCTACGGCATCTATACCACGGGCGGTACCGCAAAGACGCTGCGTGCGGCTGGAATTGACTGCACCACCGTCAACCGCATTTCCGATGGTCATCCAAACGTTGTTGACCTCATGCGCGATAAGACCGTCAGCTTCATCATCAATACGCCTCATGGTCACGAGGCTCATAGCGACGGCACCAAGATGCGCGCAGAAGCTGTCAGCCAGGGCATTACCTGCGTCACCGCAATGTCTGCAGCTACCGCTCTTATCCAGGCACTAGCCGCGGCAAGAAAGAGTGAGCCCGAGACCTTTGCACTACAAGATCTTTAAAACGTGCGTGGAGAATGAGCTTTTCAATTGAACAAGACCGGTCTTGAAAAAGGCCGGTCTTTTTTCGTGAGGGAAGTGTTTAGAATACGAAGTTCTCCTAGTGAAGAGCGCAAAAGTTTGTTATTATTGCAAGGCTGCATAAATATGCGGGCGTGGCGGAACTGGCAGACGCGCTAGATTTAGGTTCTAGTGGACTAAGTCCGTGGGGGTTCGATTCCCTCCGCCCGCACCATGCAGAAATTTGGTTAAGAGCTGGTACGCCAGCATTTTTTACGAGACACTGGAGGAACGTTGAACATCACCGTTACCGCAGATAAGCCAGTTGACGAGAAACTCACCGTCAAGGTTACAGTTCCTGCTGCAGAGGTAGACGCTGCAATTAAGCAGGCTTACAAGGACATTGCAAACAAGTATTCCTTCCAGGGTTTCCGCAAGGGCCGCGCACCTCGTCCTGTCATTGATGGCATTGTTGGCCGCGAGGCAGTCCTTGCTCAGGCAACCAACGATCTTCTCGGTGCAGCAGAGCCAGAGCTTCTTGAGGAGCTTGATCTTGTTCCTGTCGGCCGTGGTGATTATAACCAGGACGCAGACCTTCCTGTTGAGGGCCAGGATTACTCCTACGAGGTAGTCTTCAACGTTCGTCCTGAGGCTAAGCTTGATTCTTACGATGCTCCTGCAATCAACATGCCTCCAAATGAGGCAACTGAGGCTGAGGTTGATCACCAGATTAAGCAGCTTCTGTCTTACCAGGCTAAGTTTGAGAACACCAAGGAGAAGCGCGCTGTCAAAGAGGGCGACACCATTGGTGTAGACATCAAGAACATTGAGGGCGCTGCTCACATGGAGGGCGAGGACCGCGTTCTTACCCTTAATGGCACCCAGGCTCCAAAAGAGCTTGAGGAGGCACTCATCGGCATGAAGCCAGGTGAGGAGAAAGAGGTCAAGTGGACTCACAGCCACACACACGGCGATGAGGTTCACTCTCACGATTACGATATCAACGTCAAGGTTGTTGCTCACAAGAAATCCGTCACTCCAGAGCTGACTGACGAGCTTGCAAAGAACACCTTTGGTTATGACACTGTCGAGAAACTCCGTGAGGCTGTTAAGTCTGAGATTGAGTCCGACAAGAAGAATTCTCTTCCAACTCTTAAAGAGGACCGTGTTGTTGAGGCTCTGGGCAAGCGTCTTCAGCTTGAGGAGGTTCCAGAGGAGTACAAGAACGAGGTCTTCAACGAGATTGCTCAGGAGTTCCTGAATGGTCTTCAGCAGCAGGGCATGAGCCTTGATATGTTCCTGGCTGCACGTGGCATCAAGACCGATGACTTCATCTCCGATCTTCGCGTTCAGGCTGAGGAGCGTGCACGTCAGTCCCTGGCTCTTGACGCAATGGCAGCTGAGCTCAAGCTTGAGGCAACTGAGGAAGACATTCGCGCAGAGTTTGAGCGTGCTGGTGTTCCTAACGTTGAGTCTGCAATTGAGGAGTGGCGCAAGGCTGGCCGTCTTCCTGCAATCCGCGAGTCTATCCGTCGTTCCAAGGCTCTTGATTGGCTGCGCGATAATGCAACCGTCACCGTTGTCGACGAGATTGCTGAGGCTGCTAAGGAAGAGCAGAAGGCAGAGAAGAAGCCTGCTAAGAAGGCTCCTGCTAAGAAGAAGGCAGCTAAGAAGGACGAGGACGCAGAGAAGGACGCTGAGTAGTCCGCAACTGGTTGGGTTTCTCGCCAGAAAGACTGCACCAAAAGTTGCAGTTACTTTGAATTTTTCATACCCCGGGTTAGAGATATGCTTCCCGGGGTATGTTTCTAAGGAAAGACCTTTGAAGGAGGATTATGCATTATCCAACAAACATTCCAACTATTCCGTATGTTATTGAGCAGACTCCTCGTGGTGAGCGTAGCTATGACATCTACTCCAGACTGCTCAATGATCGTATTGTTTTCTTGGGTGAGCCTGTAACGCGCGATTCTGCAAACCTGGTCATTGCACAGCTTTTGCACCTTGAGAGTCAGGATCCAGACAAGGATATTTCTCTCTACATTGACTCTCCTGGTGGAGACGTTTATGCAGGCCTGGGCATTCTTGACACCATGAACTTCATTAAGCCTGATGTTTCTACCATCTGCGTTGGTATGGCCGCATCAATGGGCGCTGTTCTTCTTGCAGCCGGTGCAAAGGGTAAGCGTCTCGCGCTTCCTAACTCTATGGTTATGATCCACCAGCCATCCAGTGGCGTTCAGGGTCAGCAGACCGATATCCAGATTATTGCAGATGAGACAAAGTGGATTCGCCAGCACCTCAATGAGTTGCTTTCGGATTATACTGGACAGCCTATCGAGAAGGTCAATGTAGACACCGAGCGCGATAATTATCTTCGTGCACAAGAGGCTTGTGACTACGGCCTGGTAGACCGCGTTATCTCTTCTCGTAACGATCAATAATTGTACTTGTATTGAGGGTTTAAGTTATGGCTAAAGACCAGGACTTCTCGCCTTTTGGCGGATTAGATGAGATGCACTGTTCTTTCTGCGGAAAGAGTAGGTCGCAGGTAAATAAGCTTATTCAGGGTCCTGGTGGAGTCTGCATTTGTGATGAGTGCGTCTCTACCTGCTCAGATATGATTGATGAGTCCCTTGGCTTTGATGAAGAGTCAGAGATTGAGACTCACTCTGATGAGCCTGTTATTAAAGACCTGCCCACTCCGCATGAGATTTACGATGAGCTGTCTCAGTACGTAATGGGTCAAGAAGACGCTAAGCGTGCTATGTCGGTTGCGGTGTATAACCACTATCGTCGTATTCTTTCAGGTAACGATGAGCCTCAGGAGGGCCAGGAGGATGTTGAGATTGCAAAGTCCAACATCTTGCTGCTTGGTCCAACCGGTACTGGTAAAACCTTACTTGCTCAGACGCTTGCTCGTTTTCTTGAGGTTCCGTTTGCTATTGCTGACGCAACAACTCTTACTGAGGCTGGTTACGTTGGTGAAGATGTCGAGAATATCCTGCTTAAGCTCATCACTGCTGCTGACGGCGATGTTGAGCGTGCTCAAGTAGGTATTGTCTACATCGATGAGATTGATAAGATTGCTCGCAAGGCCGAGAACCTCTCTATTACTCGTGACGTCTCTGGTGAAGGCGTTCAGCAGGCACTTCTGAAGATTCTTGAGGGTACCGTTGCAAGTGTTCCTCCAACAGGTGGACGTAAGCATCCTCAGCAGGAGCTTATTCACATTGATACCACCAATATCTTGTTCATCTGTGGTGGTGCTTTTGTTGGTCTGGACAAGATTGTTGCCGACCGCATTGGTAAAAAGGGAATTGGCTTTAACTCTGATGTTGCTCAGAATGTCAAAGAAGGTGAGTCTGAGCTTATCGCCAAGGTAATGCCTCAGGATTTGCATAAGTTTGGCATGATTCCAGAGCTTTTGGGCCGTATTCCTGTTATCACTTCCACTCGTGAGCTTGGTGAGGTAGATTTGATGAGTATCCTCACAGATCCAAAGAATGCTCTTACCAAGCAGTACAAGCGCATGTTTGAGCTTGAGGGAGTAGATCTGGAGTTTACTGAGGATTCACTCAGAGAGATTGCTAAGAAGGCTTTGGCTCGTGGTATAGGAGCTCGTGGTCTTCGCGCAATCTGCGAGTCTACACTACAAGAGACCATGTTTGACCTGCCATCAGATTTGGATATCACCAAGGTTGTGGTTACTCCAGAAAGCGTTGGCGGAGATAACGCCCCAGAAATCATTAGGGGTAAAAAGAAATAACTCGCATAGCAATAAAAAAGGAGGTCGAAAGACCTCCTTTTGCGTTATAGATTGCCGCCACCAAGTTTGTTGTATGACGTAATAAGTTGGGTGCGGGTTTTGGTACCTGGTGGGAAGACGGTATCAAACAAAGGCATCAAGCCGCGGAAAAGAACACCACTTTGTACGCGGTGAGAAAGACCTCTTACCGTACGTCTTGACTCTTCAAGCTGTGAACGAAGCTCCTCAAGGTAAGGGGAGCGACGAGCATAGAACCAGAAAAGACCTGCAAGATCTGAGTTTGGATAGAGCCAAGGTCTGTTGTCTGGTCCTGCAAAATGCGCAATACAGATATTCTTTCGGGCTTCTTCGTATTCTTCTCGCACATCTTTTGGCGCCTGAGCAACAATGTGATCACGACGAAGGAATTGCCAGTCTACCAGGTAATTCCATTTCATATTAATACGAAGATAATGGCCGTTTACAAACCTGTTAAGAACATCTTGGTCAAGCCAGCGCCATGCACGCATGGTTGAGACCTTCAGAAACTCTTCAGGAGAAATCTGCTTCCTAATCTCTTCAAGATTCATCAAAATGACGCCTGCCTGGAAGTAATCGTGAGGATCATCCATGCCCAGTTCATTTTTAAGGTAGGGGCCAACTGTGGCGTCATAGCCATCAATCTGACCAATAGTATCTGCGTCTCGCGTAGCGCCTACCAAGTATCCTGTGACATCGATATCGTAGAGCTCTGCAATATCGGTATTAACTACCAGGTCAGAGTCAAGGTAGATGGCTTTATTGACGTTAGGAAGAAGCGAGGGAGCAAGCAGTCTGTAGTAAGTTTCTGGTCTAAAGTGACCATGATGAGGAAGCTCAATATCACCAAGGGCAGCATCAACATCTAAGAAACCAACATGGACGTTATCAACAAGCTGAGCCTGACGAGTAAGCGTAATCATGCTGGTAGGAGTGAGGTCACGAGTCAAAACAATGATGTCGTAACGACGTTCTGGATTGACGTTCTCAATGATGGATTGAATTGCTACAGACAAATACGGCACAAAGTTATCGCTGCAGGCAAATACAAGCACAACGTCATTAAGAGCAAGTCCCAGCTCATCGGATGAGCTGGCAAGCATTGCTCCAGAAAGTTGCGCCCTGCCTGTTCCAACAAGGCGTTGTGTAGGTATTTTACGTAATCTTCTCATACGTAAGACTTTATCACTTAGACGCCAAAAACGCCTGCTGCGTTTGCCATTACTTCACTTTGCACAGAGTATCCACGGGCCTCACTGAGCCCAAGAAGAGCTCGCTTAAGGCTGTCCACAATGTACGCCGAGTCAATATCTGTGTGATCACTGGAGGGAAGGTCAGTCTCGGTAAGGAGTTTATCCTTTGGGTAGACCTTAGCGTATTCACGACCGCGCTTAGTCTTTAGGCTCATCTCGCCAACAGAGAACCAACAGCCAAGCTTAATAGCCCTTTGGAGCTCTTCTGAGCTACCGCTAAACCAGTGGATGATAGGAACACACTCTTGAGCGGCTCCTGTCTGTTCAAGAATGTCTAGCACCGCATCAACGCTTCTCACGGTGTGCATCGAGAGCACTCGTGGCTGGCTGTTGCGTGAAAACTCTGCTGCGCGTTCGCAGATCTTTGTAAAGGCCTTAACCTGCAGCTCTTGCAATCCATCAACACAATAGCGAGAAGAAAAATCTAGTCCAATCTCGCCAAGGTAAGATGTCTGCTCCATAAGCTCTAGCAGGAGCTCTATATCTTTTTGAGTAACGCGCCCATCAGAGATGTACCAGGGATGTGCTCCTAGTCCCACACGGATGTTGTCTTGCGTAAGCTGAGGAGCAAGTTCTAGGTAGTCGTGAGGAGTAACACCGCAGGTAAAGAAAGCTAATCCGGCGTCATGGGAACTTCTCGCTACATTGAGCGGGGAGTCCATAAGGTTGGCATGGACGTGCGCATCAAAATACGTGAGGTTATTCATGATCAAGCCCCGACAGATGCAGAATGACGTCTGACGCAATCATCTGACCCATAATAGGAGGGTAGTAGGACATAGTTCCTAGCTTGGCAGATTTTCCCGTTGCACCCTCTGGTGCAAAAACTGGTCGCGCTGGCTCAGGGGAGTAGAGCACACGGAAGTCGGCAAGTCCACGCTTCTTGGACTCTTTTCTCATTACCCTTGCAAGAGCATCGGTATGCGTTTTTGAAAGCGTAGTAATCTCCAGAAGTTCTGGGTGGATCTTATTGCCGCCGCCCATGCTGGAGATGAGGTAGATATCGTTTTTCTGACACCATGCCACAACAGCTAATTTGGCAGAAATGGTATCGATGGCATCAACTACAACATCTGGTTTTGGAAGAGCAGAGAGCTGCTCGTCAACGTTGTCTTTAAGCAAAAACGCGTCAAGTGTGACCACGTGAGCGTCTGGATTAATGTCCAGAATCATCTCTTTGGTAACGTCAACTTTTCTTTTTCCAATGGTGCTCACATAGGCAATAGCCTGCCTGTTTAGGTTGGATGCTTCTACTGCATCGGCATCCACTAAAACAAAGGAACCCACACCGCCTCTAGCCAGCGCCTGGACACAGTTTGAGCCGACGCCGCCAAGTCCTAAGACCATAACGCAGGAATTTTGAATCTGTCCAAGGCGATCTTTTCCCAGGACAAGTTCAAGTCGAGCAGTGGCTTCAGGAATTGTGGCAGACATAGAGCTCCTCATAAAATGTATCTGCAGATAGTATTTATTGTTCAAGAGTATAGAGGGCCTTAAAGTAATGATTTTGTTGCATAAGTTCCTCAAACGAACCCTTTTCGATAATACTACCTTCCTTCATTACAATAATTTCGTCAAATTTTTTCAGCTGAGCTTCCTCTAAGTTGTGTGTAATAACTAGGCGTAGTGTGCCTTTGAGATTTGTTATTGAATTTATAATTTGGTCAGTAGTTGAATGGTCAAGTGCTGATGTAGCTTCATCGAAAAACAGAACTTTAGAACCCTTTAACAAACTTCTAGCAATACAGATTCTTTGACGTTCGCCACCAGAAAGGTTTGAACCTGCTTCACCACATTGATAGCTCAGTTTATTTTGTTTAATGAACTCTGTAAGTCCAGCCTTTTCACAAGCTTGAGAAATAGCATCTTTTGAGTGGTTTTCGAACATAGTAATGTTGTCTTCAATTGATGCATTGAATAAGAAATTCTCTTGTTGTACAAGTGAAACGTTTTGATAGAGACTCTTTTTATTAATAGTTCTTAACTCTAAGCTATCGTAAAATATATCTCCTTGATAACTTAAATTGCCACCCATAAGAAGATTAAATAAAGTAGACTTTCCAGATCCTGATATTCCAACAATTGCATAACTTTTATTAGGTAGAAGTTTGATTGATAAATTTTTCAGCACAGCTTTATTTTGTTCGTAAGCAAATGAAAGATTGTTGATGACTATTCCTTTTGTAACTTTATCTAATGTCTGTTGCCCCTCTTCTTCTTCATTGTCAGCAAGAGTCTCAGAAAATTTTAAAATCAAATCATTTGAGGCCTTGCGTGATGCAAGTACCGGTGGAATTGTTTGTAAAGGGAGACTAATGTAGTTCATAAGTAACGTGGCCATAAGAATTACACCAGGTGTTACTCCTTGATTTGAAATACAAAGATATGTACCAGCAATCAAAACAGCCCATTGAGATAAGCCGAAAGCACTCCAACTCAAAGTATTAATGAATCGAGTAGTTTTTCTACTTTCTCTTTTTGAGCTTTCAAGAGCGGTATTGTCTTTCTCAAAAAGTCTCACTGCAGCCTTTGTTGCACCGTAAGCTTTTATCAAAGGAAAGCCTTTTACTAGATCACTGACTTGGGCAATGAATTGGCTAGTTTTCGCAGAAGATTCTTTTTGAATTTTACCGAGTGTTCCGCCTAGCTTTACGCCAATGATTAGAGGAAGAATTGAAGCGGCAATAGCTACCATAGTTAATGGAATGCTTTGAACCATGAGCATTATGAGGGCCACAATGAAAGATATACTATCGCTTACCAAAGAAAACATCTGTTCAAGATATGTAGTCTCTATAGTATTTAAATCATTAGTAAGTGCAGATACATAAACGGAACTACCACTTGCTTCAAACGAGTTTATACCTTTTTTCAGCATGTATTTAAATGCGGTGTTGCGATAAGAGTTAGCAGCATGATAGAGATAATTAGGAACAAAATAACGAACCACTAATTTATTTGTAATTGCTGAGATTGTTAATATGGCGGCAAATAGACAACCTTGTAGAAAATCATTAAATGATCCTGACACAGCGGAATTCATGAGAATTGAAGTTATGTAGGGTGAACATACCGTAACTAGTTCTAAAGAAGTTGTAAAGAAAAAGGAGCCGAATAACAACTTTTTATTACTCCAAAAAAGACTCCGTTTAAGGTCGTTTTGAATTTCTTTAACAGTGCTTTTCATGTCAAACCTTCTTAACCTGTAGAAAAAGTTGTTGACTATACTTTTGATTTAAATGTTGTTGATTTTTTCAATCAATTTTAGTGTTTGATATGTTTGTTATGGCTTCTTTCAGCTAAAACTTTGAATTGAATGTTGTGACAAATCAATACTACTACTTTTTATACAAAGTGTAATTTTTTATATGTAATATTAAAATTACATTAATATATTCCCCTAAACCACATCTGTTTTAATGCATTATACTGTTCAAATGGTTAATAGGAATACTGCTAAAAGCATATGAAAGGCAAGATTACTGTGGAAGAAATGCCCAAGAATTATGATCCTCAGGCAGCTGAGCCTGAGCTCATTGAAAAGTGGATAAAGGCAGATTGCTATGGTCGCAGCAAAGGAACTGAAGACCGTACGGTAGTTATCCCTCCACCAAACGTTACTGGCATCCTTCACATGGGTCATGCCATGGATGACACCATCCAGGACACCTACATTCGTTATTCTCGCATGCGCGGTTACTCAACTCGTTGGATTCTAGGAACTGACCACGCAGGCATTGCAACTCAGACTAAGGTTGATAAGAAACTTAAGTCAGAGGGTATTTCTCGCCTAGAGATCGGTCGCGAGAAGTTCCTGGATGCTTGCTGGGATTGGACGCGTGAGTACGGCGGAACCATTGTGTCTCAGATTAAGCGCATGGGCTGCTCCATTGATTTTAATGACGAGAAGTTCACCATGTCTCCTGAGTACACTCAGGCAGTACGTAAGGTCTTTGTTGACTGGTATCATGACCAGCTCATTTATCGCGGTAAGCGCATCGTAAACTGGTGTCCTCATTGCGAGACCTCTATTTCTGACGATGAGGCAGAGTACGCTGACGAGAAGGGCCATCTTTGGTACCTGCGTTACCCGCTCAAAGAGCCTGTTAATGGCGTTGAGTACATTACCGTAGCAACTACTCGTCCAGAGACCATGCTGGGTGATACTGGCGTAGCTGTTTCCCCGCAAGATCCAGAAAAGGCAGATCTTGTTGGAAAGACTGTTATTCTGCCCATTGTTGACAGAGAGATTCCAATTTTCTCTGACTGGCACGTTGATGCAGGCTTTGGTACCGGTTTTGTTAAGGTAACTCCAGCTCATGACCCAAATGACTTTGCTATGGGCCAGACTCATAACCTTGAGCAGATCAACATCTTTGATGAGCACGCTGTTGTTGTTGACGGTTATGGTGAGTTCTCTGGTCTTGATAGAGATCAGGCTCGTGAGGCTATTGTTGCTTGGTTTGAAGAGCATGGCCTGCTTGATCACGTTGAGGATCTTGATCACTCCGTTATGCATTGCTACCGCTGCGGCACAACCCTTGAGCCATGGCTCTCTGAGCAGTGGTTTGTTGCCGTTGATAAGCTCAAAGAGCCTGCAGCACAGGTAGTTAAAGACGGTCAGGTTACCTTCCACCCAGAGCGTTGGACTCAGACTTACCTCACCTGGATGGAGAACCTCCGTGACTGGAACATCTCCAGGCAGCTTTGGTGGGGTCACCGCATTCCTGTGTTCTACTGTGATGATTGTGGCTGGCAGGATGCACTTATGGAAGATACTGATGTCTGTCCAAAGTGCGGCGGTCATCATGTTCATCAGGATGAGGATGTTCTGGATACCTGGTTCTCTTCACAGTTGTGGACTTTTGCTACACAGGGTTGGCCAAATCATCCTGAGCAGCTTGAGGGTCACCACCCAACACAGGTTCTGGTAACCGCTCGAGACATCATTGCTCTTTGGGTTGCTCGCATGATTATGAGCTCGCTCTATTTCACCAAAGAGATTCCATTCCACGATGTCTACATCTACGCAACCATTTTGGCTAAGGACGGCAGCCGTATGTCCAAGTCAAAGGGTAACGGCGTAGATCCTATGGACCTGATTGCTAAGTACGGTGCAGACGCAATGCGTTATAACCTGCTTACGCTTATCACTAACAATCAGGACGTCAAGTTTGATGCAGTTCTTGATAAGAAGACCCGTGAGCTTATTGAGTCTCCAAGAACTGATCAGGCACGTTCTTTTGTTACTAAGATTTGGAATGCAAGTCGCTTTGTTCAGATGAACCTCGACGGCTACACTGCCGGCATGCCAAAGGCAGAGACGCCAGAAGATGCATGGATGTTCTCGCGCCTTGCAAAGGTTGTTGCAGAGACAACTGAGCAGCTTGAGACCTATGGCTTTGGTGAGTATGCTCGCAACATTCAGTCCTTCTTCTGGAATGATGTCTGCGACTGGTACATTGAGCTCTGCAAGGGTCGTCTTCTTGATGGAACTCCTGATCAGCGCCTACAGGTTCAGCGCAATCTTGTCTTTGTCCTGGATGTCAGCATGAGGCTTTTACATCCTGCCATGCCATTTGTTACCGAGAGCGTTTGGGATGCCCTTCCTGCATCTGGTTTGTTGAGTCACGATGCGGAGTTCTTGATGGTCTCTGAGTGGCCAGATCCAGAGAAGCTTGCAAGCTTTGTTGATGAGGCAGCTGAGCATAACTTCTCGCTTGCTAAGACTGTTGTTTCTGCTGTTCGTTCTTCTCGTGCACGTTATAGGCTGTCTCCAAAGACAGACCTTGCTGTTGTGGTTAAAGCTCCAGCACAGGATGTTGCAGCGCTGAAGGAGCAGGCAGCCTTCATTCAGAACGTTGGTCGCGTAAGCTCGCTTGAGGTTGCTGAGGCGCCTCAGAAGCCTGCTGGTTCTGTTTCTGTCACCGATGCTGGCCTTGAAATGTACGTTGTTCTTGGTGAGCTTGTTGACCTTGCTGCTGAGGCCAAGCGTCTTCAGAAAGACCTTGAGTCTGCAAAGAAGGAACTCTCTGGCGTGGAGCGTACCCTTGCTAACCAGGGCTTTGTTGCTAAGGCAGCGCCTGAAGTTATCGAGAAGAAACGTGCGCGCGCAGAAGAACTTACTACGCTTGTTGCTCAGCTAGAGCAGCAGATTGCCGACTTCTCATAAGTAAAGCTTGATGCGGTGTAACAGCCGCATCTTGTGTTTAGTACGTGCATGCAGCCCACTTTAGGTTAGGAACAACATGTCTGAGGTTACATCCGATATCGAGATTGCTCAATCATCCGAGATGCTTCCCATCTTTGAGGTGGCAAAGCGTGCGGGTATTCCAGAGGATCTTCTGGAGCCTTATGGTCGCTATAAGGCAAAGCTTGATGCACGTGCTCTGGCAGATAAGCCTCTTCGCGGAAAGCTTGTGCTGGTTACTGCTATTAATCCAACGCCGGCGGGCGAGGGAAAGACTACTACCTCAGTTGGTCTGGCAGACGCTTTGACTAGCTTGGGACAGTCTGCCATGTTGGCCCTTAGAGAGCCTTCTTTGGGACCTGTCTTTGGTGTCAAGGGTGGCGCTGCGGGCGGCGGATATGCCCAGGTAGTTCCTATGGAAGACATTAACCTTCACTTTACCGGTGACTTCCACGCTATTGGCGCTGCAAACAACCTCTGCGCAGCCATGCTGGATAACCATATCAAGCAGGGTAATAGCCTCAATATTGATCCACGCCGCGTTGTGTGGAAGCGCTGCGTAGACATGAATGATCGCCAGCTCAGAAACGTTGTTGACGGACTTGGCGGCATTGCAGACGGCATGCCAAGACAAGACGGCTTTGATATTACCGTTGCCTCCGAGGTCATGGCTGTATTCTGCCTTGCTTCCGGCATCAAAGACCTTAAAGAGCGCCTGGGCAGAATGGTTATTGCCTACACCTATGACCGCAAGCCTGTTACCGTCAGCGATATCCATGCCGAGGGCGCTATGACAGCGCTGCTCAAAGATGCTATTCAGCCTAACTTAGTCCAGACGCTTGAGCACACACCTGCTCTTGTTCACGGTGGACCATTTGCCAACATTGCTCACGGTTGCAATACGGTTGAGGCAACAAAGACTGCCCTGCGTCTTGCTGATTACGTTGTTACCGAGGCTGGCTTTGGTGCAGACCTTGGTGCCGAGAAGTTCTTGGACATTAAGTGCAGAGCTACTGGCCTTGCTCCATCGGCTGTTGTTCTGGTGGCAACCGTTCGTGCCCTTAAGTACAACGGAGGTGTTGCCAAGGCAGACCTTAACCAGCAAAACGTTGAGGCGCTTAAAGAGGGCATTCCTAACCTGCTTCGTCACGTTGACAACATCCAGACGGTCTACGGTCTTCCCGTAGTTGTTGCCATCAATGCATTCCCAACCGATACCGCTGAAGAGCTTGCTCTGGTAGAGGAGGAGTGCAAGAATCGTGGCGTAAATGTTGTCCTGTCTGAGGTTTGGGCAAAGGGTGGAAAGGGTGGTCAGGCTTTGGCAGAAGAGGTTATGCGCCTCTGTCAGACTGAGTCCAAACTCACCTTTGCTTACGATGTCAAAGAGTCTTTAAAGCAGAAGATTACTGACATTGCTACCAAGATTTACCACGCCGATGGTGTTGAATTTGCTCCAAGTGCCGCTAAGCAGCTTCAGCAGCTTGAAGAGCTTGGCTTTGGCGAGCTTCCTATTTGTATGGCAAAAACCCAGTATTCCTTTACTGACGATCAGACTAAATTGGGTGCTCCAGAAAACTTTAAGATTACCGTGCGAGAAGTTCGTGTTTCTGCAGGTGCTGGCTTTGTAGTATGCCTTACGGGCTCCATTATGACCATGCCAGGACTTCCAAAGGTTCCTGCTGCAGAGCACATTGATGTTCTTGATGATGGAAGAATTGTGGGTCTTTTCTAATGTCTTATCCCTCTTCACCTGAAGAAGTTGCGTTTACAACCTATAGTGCAGATGCTTATGCTCAACACCTTGCTGCTAAAGAGCCTATTCCTGGTGGCGGTAGTGCTGCCGCTTATGTAGGGGCACTTGCAGTGTCTTTGGCTTCAATGGCTGGTGTGTATGCACAAGGAAAACCTGCCTATGCTCAGCATGAAGATGATCTTGCAACATACATCGCCCGAGCCGGAGCTCTTCGCCAAGACTTCATGGAACTTATGGATGAGGACTCTCGCCAGTTTTTGCTGGTTTCCAGCGCGTTTAGTGTATCTAAAGATGATCCAAAGCGCGTAGAGATTGTTGAGGATGCTCTTAAAGAAGCAGCTCAACCTCCGCTGAAGGTTATGAGAAAAGTGTGCGAGTCCATTGAACTTCTCGAAGAGATGCTTATCAAGGGGTCTCGTATGCTTTTATCCGACGTAGGTTGCGGTGCTGCTCTTGCGCGCGGTGCTTTGATTGCAGCTTCTCACACGTTGTTTGTCAACACGCGCTCCATGCATGATATGGCCTATGCTCAAACATTGCTTGATGAGGCAGATAAGCTTCTGGACACCTATGTATCACGAGCTGACGCCGTAAGTGATGCGGTGAGCGCACAGCTGAGACAGGAGGCATAACATGAGCTCAGAGACTCTGTCGCAGGAGCTTCGTGGCGCTCCTGTTGCTAAAGCAATAACTGAAAAACTTGCCACTGAGGTCAAGGAACTTCGCGCACAAGGCGTAACTCCTAAGCTGGTTATTGTTCGCATTGGACAGAAAAGTGATGACCTTACGTATGAGCGCGCGACTTATACGCGTGCAGAGAAGGTGGGCTTTAAAGTTGAGACCATTGAGCTTCCAGAAGATGCTACACAAGAGCAGGTAAATGCTACGTTTGACCAGGTTTCTGTCGACGCATTGGTGCATGGTTGTCTGCCCATGCGTCCTTTTCCTGTTGGAATTGATGAGCATGAAGCGCTCCAGCATCTAGCCCCAGAAAAAGATGTTGATTGCGCCACCGATTATATGCTGCTGGCAACACTTTGTGGAACTCCTGGTGCTCTGGGACCTTGTACCGCAGAGGCAGTTCTAGCACTTCTCGATTTTTACCAGGTACCCCTTGAGGGAGCGTCTGTTGCAGTTGTTGGTCGCTCTAATGTTATTGGTCGTCCAGTTGCCGCGCTTTTAAGTGCAAGAAACGCTACAGTGACGGTGTGTCACAGCAAAACTAAAGACCTTGCTGCTACGCTTAAGCAGGCAGAGGTTGTGGTTGTGGCTGCAGGTCGTGCGCACCTTATTGGGGCTGACTTCGTAAGAGCTGGTCAGATCATCGTTGACGTAGGTATTAACTGGGATGAAGCAGCTCAAAAGCTTGTTGGCGATGTTAATACAGAGCAGGTAGCTCCTCTGGTAAGTGCTTATACTCCTGTTCCTGGCGGTGTAGGTAGCGTGACAACGGCAATTCTTGCTCGCCATGTTGTTGCCGCAGCTCAAAGAACGCTTGCATAAGAGTGAAAGGTAGGTTGCCTCGTGGCAGCGGAAAATAACTATAAAGAGCTTGACCAAGAGCGTGTAAAAGCCGCGGTCAAGGAGTTTTTGTTTGCTATTGGCGAGGATCCAGAGCGAGAAGGTCTGCTTGATACGCCAGACCGTGTTGCTCGTGCATGCGTGGAGCTCTTTGGTGGCATGCAGGAAGATCCTGCAGCTCACCTGCGCAAGCAGTTCCATGAAGAGGGCAATAAAGAGATGGTTATTGTCCGCGACATTCCTTTCTCATCTACCTGCGAGCATCACATCTTGCCCTTTGTGGGCAAGGCGCACGTCTGCTACATTCCACAAAATGGACGCATTACCGGCCTTTCCAAGATTGCTCGCTGCGTCAGTGGATATTCTCGCCGTCTGCAGGTACAGGAGCGCCTTACAGGCCAGATTGCAGACGCCATGGTAGAAGAGCTTGATCCCTTGGGTGTTTTGGTGGTTATGGAGGCTGAGCACACCTGTATGAGTATGCGCGGCATTAGGGCATCGGGTGCTTTGACCACCACGTCTGCGGTTCGTGGCATTTTTAAAACTAACGAGAAAACCCGTGCAGAAGCTATGCGTCTGCTTGGTCTATAAGAGGTATGTGCACAATGAGTTATTCTGTTCCTTTTTCTGTGCCTGAGCTGGGCTACGAGCAGTCTTTAAAGGTGCTTCACGATACAAAGAAGTTTGGCATTCAGCCCCTGCTGGAGAGCGTGGAAGACATGCTCAAAGAGCTGGGCAATCCTGACCTTCGCTTTAAGAGCGTCCAAATTGCGGGCACTAACGGCAAAACGTCTACCTCTAGATATACTGCAGCCCTCCTTAAGGGAGAGGGTCTCAAGACCGCTCTGTACACGTCTCCTGAGCTTATCAGCTATACCGAGCGCATGGAGATCAATGGCACGCCTGTCTCTGAAGCTGCCTTTGCTCACGGCGTTTCGGCTGCTCAGGTAGCAGGGGAGCGCGTTAATGCAGAGCGTCTTGCCTTGGGCGAGCGCCCCTATGACATCACCGAGTTTGACCTGCTTACCGTTGCCGCCTTGGTTGTCTTTGCCGAGGAAGAGGTTGACGCTTGCGTACTTGAGTGTGGCATGGGCGGCAGATGGGACGCAACAAGCGCTGCTCAAAACATTACTTCCGTTGCTATCACAGGCGTTGGCTTGGACCATACGCGCATCTTAGGCGATACTCTTGAGGCTATTGCTGGCGAGAAGGCCGCCATCATCAAGCCTGGTCGTACCTGCGTGCTTGGTGTGGGAACGACAACTCCTCAGAGCGTCCAGGATGTATTTTTGTCCCAGGCAGCTTCTGCAGGCGTTGTTCCAACCCTTCTTGTGGCTGACAAGCCAGAAGACGTTGAGGGAGAGGTTTCTGCTGGTAAGGCTACTGACCATCCAGAGCTGCCTCACGCACACTTCTTCATTACCAAAAAGCCTAAGAGCATCGGTTTTCCTCTTGAGCTTACGGTTGTGACACCGCGTGCAACTTACGAGGATCTTGCCGCACTTAAACCAAGCTATCAGGCAGCAAACATTGCTCTGGCAACCTGCTTGGCCGAGGATTTTCTTGGTCGTCCACTTGATGCAGAGAAAGCGTTTTTCTCCACAACCAGGTGCCCTACACCAGGTAGATTCCAGTTGCTTCAGCCAAAGCCTTTAGTCCTTATCGACGCGGCTCACAACCCCCAGTCAATTGAGACATTCTTAACTGCTATCCGCTCAATTGAGCCAGAAGTTACCAATCGTCCTATGCTTTTGACTGCAGTTTTTGCAGATAAAGACGTTAAGGGCATCGCAGAGCTTCTCGCCAAAGAGTTCCCTGAGGTAGCGGTAACCCAGACAGATAACGAGCGCGCCATGGATGCAGATGAGCTTGCTGAGCTGTACAAAGCCTGCGGCGCTAACGTGGTTGCTGTCTACAGAAGCGTTCCCGAAGCAGTGGACGCATTGCGCGAGAAGGGCTTTGTAGCATGTGGAACAATTTCACTTGCTGGCGAGGTTGCTGCACAATTTAGTGATGCTTTGGTAAAATAAATTTATCTGCGACATTTCGCTCCATTTTGAGGCGGTTTGTCGTACGATTTAGGAGAGAACAAAAAGCCAGCAGAAGGGGCTGTCAGATGCAGGAGATTCTTGATCAGATTATTACACCTGAGGTACGTATGGTTATTTACCTCATGGTCATTTGCGTCGTAATGCTTTATATCCTTTCCATCATCTACGTTATTCGTGACGCTCAGCGCCGCGGCGCAGAGCCTTGGTGGATGTGGGCAGTCATTTCTGTTGTTCCTGTTGTTGGTCTGCTTGCATACGTTATTTTGCGTCCAAGCAGCTACCTCATTGACCGTGAGGAGCAGGACCTTGATATTGCCCTTCGTGAGCACCAGCTGTCTCACTACGGCATCTGCCCTAAGTGCTCCGCTCCAATTGACCGCGATTTTATCGTGTGCCCAATCTGCAATACGCAGGTTAGAAACGTTTGCCCAACATGCCATCGTCCTCTGAACGCAGACTGGAAGGTTTGCCCTTACTGCCGTACTCGCATTCAATAACGTTTGGTTTTGTTCTTTATGATGGCAATCTGGTGTTTTACAACAGAGACTATGTAGGCGTCTACTCCTAAGCTCCCACGTGAGCAGAGTAGGCGCCGTGCCTGTTTCTATGAGTAGCTACCTCTGAGGGGTTTTACATGAAGGTTTTATATAACGACGGCCATGTTGGCGAGATTAACGATGCAGCTGAAGAGCTTGAGGTTATTCGCCACGATGCAGCTCACCTGCTTGCTCAGGCTTTGAAGCGTCTGTACCCACACGCACAGTTTGCCTATGGTCCAGCAACCGAAAATGGTTTTTACTATGACGTTGATCTTGGAGACACTAAGGTTAACGAGGATGATTTCCCAGCTATCGAAGCTGAGATGAAGAAGATTGTCAAAGAAAACCTCAAGATTGAGACGTTTGAGCTTCCTCGTGATGAGGCTATTGCCTACATGAAGGAGCGCGGCGAGTCTTACAAGGTTGAGCACATTGGCGATCTTGCTCCTGACGCACACATCACCTTCTATAAGCAGGGTGAATATGTTGACATGTGCGTTGGTCCTCACATGCTCTACACCAAGGGTGTTAAGGCTTTTAAACTGACCAGCATTTCTGGTGCGTATTGGAAGGCCGATAAGAACAACAAGATGCTCACCAGAATTTATGGTGTTGCGTTTGGTTCCAAAGATGAGCTTGCTCAGTATCTCAAGATGATTGAAGAGGCCGAGAAGCGCGACCACAGGAAGATTGGCCGCGAGATGGAGCTCTTCATGATATCCGACTTTGGTCCAGGTTCTCCATTCTGGCTTCCAAACGGCATGGCTCTGCGTAACGCTCTGACCGAGTACTGGCATGAGATGCAGGCTCGCTTTGGTTACCAGGAGGTTCAGACTCCACTGATCCTCTCGCGTTCCCTTTGGGAGACTTCTGGCCACTGGGATCACTACAAAGAGAATATGTACACTACCACGGTAGATGAAGAGGACTTTGCCATTAAGCCTATGAACTGCCCTGGTGCTTGCTTGATTTACAAGTCCAAGCCACGTTCTTATAGGGATCTTCCTATGAAGCTGGCTGAGGCTGGTCTTGATCACCGTTACGAGATGAAGGGTGCTCTGCACGGTCTGTTCCGTGTTCGTGAGTTTACTCAGGACGACGCACACCTCTTTATCCGCCCTGATCAGATTACTGAGCAGGTCACGGATGCGTCTCACCTCATTACCGCATACTATGCACAGTTTGGCTTCCCATACCGCGTTGAGCTTTCTACGCGCCCAGAGGATTCTATGGGTTCTGACGAGGATTGGGAGCGCGCTGAGCAGGGCCTTCGCGACGCACTTGAGTCTATGGGCATTGAGTACGTTGTCAACGAGGGCGACGGTGCGTTCTACGGTCCTAAGATTGACTTCCATCTGACCGACTGCCTCGGCCGTTCTTGGCAGTGCGGTACCATCCAGCTTGACTTCCAGCTGCCTCACAACTTCCAGCTTGAGTACATTGACTCCGATGGCACCAAGAAGCAGCCAATCATGATTCACCGCGCTGGCTTTGGTTCCTTCGAGCGCTTCATTGGTATTCTGACCGAGAATTACGAAGGCAAGTTCCCTGTCTGGCTGAGCCCATGCCAGGTCAAGGTTCTTCCTGTCTCCGAGAAGTCTCGCCCTTATGCTCATGAGGTTGCCGATAAGCTTGCTGCCGCTGGTATTCGCGTTAAGGTAGACGACCGTGACGAGAAGATTGGCTATAAGATTCGTGAGGCTCGCTCACTTGACCGTGTTCCTTACATGCTCATCCTTGGTGAGCAGGAGGTTGAGGCAGGAAACATTTCTGTCCGCGACCGTTCCAACGAGACTCACGTTGCAGAGCTTGACGAGTTTATTGCTCAGGTTGTCAAAGAGAATGCGGAGCGCGTTGGTTAATAGAGTTTCGGACAAAGTGCAGGTTATGGGTGGCACAGCGCAGGATGGCGCAGGTGGCACGAAGAGTGTCGGCGCAATCGACGGCGTCACGCAAACCGTAACTGACGTTGTCGCGCAAACCGTAACCGACGTTGTCACGCAAACCGCAACCAATGTTGTAGCTGAATACGTAAAAATGACAGGGGCAGGCCGTGCGCGGCTTGTCCCTGTTTCCTATGTAGACGAACTTCTCGCCACACTGGTTTCGGGCGGTGTAACCGTCGTGGAGCCGCTTGCTGGCGTGCCCGTTGAGGTGTGCGACATCAAAGGCAGAGCTGCGGCAGGGGAGCTGCTTGTGGCGGATGTGCGTACGATTGGAGCCGAGTTCAGCCCGGCATGTCGTCTGGGAGCAGAGATCGCAGTAGCCGAGGACGCTCGGGTGCCGGGATATGTTGTCGTGTGCATGCGGAAGTGCTGCATACCGTGGGTCGCAGAGGCGGTTGAAGCAAAAGCATGTCCTGCAGAGGACGTGACGGTTTCTGCCACGGGAGCGGAAGAGCAGACGAGTGCACGGGTTTCTCGCCACGCGGCAAGCGACGCGGCGCAGGTGGTTGCCGCGTACCTGGCGTGCCATCCGCGCGTCGAGGCGGTGCGCTATCCGGGTCTCAAGACGGACCCGAACTTTGCGCGCGCAACATCGCAGCTGGTGGGTGGATTTGGTCCATACGTGGATTACATGCGGAAAGAATCGCCAGGTGAATGGCATAGATTTACAGCAACTGATGAAGACGCCAGAACGCAGATTATAAATTTTGAGAGAGTCGGTTAACGGTAAGCATTTGATTAGCATACCTTGGTATAATTTGAACTAATGTTCCTAAATAGAAGGGGATTTTATGGCAAAGAAGGCTACTCAAATTGAGGATGTTGATACTTTGCTCAAGCGCCTCGAAGAGATGCGTGAGGCACAGGCAGAGTTTGCAACATTCACTCAGGAGCAGGTCGATAAGATTTTCTATGAAGCTGCTCTTGCGGCCGAGAAAAATCGTATCCCTCTTGCTCGCATGGCAGTTGAAGAAACTGGCATGGGTGTAATGGAAGACAAGGTTATCAAGAACCATTACGCAGCAGAGTACATTTACAACAAGTACAAGGACATGAAGACCTGTGGCGTTGTAGAGGATGATCCAGCTGCAGGTTATCGAGTTGTAGCCGAGCCAATGGGTATCGTAGCTGCAGTTATTCCAACTACTAACCCAACTTCTACCGCAATCTTTAAGACGCTTCTTGCCCTGAAGACAAGAAATGCCATTATTATTTCCCCACATCCACGCGCAAAAGAGTGCACCATTGCTGCTGCTCGTATTGTTCGCGATGCTGCCGAGAAGGCCGGCTGCCCCAAGGGTATTATCGATTGGGTACCAGCTCCTACCATTGATATGACTGCAGCAGTCATGAGCAACGCTGACATCATTTTGGCAACCGGTGGTCCAGGTATGGTTAACGCAGCTTACTCTTCTGGTAAGCCAGCTCTGGGCGTTGGTCCTGGTAACACCCCTGTTATCATCGACGATACTGCAGATATCAAGCTTGCAGTTAGCTCCATCATTCACTCCAAGACCTTCGATAACGGTATGATCTGCGCTTCCGAGCAGTCTGTTACCGTTCTTGACAGCGTTTATGACCAGGTTAAGAAGGAGTTCGCTGACCGCGGCTGCTACTTCCTGCAGGGTAAAGAGCTCGACGCTGTTCGTAAGACTGTCATTGTCAACGGCGCTGTTAACGCAGGTATCGTTGGTAAGTCCGCTCACTTTATCGCTAAGACCGCCGGTGTTGAGGTGCCAGAGAAGACCAAGGTTCTTATTGGTGAGGTAACCTCTGTTGAGCCTTCAGAAGAGATGGCTCACGAGAAACTCTCTCCAGTTCTTGGCATGTATCGTGCAAAGACTTTTGACGAGGCAATTGCTAAGGCAGAGCGCCTTGTTGCTGACGGTGGCTATGGTCACACCAGCTCTCTTTACGTCAACATTAACGAGAAAGAGAAGATTGCTAAGCACCAGGAGGCAATGAAGACCTGCCGTATCCTGATTAATACACCTTCCTCTCAGGGTGGTATTGGAGACCTCTACAACTTCAAGATGGCTCCATCCCTAACCCTTGGCTGCGGCACCTGGGGCGGCAACTCCGTCTCCGGCAATGTTGGCCCACAGCACCTGCTTAACTACAAGTCTGTTGCAGAGAGGCAAGAGAATATGCTTTGGCTTCGTGTACCTGAGAAGGTCTACTTCAAGAGGGGCTGCATGCCTCTTGCTCTCCGTGAGCTCAAAGAGGTCTACAACAAGAAGCGCGTCTTCATTGTCACAGACCAGTTCCTATACAAGAGTGGCTTCACCAAGACCATCGAGGAGACTCTGGATTCCCTGGGCATCGTCCACTCTTCATTCTGGGATGTTGCTCCAGACCCAACACTTCAGTGCGCTCTTGAGGGTGTAGCTCGCATTCGCTCCTTCGAGCCAGACTGCATCATCGCAATCGGCGGCGGTTCTGCTATGGACGCAGGTAAGATTATGTGGTCCATGTACGAGAACCCAGAGGAGAAGTTTGAGGACATGGCAGCGGACTTCTTGGATATCCGCAAGCGTGTCTACAACTATCCTAAGATGGGCAACAAGGCATTCTTCGTTGCTATTCCAACTTCTTCTGGTACTGGTTCCGAGGTAACTCCATTTGCCATCATCACTGATGCTGACAACGGCGTTAAGTACCCACTTGCAGACTACGAGTTGCTGCCTAACATGGCAATTGTTGATACCGACAACATGATGAGCCAGCCTAAGGGCCTGACCTCCGCTTCTGGTATTGACGTCCTTACTCACTGCCTCGAGGCATTTGTCTCTATGATGGCATCTGACTACACAGATGGCATGGCTCTTCGCGGCATGAAACTTGTCTTTGAGTACTTGCCACGTGCTTATGACAATCCAAACGATGTTGAGGCACGCGATCACATGGCAAATGCTTCCTGCCTGGGTGGTCTTGCATTTGCTAATGCATTCCTCGGTATCAACCACTCTATGGCTCACAAACTGGGCGCTTTCCACCACATTCCACACGGTTGGGCAAACGCAGTTATCCTTACTCGCGTTATGCGCTACAACGCAGCTGAGCGTCCAACAAAGATGGGTACCTTCCCACAATACGATCACCCACACACCCTCGCACGTTATGCTGAGGCAGGTCGTTTCTGCGGTGTTACCGGCAAGGATGACCTCGAGGTCTTTGAGAACTTCGTCAAGAAGATTGAGGAGCTCAAGGCATACATCGGCGTCAAGGAGACCATCAAGGATTACGGCGTAGATGAGAAATACTTCCTCGATACCCTTGACGAGATGTCTGAGCAGGCATTCGATGACCAGTGCACTGGCGCAAACCCACGCTACCCACTTGTCTCCGAGCTCCGCGAGCTCTACCTGGATGCTTACTACGGTCGCGAGCCAGGCTTCTACGAGGACTAATCCTCGAGTGCGTTGTAGCCGCAACCACCGCGGCTGTTACGGCCGTTACGTAGCGCATCCTTTGCGTCGCGCGTTCACCGCTTCCGATTCGTAGCGCGTAAAGCACAAAACAAGAGCCGGTTACCTAAACCCCAGGTAACCGGCTCTTTTTCTAGTCTTCTGAACTTTCTGCCTAATCGTCTGATGTGCAAGTTCGATTGAAACTGTTGCTACAGATTCACAAAACACACCTATGTCACTTAATCTGTCAAAAAGGGTTATACATTGCTCCAATAATGCGAGTTTATTGCAGAATATCGTCATTTGGTGTGCTATTTACATCGAATTTTGCAGATTATCCGACATTGCTGTGTTGTCGCATGGGGCAATTCAGGGATAGTTAAATTTTATATATTAGTTCATTCATAAATCTGTATATTGAATCAAGTTTATTCATCAAAATGAATTGCTCATGAGAATACTGATGTAACATCCGCCTAATCCGGTACAGATTGCTATCTCCCAAGTCCTTTTTAATGCTTAGGAACATATTTTGCATTGCGAGCTGGTTTCTGTAGATATCCGCATTCACAAAGTACTCCTTAATACTCACCGAATTCAGCTCATTTGTTCTTTGATTGTCTTTTCTTTGCTGATAGAAGTCATCATGATATGCACCGTTATATTCAATAGCTACTAAATTCAATCCAGACAAATTTGATTTGGACATCTTGCCATATAGTAAATCTAACCTTCGCTCTTTAGGTTGAACCTCTTGGTTTATTTGGTCTTTTATTACATACGATTTATTCAACGCAATCGGCATTTGATTGAAACCACCTTCACAATATGGCAGGGCAGATCTAATTGCCATTTTGACCTCCATGGGAGAGGCTGCATCGGAAAAGAAATAGCGCATGTTTCTTCGCGTAGTTCTCAAACCGGGAGAGTACGATTCAAGTGCATTCAATAGAGATGCAAGCTCGTTCGAAGTTACCAATGGCATATCAAATTCACAGAGTTCACCGTTTGCGAGATGACCATAACTGGCCATCAGTAGATTAGCCAGTACAATTTGATGGAGAGGACTCTTATTCCTTGACATCATACAAACAGCTAAAGCAGGCGAGATGCAATACACATTTTGTCCGAGCTCAATAAGCGAACCAACAGGTAAAAGGCATTTGAATTGATGAGATACTCGCGCATCGCAATTCCTTGTCCGCAAATTATCTCTGAGCATTTCATGAGTGGTTTTAGCCAAAACTATGCCATATTCTTTCTTCAGAAATTTAAGCTTTTCTTCATATGTCTCATCTGAACATGCAGCGTACGTTGCGCGGAAATCCCTTGATGAGCGTTGTGATAACACCTCATCATTTCCGTGAATCTTAAGTTGACCACAGATTTGAAGCGCAGTTTCATGCGAGAAAATAATATCCATTCGTTCCTCCTTAGATTGAGAAACGAATATATCAGCACGCTTTTTCAGCAATCTGACAGCTATTTGTCAGTTCCCTGACTCGGTTTTGCCATAATAAAAAGTCCTCTCATACCATCAGGTAAAAGAGGGACTTAGATGAAAATTAAACTAAAGAACCCATAAATTGTTTTGCCCAATCAACATAAAATTCATACTATTGGACGCATTGATGGATTGTGCGTAACAACAAAACGCTCTTGGTAGGCTCCACGACGCCTAAATGTGTCGATAGGTCACAAACTTGAAAGCGACACCTTCTGGAGTCACGCCGCCATCTTCCTCGTTGCAAACTTCCCATGCAGAGTCTTCGTCCAGGTTGGGGAAGTACGTATCCGCGTCAACTACGGTGTCGTGCTTCGTGATGTACGCGTAAGAGCACTTGTCGAGAAGAGCGAGGTAAATCGAAGCTCCACCAATAAGCCAGACCTTCTCGGGAGCTTCATCCGCAACTAAATGAAGTGCTTCCTCCGCCGACGACACCACCTCAACGCCTTCGACCTGGTAATCGGCATTTCTAGAAATGACAATGTTGCGGCGACCTTTAAGCGGTCCACCAGGAAAGCTCTCTAGCGTCTTTCTGCCCATGACAACCGTGCAACCGCGCGTGTGCTCAACAAAATACTTCATGTCAGCCTTGTTGGGGATGAGAAGATCTCCGTCGCATCCGATGCCCCAATCGCGTGTTACAGAAACAATTGCGTTCATGTGGTTCTCCTGGCAAGTATCGTCTTAAATGAAATGATGATCTTAGCTTGAGCATCTGCTCGTGCGTGCCTGCAACGCCAGCCGCGCCAACCGCATCTGCTCGGGCGCTCCTGCAGCGCCAGCCGCGTCTGCTCGGGCGTGCCTGCCGCGATGGCCGCGTTTGTGGCGCCAGCCGCGTCCGCAGCAACTGCGCCTAAACCGCAATCGGAATGTTCTTGATCTGCGGACCGTGCTGATAATCCTCGACAATGAGGTCGTCAGTAGTGAAGTCGTAGAAGTTGGTAACGTTAGGGTTCAGGCTCACCTTTGGCGCATCAAAGGTAGGACGAGAAATCAATTCTTTAACAATGTCAACGTGGCGATCATAAATGTGAGCATCGGCAATCATGTGAACCAGCTCACCAGCCTCCATGCCGCTGACCTGTGCAACCATCATGAGCAAGATAGCGTATTGGCAAACATTCCAGTTGTTTGCCGCAAGAATATCCTGGCTACGCTGAACAAGCAGCAGGTTAAGTGTAGGTTTGTCCTTACCTGCTTCCTGAGTGACGTTATAGATTGCGTTGAACGCGCAAGGGTAGAGGTTCATCTCCGAGAGGTCAGCAAAGGTATACAGGTTGGTCATAATACGGCGGCTGAACGGATTCTCCTTGAGGTCCTTGAGTACGCGATCCATCTGGTCATAGTCGCCATCGGAGTAGTGAGAAACCTGTCCAACCTGATAACCGTAAGCTTTGCCAATGGAACCAGACTCATCAGCCCATGAATCCCAGATGTGTGAGTTAAGATCGTTAACGTTGTTGGATTTCTTCTGGTAAATCCACAGGACCTCATCCATGGCGCTCTTGAGCGCAGTGCGACGAAGCGTCAGCGCTGGAAACTCCTCGCGCAAATCATAGCGATTGCAGACGCCAAACTTCTTGATTGTGTATGCGGAGGTACCATCTTCCCAAGTAGGACGGACCTTCTCGCCCTCGGTGGTGGTGCCGTTTTCAATAATGTCGGAACACATATCAATAAAAATGCGATCTGCTTTGCTCATATTCAATCCTTCAAAATACCGTTCAAAATGGAATAAACACCTGCTAGTTGTACGTATAGCAAGTCTTTTCCAAGTACATTACCAGTTGCTGTCAGTATAAGCGCTGTAGGGGCTCCCAAAAAGCGGGCTTGTACTCGTACGAGTGTCCGCAACACAAGAACGTCCCAGTCCCGAGAGCAGCATAATAACTATAAAAAATAGCAAGCCTGCAGGGAAAGGAGAGCCGTCAGGCATCTGCGACGGATCGTTTGGGTCAAAGTCAGGGCCCTCGCCGCCAAATTCATGCCTGTTGTCCCTGGTATCTTGGTTGTCGTCTTTCTTTGCCATCAATCCTCAATCAAACGCTTACACTTTGATGATACCCGTCGTCGCCCAAGGATTTCATGGCGAGAAACCCCTCTTTTTGTCACTCCACATTCTCTGCAAAGTATTCTGCACACGACAGCTTGTCCGCGCCCGCAACGCTCGCGTCCGCGGCTTACGCACCCACAGCTCCTACAGGTGCTGCGACGCAAAGATGTCGTTCCAGAACGTGCCAAGCTGCTTGATAAGCTCAATGTCTGCGGGAAGCCATTGCACGTCAAGCAGCTCGTTTTGGGCAAGCCAACGAAGCTCCGAGTGAATCTCTGGATCCGCGACAGGCTCCTCAGACTCATTCAGCGTGCAGATATAACAATCCATATGCAGGTCAAAGGTGGGGTAGGAGTAAGCTACCGTGTCATAGAAAAACGCTGCCTGCACGCTACAGTGCAGCTCTTCCTGAATTTCTCGACGCAGCGCCTGCTCTGAGGTTTCTCCAGCCTCAACTTTTCCGCCAGGAAACTCCCAGAAGCCAGCATTATCCGCATCAGCTCTACACGCGGCAAGAATTTTGTTGTCTTTATAGAAGATAGCTGCAGCTACATTGACTATTTTAGCCTCGGTCATGTTATCCCTCCAGCCTGACTGTTGCAAAGACGGTGGAACTCTCGGCATCTTTGAGCACTACCGAGAAACCCGTCTCATCGGCGTATACCTGGGGAGTAATGGTGTCGCCCAAGTGCGCCTGGCTCCTGTACTGCACCACAATGCGACGCAGCTTGTGAGAATAGCCAAGGGCCACAAGCGTGTCAACAGCCATGAGCACGTACTGAGCATTGTTGACGTGCTTGTTTGTATCCAGGTGCTGCTGAGAAACATGAATGGCTGGACCATCAACAGCATTTCCATCAAGTGCAATTTTTCGAGGAGTTGGTGGCAAATCTACGCGAGGCTCGCCGGTAATGTAGACGCTCTCGCTTTCTGGAACACGAGCAGCCTTGCCTTCATTGATATCCATCAAATACCAGGTAGAGTCCGCTTTTACGATGGTTGCGCCGTCTGCATCATTAATAACAAACGACCTTGATGCTTGAAGACCCTTCATCTGATATGACCAGGTACCTACAAAGATCTTCTCGCCAAACTGGGGAAGACGGTCAACTTGGATTTGCCACGTTGCCAGAACCCATGCGTATCCCTCGCTGGTCAGTTGCTTAAAGCCGCGGCCAATATCTTCTGAGTGGAACGTCGAGCAGTCCTGCAGATAGTTCATAACGCCTACCAGGGAAAGCTTTCCGGTCTCATCACACTCGCTATATCTAACTCTACTTTCAATGGTGTACATACACATCCAAACTCGAAATCAGCGTTTGCTGAGGTATTACACTATGTCGAGAAACCCGTCTAGTTGTCCCATGGGAACGAACCCGGCAAGTGGTCTCTGACTTTTTGCGTGGTATCGTCAAGTTTCTGCTTAGTTACCTGGACTTTTTGTGAAACCTGTTGAGCCTTTTGGGTAGCAATAAGAGTTGCATTCTGGGCCGCCGCATTTGCCTTTTGAGCTGCTGCGTTTGCTTTCTGCGATGCGTTTTGCGCTGCAGCGCTTACTTTCTGTGACGCATTCTGTGCGGCTTCTTCAACCTTCATTGATGCATCTTGAGCTGCGGCTTCAACTTTGTGATGGGTAGTAGGTCCATTCCAAAGAAGGCTGGCAACCGTGTCCAAAAAATAAAGCGTAACCACAATAAACGCCACAACCGAGACAGTGTGCTTGGAGAAAATCATCAAAACATCAAGCATTGTTGGAACGAGCACAAAAACTGAGGTAACAGAAAACGCGCCAAACACCGCGCTGGCCTGGGGACAAATTCGACCATGCAAGTTAAACTTAAACATGGAGTAGTCCCACCACTTCTTTTTAAAGCGACGCTCCAAAAAGAGGCCGGTCGAGTACTCAATAACTGTGGCTAAAACTGCACCAATGATAAAGACAATAATTGGATTAGAAATCTGGCCTAGTACCAGCCATTCTGCAATCGCTCCAATGCCATAAATAGGGCAGGTAGGACCAAAAAGAAAACCGCGCTTGGTAAATTCTCCCTCAACAACGGAGCAATAAATGGTCTCGTATACCCAACCACCAAAAGAAATCAGCGCAAAAATTATGACCATTTGAGGCAGATGCTGCACAAAGATCTCAATATTCTTATCGAGTGCAAAGAGTGTACGCAGTGTCTCAGTCATGGTGCTCACGAGAGGTTTCCGTAATCCATGTAGTCGTTAAACTCATCTGACTCACTGTTTGTTGTGCCCTGAAAATCGCTTTCAGGTGTCGAGAAACCCGTTGGGCGGAAGCCATCTTTTTTGTATGGATTGCCTGTCAGCGTTTCTGCAGTTGAACAAGCTTTATCGCAGGTTGTTACAATCCAAGCCTCTTTGGTATGAGGTGGAATAGGAACAAGAGGAAACATGTGATGCAAGATGATGTCTTCCTCAACAGGGGTTAAATCAGGGAAATCCTCGCGGGCATTATCAAGTGCATGGCGAGGGTGCGTAAATCCGTGCCAGTTGTCTGGTGCGGCCTCGTGATCGTGCCAATCATAGAGGTAGTAGTCATGAAGAAGCGCGCCACGTACAAGGGCATGCTCGTCAACTTTGATGCCAGCATTCATGGCAAAGGCAAGGCTGCTATAAGCAACCGCAATAACGTGGTCGAGTGTGCTGGTAGTTCCATGTTGTGTAAAAGTTGCAAGCTGATAGAGTCTTCCAGACTTCAAAATAGGAGTTGAAAGCTCATCGAACCTCTCGCGAATTTTAGAAACGTCAACCAAAAAATATCCCATCAACTGCGTGTACGCTACAGAAGTCTCTGCGCGTACCCTAGTAATGTATCTATAAAAGATTAGTTAATCTGACGGCTACGTGCAATCTTTTTGGTTGAATGTTACGAAAACGAAAGAAAAGAAAACGCGTCCTCTGTCAGTACAGAAAATGCTGTTTAACTGCTCTTATACTTTCTTACTGTAAGGGCTCATGTGGTCCACTACAACGTTTACCACGCCAGGAAGACACCTAGCAGAATAGGCGTAGATGTCGTGGCAGGTGACCTCGCCATTTACTTCCAGTGGCATAGGAGCTGTTGATTCAACGGTAATTTCTTTTCCGCTAAAGCTATTGAGGTAGGGCCTACCAAGCGAGTCTCCCGTGCGATCAAAGAAACCAGAAAGTAGTGGGCGTACCAGCTTTGCAGTCATGTGAGTCTCAATGACAATAACCTCAAGCAGACCGTCATTCATACGATTACCAGGTGCTAATTCAATTCCTGCTTGCATCATGGAGCTGTTTGCAATAAGGCAGCCAATGCCCTGAAGCTCATGTACTTTGCCGTCAACGGTAATTTTGAAGTCGTGAACTGGCGGCATAAGGTTGGCTAGGGCCGCAGTAAAGTATGCGGCTTCTCCAAAGGTTTGTTTGTGGGGGATAGCTGAACGCATAATTTCTGCGTCAAGGCCTGTACCGGCCATTAAAGGAACTCCAGCTACATGGGTTTCTCCCGACACTGTGGTCCAGGTAATCTCACCCAGATCAAGCTGTGCGGTCTGAAGGTTTCTGCAGGCCAGCGCCAGTGCGTTAGGTTCAGGAGCGTTTCCAATATTTGCAGCTAGAAGATTAGCGGTTCCAGAAGGGAAGACAAGAATAGGTGTCTGGTATCCTCTAAGGCCGTAGAGCAGGCTAGATACGGTTCCATCTCCGCCCGAGAGCACCACTACGTCAAAATCTTCAGGCTGAACAGAACTCAGAACCTCATCTGTGCGCCAATGGCTTTCAACTAGCTTTACCAGGCATTCGTCGCCGCTTTTCAAAAGAGCACGCTCAAATTCAAAGATTGCGTCAGAGCTAAAACCTGAGCAAGGATTGTGAATGATGAGGGTTCTCATATATCCTCCGAAGATTTGCGACAAGCTGGTATATCATTTTGATACGTATGAGTGTATCGCTTTACGTTAGATACTTAATCGGCAATTGGATGGACGCATTGTATATAGCAACCTCAGAAGAACTTTCCGCATTTTGTGAGCGAGCAAAGACTTCGCATATCCTTGCAGTTGATACGGAGTTTCTTCGCGAGAAAACCTACTTTCCCAAGCTTTGCCTGGTGCAGGTTTCCACAGGTTCAGAGATTGCTGCGATTGATCCCTTGCTTATTGATGACCTAACTCCGCTTAAAGAGCTCTTGGAAAATCCGCAGATTGTCAAAATTTTCCACGCGTGCTCACAAGACCTTGAAGTTTTACTAGAAAAAATGGATTGCGCATGCGCTCCTGTATTTGATACGCAGGTAGCAGCTGCATTTTTGGGCATGCGTCAGCAGGTGAGCTACGCCGGTCTGGTAGAAAATTTTGCTAACGTCAAGCTTGCTAAGGCTGAGTCTTTAACAGACTGGTCAAAGCGACCTCTTGATAAAGAGCAGCTGGTATATGCCGAGGATGACGTGAGATATCTTCCCGCAATCTACGATCAAATGGTCGAGAAGCTCATCAAGCTTGATCGTTTGAGCTGGGTAAAGCCAGAGATGGACCAACATACTAATATTGAGCAGTATCGCCGAGACCCCTATCAGGCATATCTCCGTTTGAAACGTTCTGGCTCGCTTACGCGCAGACAACTTGCTATTGCTCGAGAGGTGTGCGCCTGGCGAGAAGAAACTGCTGCTAAAAGAGATGTTCCACGTAAGTGGGTGCTTTCTGACGAACTCATTATTGAGATTTGTCGCCGTGTTCCTACAACACCAGATAGACTGCGCAAAATTCGCGGCACTGAGCAAATCTCTCAAGGTGGGGTAGTGCATCTACTGGATGCAATTAAGCGTGGACAAAAGACACCCGCAGATCAGTGTCCAAAAATCGAGCATCACGCTCATCCTTCATCTGGCTCTGAAGGTGTTGTTGAGCTTATGTATGCTCTTATCAGGATTGTTTCAGAAAAAGAAGGAATTGCATCTCCGTTAATTGCCAATAAAGATGATCTTACTGATCTGCTTTTAGATAGGTCTGACGCAAGACTTAAAACCGGATGGCGCTATCAATTAGTAGGTAAGCAGCTTGTTGGACTGCTTAATGGCGAGGTAGGACTAACAGTTAAAAACGGCAGAGTAGAGCTATTGTAAAAGCAGCGCATTACCTAGGGTTAAGCATGATTACTCTTGCAAATCTGACTTTTTGTCCGGTGAGTTGGGTATACTCATCCTTATACATAGATAGGAGAAAAACATGTATTACTCAGGTGCGTTTATCCCATACGTTGTTCTAGTAGTTGCCTCGTTGGTGCTCGGATTGGGTACCCAGTGGTACATCAAACATGAATTTAAAAAGTATTCTCTAGTTCCTTCAGGGTTTAATGCCACCGGCGCTTCTGTTGCTCGCACCATGATGGACACTAACGGAGCAGCTAATGTTGGCATCAAGAGAATTTCTGGTGAGCTCACCGATAACTTTGATCCACGTGACAATTGCCTGCACCTCTCTGATGCAAATTTCTCTGAGGGTAGCGTAGCTTCAGTTGCTGTTTCTTGTCATGAAGCAGGTCATGCTGTTCAGACCGCTAAGCTGTACATGCCATCTCGCGTTCGTTCCGCTCTTGTTCCTGTTGTTAATTTAGCATCCGCAGCATGGATCTATGTCTTTATTGCTGGTGTCTTGCTAAATGTTTCAGGCATGACCGTGCTAGCAATTTGGCTGTATGCATTTACCTTCTTATTCCATATAGTTACGCTTCCTGTAGAGATTGATGCTTCAAGGCGTGGATTAGCCTTTTTGAAGGCAAATGCTCCTGCAGGCTTTGACTACAATGGCGCAAAAAAGGTACTGATTGCCGCTGCTCTTACTTACGTAGCCGCTGCAATGGTTTCTGCACTCCAGCTTCTATATCTGCTTGGTTCTTCCAGAAGCAGGAATTAGTAATGGATCAGATTCAAGAGAAAGAAGATTCTGTTCTTTCGGTATCTGACGCGGTGCTCTTTGCAAAAAATGAAGTTGCCTCTATGCCATCTATGACGGTGGTTGGAGAGGTCTCTGGATTTAGGGGTCCAAACTACAAGTCTGGGCATTGTTACTTTGACGTAAAAGACCCTGTTAGTTCTATGGCAGTCATTGTCTGGTCAAAGATTTATGCTGCTAGTGGCATTACGTTGCAAGACGGTATGAAAATCCAGATGACAGGAAAGTTTGATATTTACGCTTCAAGCGGCAAGCTTTCTTTTCATGCGCGTACTATTCAGATTGCTGGAGAAGGAGACCTTCGCCAAAAGGTGGCACAGCTTGCTAAAAAGCTAGAAAAAGAAGGTCTTACAGACATTTCCAGAAAGCGCTACATTCCAGAGTTTTGTACACGCATTGGTGTAGTTACTTCACTTTCTGGCAGCGTCATTGATGATGTTAAGCGTACGCTTGCGCGGAGAAACCCTCTTGTAGAGCTTGAGGTATCTGGCTGTGCTGTTCAAGGTACTCATGCACCTGCAACTATTATTAGAGCTCTCCAGGTTGCTGCAACTACACGGCCAGATGCAATCTTGCTGGTACGTGGTGGTGGCTCATTTGAAGATCTTATGTGTTTCAATGACGAGGGAGTGGCTCGCGCTATTGCTGCATGTCCAGTTCCTGTTATCACAGGCATTGGTCATGAGCCCGATACCACCATTGCAGATATGGTTTCTGATAGAAGAACTTCAACGCCAACTGCTGCCGCAGAGTCTGTGGCTCCCGCTATTAGTGAGTTACAAACTACGTTTAACAACAGAATTTCTCGCCTTGGAAATGCTACAAGAAAGATTTTGCAGTTCTATAAAACAGGACTTACAACTGTTGAGCAACGCTCTAACTTGGCAATGAAAAATGCTCTAGCAAGTAAACAGTACCAGCTAGAGAAGCTATCAGATCGTCCTTGTTTGAAAGATCCTGCTTATATTATTTCAACAAGAACAGAAGACCTTAATCAGACTGAGCAAAGGCTTATGGACGCTCTGCCAGCGCTTCTTGCAAGAAAGAAAGAGACGCTTTCTGTTGAGTCACAAAGGCTAACCAGAGCTAGTGCTGCCATGCTCCATCCACATGAGGCTTTGCTGTCTTCGCTTGCAGGAAAATTAGACGCGCTTTCTCCTCTAAAGGTTCTTACAAGGGGATATGCGTATGTTCAAGATGAAAAGGGATCTGTCATTAAAACGGCCAAAGACGCCTCGGTTGGAGATTCATTGCTGGTCAAAATGACGGATGGAACAATTAAGGCAACTGTTTCTGATATTGAGCTTTCATAGATAAGGGGAACAACATGGATACTAAGAAGACTGAAGAGCTGACTTTTAAAGATGCTTCTATTGAGCTTGAGCAGATTGTTCGTAAGCTTGAGGGCACAGATTTGGAGCTCGAGGAGTCTTTGGCTCTGTATGCTCGTGGCGTTGAGCTGGTAAAGGATCTTCGTGGAAGGCTTGATACTGCAGAGCAGAAGGTTAAGGTTCTGCTTGATGAGTCCCAGGCAGGAGCTGCAATTACTGATACAACCGCAGCGCCTTCTACTGCATATTTAGACGAGTAAAGGAGAGGTTATGTCTGATTGTATTTTTTGTAAGCTTGCTAACAAAGAAATCCCTACAGAGTTTCTCTATGAGGATGAAAACGTTGTAGCTTTTAATGACCTAAATCCTATTACTCCTGTTCACGTTCTTGTTGTACCAAAGAACCACTACGACAACATCATTGATGGTATTCCTGCTGCAACCCTTGAGAGTGTTACTAAGGCTATAGCTGCGGTAGTAGAAAAGACAGGAATTAAGGAGACTGGATTCCGCGTTGTTACCAATACCGGAAAGCATGGTGGCCAGTCAGTCAATCACGTCCACTTCCACGTTTTAGGTGGCAAGCAGTTGAATGATTCTATGGGCGGAAAATAAAAATATTCAAGTTTTTTGCTCGTCTATTTAACTCCGGGGTATCTTGGGGTTTATGATGTCATGCGGTTATGTTTATTTGAAGTAGGAGAGTAAGACCTAATAGTCTGCACTGCTTCACGGAAAGAGGAGTCACATGAACGTACTGGTTATCAACGCAGGTAGCTCATCTCTTAAGTATCAGCTTCTTGACGTTGACACCCGCGAGGTTTACGCAAAAGGAAACTGCGAGCGTATCGGTATCGAAGGTTCTTTTGTTGGTCACGAGGAGCTTGGTGGAGAGAAGCAGAAGCTTGAGGTTGCTCTTCCTGATCACAAGACTGCTATTAAGCATGTCTTTGACATCCTTAAGACTATTGATAAGCCAATCGATGGCATTGGTCACCGTGTTGTTCAGGGTGGTTGGTACTTCCCAGAGTCTGCTGTTGTAGACGATAAGGTCTTGGCTCAGGTTCGTGAGGTTGCTCCACTTGCTCCTCTTCATAACTATGCTGAGGCTGATGTTATTGAGATTTGCCGTGAGCTCTTCCCAGAGGTTGGCAATGTAATCGTTTGCGATACTTCTTTCCACTTCAATATGCCAGAGAAGGCACATCGCTATGCTCTTCCTCGCGATGTTGTTGATAAGTACCACGTCCGCAAATACGGCGCTCACGGTACTTCTCACCGCTACATTTGGCGTGCAACCAATGAGTTTACCAACGGTCAGACTCACAAGCTGGTTAGCTGCCACCTTGGTTCTGGTGCTTCTCTTTCCGCTATTGAGGATGGTCGCGATCTTGAGACCACCATGGGCCTTACTCCACTTGATGGCCTTATCATGGGCACTCGTTGCGGCACTATTGACCCAGCTACTGTCTTCTATCTTTCTCGCGTTGGTGGTTACTCCATCGATGAGATTGACACTATGATGAACAAGCAGTCTGGCCTTCTCGCTCTGTCTGGTCATTCCGATTCTCGTGATATTGAGGATGGCGCTCACGCTGGCGATAAGGACTGCCTGCTTGCACTTGATATGTTCTATTATCGTACGTCTCAGCTCATCATGGAGATGGCTCAGGCTATGCACGGCTTTGATACCATGGCATTCTCTGCTGGTATTGGTGAGAACTCCGACGAGATGCGTCTTGGCGTTGTCAGAGAGCTTGAGTGGATGGGTGTCAAGATTGATGAGGAGAAGAACAAGGTTCGCTCCGGTGAAATCCGTGACATCTCTGCTCCAGATTCAAAGGTACGCGTTTTGATTGTTCCTACCAATGAGGAGTATATGATCGCTCTTGACGTTCAGGAGCTTCTGGGTAAGTAGGCTTTCCTTACAATCCAAAAAAAATATTAACTCCCGCACTTCGTGTGGGAGTTTTTTTATGGAGATATAGATAGTTCTTTGACATGAGTACTTTAGAACTTTATATTTTTAAGTAAGAAGTTAGAGTTTCAAAGAAATTTTATTGTTTTGTACAGATATTTGTGTGCAGATAAATAAATCTTTGAACTAGCTGTGAGGAGCATCATGCAGTCTAAGGGTTTAGTTAGCAGGTCTTTGAGCTTTGCGGTTATGTTTGTGCTCACTGTATTTGCTGCGCTCACTGTATTCAACACAAAGGCACAAGCTGTTGAGTACACACCAACTATTTCAAATGCTAGCTATACAACATTAGTTGGTAGTAACGTGCGTGTAAATTTTGATTATGCGCTCAACAATGGTGCCCCTGCACAACCAGGTGATACCTTTACTATTATGCTTCCTCCAGAGCTAGAGAATAATACTCCAGCTCCTTTTGAGGTTATGGGTGTAGATGCAAACGGAAATAGTATTTCTGTTGGTACGGCAACTCCTACCAGTAACCCTAATACCATGACTGTTACCTTCAATAACAATATTGCGGGTCTTCTTAACGTTCATGGCCAGATGTCTTTCTCGCTCAATTGGTCAAGCGCAATTGCACAGAGAGGCAATGGCAGCACTACGCTCAATATTGGTAACACCAGCCTTAACATGACGTATGGCGGTTCTATTGCTGCAATGGATACTGCAATTACTAAGTACAACAGAACTGGCGCAACTGCAGAGACAACCTATACGCTTCCTTCTGGTGCAACTATTACAACTGGAAATGATTATTACGTTACCAGCTGGGTTGTTAACCTAACTCCATCTGATATCACCCAGGTTGGTCTGCTTAATGCCACTGTTAAGGATCAGATTGTCAATCCTTATACCGTTGATGCATCAAAGCTTACTGGTACTGGCGTTAATCCTTCAGATGAGCTTGCGGGTCCATATCTTAAGCACTCTTTTGTTCTCCACCTTGTTAACGGTGCTGTTCAGACTCTTTCTGCAGATCAGATTCTTCCTGCAATTACCTTTACTCCTAATGGTTACACTCTTGATTTTGCTCGCCTTAATGATCAGGTTAACTTTGCTGGTTTCCAACCACTTATCCAGGATTGCTGGCTTGAGTACAAGACCATTGTTCCAGCCAACGTTACCCAGGTAGACAATAGAGCAACTCTTGATTTTGATGGCAACACTGATAACTTCACTCGTGAAGGTTGGTGGATTAATCCTCGCGGTGCCGGCACTGCAACTGGCGAGCAGCAGGTAAGCGTTTCTGTATCCAAGGTTTGGGAAGATCAAAATAACGCTGACGGTACTCGTCCTACTTCAGTTACCGTACACCTTTATGCAGACGGCGTAGACACTGGTAAGAGCGAGGTTCTTTCTGACGCAAATGGTTGGACTGCAACATTTAGCAACCTTGATAAGAATCAGGCTGGCACTACAACAGCTATTACGTACACCGTTGTTGAGGATGAGGTTGAGGGATATACCGCTGAGGTAACAGGTGATGTTATCAGTGGCTTTACTATTACTAATACTCACATTCCTCCAACTCCAACCACTCCACCTTCAGAGACTCCTAAGAAGCCAAAGCAGCCAAAGAAGAAGGAGCCTAAGCTTCCTTCAACTGGTGATGCTTCCTTTGCTGCAGTATCCGTAGCAGCTGCATCTTCTGTTCTTATTGCAGCTGGTGCTCTTGGTAAGAAGCGCGTTCAGTAACGCACGCTACAACAACGTAAGTTAAACGTAAAAGAGCCTGTGAGATTAATTCACAGGCTCTCTTTTTGTTCAAAGCGTTTCTCACTGTCTATTAGGCTACAAAATGAAATGCGTCACGAGGTGTTTTATCGTGTCCAATTACCTTGCCGCAATACACAAAACCAGCATGTGTAAGCGTCGTAGTCATAGCGACATTTGCTTCATGAGTATCTGCGCGAACGTTTGAATAGTTTTCGCAAATCCAATTGAATATAAAAGAGGCAATTCCGTGACCTGTATATTTAACAGCCACTCGGTGAATAACAACGTAATCCAGGCTGTTTATCCAAGCGCCTTCAGAAATATTGACGTATGCCTCGTCAGGACCGGGTAAGAGCGAAAAACAACCAATAATTTCTTCAGATGTTTCATCTTCAGCGACTACAAAAAGACCACATCTTTCATAATCAGCAACAGCGTCTTCTAAAAGAGGATAGTTCTCATTCCATTGAAACGTGTTATTTTGCTGATACATAGTCTGACGACCTATGTCGTACAAATCTGCAACAGCGCAGAGGTCTTTAGCAGCAGCTCTTCTAATGTGCATTAGAAGACCCTGATATTCAATGTTTTAGCTATACTTTGGCCAGGCTCAAGGCTTATGATACCTGGCTTGTGCTCAAAGACGCCATCAGTGTCAACGGTATCTGCAATGCCACACCATGGCTCAAGAGCAACAAATGGACAACCAGGAGCAGCACTCCAAATGCCCAAATAATCAAAGCCTTCAAAATCCATTTGAATACCATGAGCCTCAGAAGGAGCTTCTGTGCTAGCCGCAAGTGTAATGCGTCTATCAGGGACGTCTTCAAGTGTGATGGTCTTCTCGCGATCAATAAGTTCCCAAGACAGGGGAAGCGTATCAGAGTCCACGATAAGCCTCTGTGGAGTTGTGTAATCGCAAAGACCCTCATCAGTAATAGAAGGGCCGTAGCTGGTCCAGGAGCGCGTAAATAAGAGGTGATACGGGTCCAAAGAGGCTGCCTCAACACCGGGGATCGGAATGTTGAACGCTGGGTGAGCGCCAAGGGTAAACGGCAGTACAACGTTTGCAGGATTAGTGACCTCATACGTTTGCGTCAGCGTATCGTCAGATAGCGAGAAAATCAGCTTCAGTTCAAAGTCATAGGGGTAGGCCTTGCGAGTCTCTTCGGTACTTTTTAGCTGGAGCGTTACAGAAGAGGGACTCTGCTCGACAACCTCAAACTGGTTGAGGCGAGCAAGTCCATGACGTGCAAGAGAGATGGTGCCTTCCGCAGACTCTGCCTTGCTGTCTTTTAAGACACCAACAATGGGGAAGAGGATGGGGGCACGTCTTGGCCACCAGTTGGAATCTCCCTGCCAGAGGTATTCTGACTCACCTTTACGTAAGCTCATGAGCTGTGCGCCCATGGTGTCAATTGAAGCGGTAAGAGAGTTGCTAGAAATAGAAATAATTTCAGACATAAATGCCTCCAGCTAAAGAATAAGCCAGCCTCTTTTGAGACTGGCTTAGTATACCAAGTTAGAAGTGCAGAAAGACTAGTTGTTGTCTGCCATCTGAGCCTGAACAGCAGTGATTGCAACAACACCAACAATGTCGTCAGCGGAGCAACCACGGGAGAGGTCGTTAACAGGACGAGCAATGCCCTGAAGAATTGGACCGTATGCCTCAGCACCACTGAAGCGCTGAACAAGCTTGTAGCCAATGTTACCAGCCTCAAGGTTAGGGAAGACTAGGATGTTTGCGTTTCCTGCTACCTTAGAGAATGGAGCCTTGAGCTTACCAACCTCAGGAACAAGAGCTGCATCAAGCTGAAGATCGCCGTCGAGTGCAAGCTCAGCGTTCTTCTCGTGAGCAAGCTTTGTGGCCTCCTGAACCTTCTCGGCAGTTGCGCCGCCAGCAGAGCCCATAGTGGAGTAGGAGAGCATGGCAACGCGAGGCTCGTCGCTCATGAATGCGCGCCAAGAATCAGCGGAAGCAAGAGCAATCTCGGAGAGCTCCTCTGCAGATGGATCAATATTGAGACCGCAGTCAGCAAAGAGCAGAGTGCCGTCCTCGCCAAAGTCAGTTGAAGTGCTCATGATAAAGAATGCAGAAACCAGCTTGGTACCAGGAGCGGTCTTGATGATCTGCAGTGCAGGCCTTAGGGTGTTTGCGGTAGAGTGGCAAGCACCAGAAACCAGACCGTCAGCATCGCCCATCTTGACCATCATGGTTGCAAAATAGGTAGCGTCGTTCATCTGCTTGCGAGCTTCCTCAATGGTGACGCCTTTGCGAGCACGAAGTTCAGCAAACTTCTGAGCATATGCCTCATGGCGCTCGTCAGTAGCAGGGTCTACTACAGTTGCGCCTGGAACATTAATCTGCTCAGGATCGCCCAGAATAATGACCTTTGCAATACCTTCTGCAACAATCTTCTGAGCTGCATCGATGGTACGCTGGTCCTCGCCCTCTGGAAGAACAATAGTCTTTACGTCGGACTTAGCGGTTTCTTTCATACGGTCAAGAAACTTGCTCATGTGTCGTGCTCCAATCATACTTTGACATCTGTGCCTCGTTGAATTTTGCACTTCTCAGCTTGTAGTTTGTATAAAAGCTAGACACAAAAAGCTAAGAAATGCATTTTCACACCAGTTGCATATTTTACGCCTAACGGCAGAGCTTTGCGCCCCGCATGACTCACTTTATGGCCACGTGTTAAAATGAGTGGAGTTTCACATACAAATCCTGCGCACTTAGGCGCACTCGGAGGTTTACATGTCTATCAATCATGGTCTTCCTGCCGGTTTTAACCCCGACAACTACGATGTTATTGTTGTTGGAGCTGGCTATGCAGGCGCAGTTGTTGCTCGTCGTATGGCAGAAAACTGCAATTCAAAGGTAGCAATCTTTGAGCGCAGAAACCACATTGCCGGCAACGCTTACGATCGCCTTGATGACGCGGGCGTTCTTGTTCATGAGTACGGTCCACATATCTATCACACCATGAGCGACCGCGTTCACCAGTTCCTCTCGCGCTTCACTGAGTGGACTAACTACCAGCACAAAGTTCTGGCTAACATTAACGGCCAGTTGATGCCCGTTCCTTTTAACCACCAGTCTTTGAAGCTTGCCTTTGGAGAAGAGCGTGGCGAGAAACTCTATCAGAAGCTGGTTCTTACGTTTGGTGAGAACGTCAAAGTTCCTATCATGGAGCTTCGCGAGAAGAACGATCCAGATCTGGAAGAGATTGCCGACTACGTTTACGAGAACGTTTTTCTGCATTACACCATGAAGCAGTGGGGTAAGACTCCAGACCAGATTGACAAGTCCATCACAGGTCGCGTTCCAATCTTTGTCGGCGATGACGATCGTTACTTCCCAGGTGCAACCTATCAGGGCATGCCAAAAGAGGGCTACACCAAGCTCTTCGAAAACATGCTTGACCATGATTTGATTGACGTCTTCCTAGATGTTGATGTTCGCGACATCATGAAGCTCACCGCTTCTAACGTGGCTGTTTGCGAGAAACCATTTGCAGGTGAGGTAATTTACACCGGTCCTCTGGATGAGCTTTTCAACCTTGATCAGGGTGCTCTGCCTTATCGTACGCTTGATATGCAGTTTGAGACGCTTGACCAGGATCAGTTCCAGCCTGTTGGTACCGTCAATTACACCACCAGTGAGGACTTTACTCGTATCACCGAGTTCAAGAATATGACTGGTCAGGTTCTTCCTGGTAAAACAACCATCATGCGCGAGTACTCACACGCATACGTTCCAGAGAGTGGCCAGACCCCTTATTACGCCATTCTCGAGCCAGAAAATCAGGAGCTCTATCGTTCATACAAGGAGCGCACTTCTGGCATTCTGAACTTCCACGCAGTTGGTCGTCTTGCTGAGTATCGCTACTACGATATGGATGGCGTTGTTGCTTCTGCACTGGAACTTTCTGACGAGCTTATTGCTCATCAGGCATAGGGAGCTTGCATGAAAAAGACAATCACTTTTGGTATTCCATGCTATAACTCTTCGGAGTACATGGATCACTGCATTGAGTCTATTCTTGAGGGCTCTGATTACGCCGATGACGTGCAAATTGTTATTGTTGATGATGGCTCGGTAAAAGATGACACTGCTGCTAAGGCTGATGCATGGCAGGAGCGTTATCCAAACATCATCAAAGCAGTTCATCAAGAAAATGGCGGTCACGGCATTGCTGTTATGAAGGCTGTTTCTCATGCTGATGGCGTGTATTTCAAAAACATTGACTCAGATGACTGGGTAGATGGCGATGCTTTGAAGACCTTCCTTCAGCAGCTTCGTACCTTTATTGCCTCCGATAACCCTGTTGACCTGGTTCTTTCCAACTACGTCTACGAGCACGTTGAGGATAACACCCAAAACTTCGTGGATTATCGCGACGCTGTTCCTACCAACAAGATTATCGGCTGGGACGAGATTGGTCGCTTCAAGCTGTCTCAGTACCTTCTGATGCATGCAATTACGTACCGCGTTGAGGTTCTGCGCTCTGCAAATATTCAGATGCCTGAGCACACCTTCTATGTGGATAACGTCTATGCCTACGTTCCATTCCCTAAGGTAAAGACTATCTATTACGTTGATGTTGACTTGTATCGTTATTTCATTGGTCGAGACGATCAATCAGTTAACGAGAAGGTCTTAACAAGCCGTGTTGATCATTATTGGCGCGTAGCGCGCAATATGATGCACGCATATCACATCTACGACGACATCTCTTCTCCACGTCTTCAGACGTACATGATGAGTTACTTCACTATCATCATGGCTATCTGCTCAGTCTTCTCTAAGATGAGCGACCGCGAGGATGCCATGGATCAGTTGGAGGAGCTCTGGGATGAGCTTCGCGCTTATGACAAGAAGATGTACCGCAAGGCTCGCTACGGTCTTGTAGGCACTGCTACAAATCTTCCTGGCAAGATTGGAAAGACAGTCACCATCGGTGGCTATCGCGTTGCTCAGAAAGTTGTTAAGTTCAACTAAACGTTCTTTCAAATCTAAAAGCAAAACCCTCGCATCTATGATGATACGAGGGTTTTGTTATCTATAGAAGCAGCTTTAGTGCTTACGACCCGCAAGAGCATGCTCTAGATAGTCATGATTGCCGGTAAATTTAACCAGCTCGCGAGAAAGCAGAGAAACAGGGAGTCCCACGACATTCTCGTAATCTCCTTGAATGCTCTGAACCAGATAGCGACCATTTCCCTGAATGCCGTAAGCACCGGCCTTGTCCATTGGTTCACCGGAGGCAACGTAGGCAGCAATCTCATCTTCAGAGAGCTCAAAGAACGTGACGTCAGTGGTCTCCACAAACGTTACGGCAACAACAGAGGGAGCTCCGTCAGGAGAAGGAGACTTGAAAGCCTTAAAACGGCGCAGTGCAACACCAGTGGATACATGGTGAGTCTGACCAGAAAGCTTAGAGAGCATGCGTTTGGCGTCTTCAGCATCTGCGGGCTTGCCAAAAACCTGGCCGTCGTCTGTCCAAACAATGGTATCTGCCGCGAGGACAATCTCGTTGTTGAGCTGCTCAAAGTTAGGCTGCTCCATAAGCTTATAACACACTGCAATGGCTTTTTCTTGAGCTAAGCGCTTTACCAGTGCAAGGGGTTTCTCGTCATCTTTACGAGTTTCATCAATATCAGCAGGCATAACCTGAGGATCTATACCCATAGACTGCATAAGCTCAAGGCGCCTAGGGGATTGTGATGCAAGAATCATGTGCATTCCTATCAATTGAACGTATGCTGATACTGTACCCAAAAAAGAAGCCTGATAGGCGAGAAACCCATCAGGCTTACATACTAAGAAAGAAAAGCTAAGCTAAAAACTAGTCAAGCTCAATAGCGGTGACTGGGCAGCCGTCGCAAGCCTCCTGTGCTGCGTCCTCTGCAGCCTCAGGAACCTCTTCCTCAATAGCGTGAGCAAGACCGTCGTCGCCGATCTCGAATACCTCAGGAGCAGTGCTCTCGCAGAGACCGCAACCGATGCAATCCTCATTAACTGTTGCCTTCATAATACATTCCTCTCCGTATCTCGAGCCCCTTACTCGAGTAATACTTATCTTGCATTCAAGAGTACTTGATTGCAATGTATTTTTTACACGTTTCTGAAAACTTATGCAACAAGAAAACCGCAGATAATTGAAAGAACATTACTTACAACTGTTTACATGCATTTGACCTGCATATATAAAAGTTTTAATTTTTAGCACAATCGTTGTTATTCAGGATCATCTAGATTTTTAGCTTGAGTCTCCGCTTGAGTTTCCATCGTATCAATTTTAGTGAGCTGTTCATTTTGCAGCGTACTTGCATAGCTGGAACCAGACAGTCGATCAAACAAGACATCACGGTATTCAGCAAAGAAGATATCCGCATAACCTTCAGAAATGGCAGCGAGATTTGCTCTTAGCCGCCGTTATTTCATCATCTGCTCAAAATAAGAAATGAGCTTATGATATTCTGCCGTCTGTAAATCAAGTTTCTCATATCCATCTTGTTTGATTAGAAGGACCGTCCGGCAGACTTTCAGTAATAGTTCGATGTCATGCGTAATAATAAGTGTCGGGCGACCTTTGGCAAGTTCAAAGATAAGCTCGGCGATTTTATCCATGTGCATGTAATCCAAACCGCTGGTCGGCTCATCCAAAATAAGAATTTGCTTTTCACTCAAAAAAGCATTGGCGAGAGCCAGCCTTTGCTTTTGCCCGCCGGATAAGTTTTGCGGATGCTCGCTGCGTTTATTCCAAAGATCAATATGCTTAATGATCCAAGAGACCTCTGCCAAATAAGCATCGCTTATTTTTTTGCCGTTCGCGAGCGCCTCGTTTTCTACGGTATCAAAAAACAGCTGGTAGTCTACATCCTGCATCATGTAGTAGGCATTTTTCAGTCGTTCTCGCTGAGTTTTTC
>JABZGY010000072.1:0-521 GCA_015259155.1 Atopobium sp. | reverse complement strand
TTCCGGTTGTGGCAAGTCCACCTCCCTGCGAATGCTCGCAGGTCTTGAAGACGTGAACTCCGGCCGTATCTTCATTGGCGATAAGGACGTCACCGACGTACAGCCGAAGAACCGCGACATCGCAATGGTCTTCCAGAACTACGCCCTCTACCCGCATATGACTGTGCGCGAGAACATGGGCTTCGCACTGAAGATCGCAGGCACCCCCAAGGATGAAATCAACAAGCGCGTTGAAGAAGCCGCACGCATCCTCGACCTTGAACCCTACTTGGATCGTAAGCCCAAGGCACTTTCCGGTGGTCAGCGTCAGCGTGTGGCCATGGGGCGCGCCATCGTTCGTAAGCCTCAGGTCTTCCTCATGGATGAGCCTCTGTCCAACTTGGACGCCAAGCTCCGTGTCCAGACCCGTACCCAGATCGCTTCGCTGCAGCGCGAACTCGGCGTCACCACGGTCTACGTGACCCACGACCAGACCGAGGCTCTGACCATGGGCGATCGCATCGCGGTTCTCGCAGGCGGCC
>JABZGY010000071.1:0-700 GCA_015259155.1 Atopobium sp. | reverse complement strand
ATCTTTATGAATTATATATTTTTTCTTTATGAAGCAAATATGTTTCAAAGTTACCATCAAATGCGCTTTTTTCACAAAATTTAAGTCATTAAATCTATCAACCGGAAAAACATCAACAAAAACATTGCTGTCTTTTCTATTTCTCTTTACACTATCTTCCAACAGAGTGTGCTTATCTATTACTACAAGAAAATTTTGAAAATACCAATCACTGTTGTCTTTAGATAAAATTGTATATCTGTCATTATTTTCTTCAATTACTGCCTTTTGAAATCTCTCATAATCCTCTCTATACATTGCAACATCAATATCATCATCCCAAGGAATAAAGCCTTTATGTCTTACAGCACCAAGCAATGTTCCATAACTTACAAAATATTTTATATTATATTTTTTACAAACATAGTCGATGAACTTTAAAATATCTAATTCATATTTTTTTAGTTCATAAACTGTTAGTCTCTCTTTCATCTTAATCTCCTAATCTACATAATAAGCTTTAATTTCATGAGGATATACTCTCTTTTCAACAGGTGGAAATTCCATATAATCTCCATAATATTTTCTTAAAATTTCATCGTAATTCTTTGGTGCAAAGAATTTGCAATCTTCAAAATCAAGCTCTATTAATTCTTCAAACGGATTATAGTCAAACACATCATCATATTTCCACTTTGAACAGCCTACAAGTCCTAAATAC
>JABZGY010000070.1:0-722 GCA_015259155.1 Atopobium sp. | reverse complement strand
CCATCAGATCAAAGAGCTTGCAGAAGCCGGTTGCGAGATTATTCGTGTAGCAATTCCTGACGCAAAAGCGCTTGATGGTTTCGAAGAGATTTGCAAATACTCTCCACTTCCTGTTGTCGCCGACATTCACTTTGACTATAAGCTGGCACTCGAAGCTGCAAAGCGAGGTGCTGCTGCGCTTCGTATTAATCCGGGCAACATTGGCTCTATGGAACGCGTAGACGCTGTTATTGATGCAGCTACAGAGGCCCATATTCCTATCAGAATTGGTGTCAATGCTGGCTCTCTTGCTAAAGAATTTGATACAAGACAAGATATGACTCTTGTCGAGAAACTCGTGGCGTCGTCAAAGTCATTTGTAGAGCATTTTTCTTCTCGTGGTTTTGACGACATTGTCTTGTCTGCAAAAGCTCACGATGTTCCCACTACACTTGCGGTATATCGAGCGCTTTCCAAGGAGCTTCCACAGATTCCTCTGCATGTAGGCGTTACAGAAGCCGGTGCGTTAAGGCAGGGAACGGTAAAGAATTCTGCTGCGGTGGGCATTTTGCTTGAGAGCGGTATTGGCGATACCATGCGTCTTTCTCTAACGGCCGATCCTGTAGAAGAAGTCCACGTAGCATGGGAGCTTCTTGCGGCTCTTGGTATGCGTCGCATTAAACCAGAGCTGGTGAGTTGCCCCACCTGTGGCAGGTGTGGCGTTGACATGATTCCTATTGCAG
>JABZGY010000006.1:0-56405 GCA_015259155.1 Atopobium sp. | reverse complement strand
GTGCGCCAGGCCTAAAAGCCGACGCTAACACGCTGCAGAATCATAATCACCCGCATATGAACTGCCTCCCATTTCTTATGTCCAAGAAATGGGAGGCAGTCAAATCAAATGGAATACAGAGGCTTTGTTTTAGCGTTTCTGCTGTTCAATTAATTTACAGGTCAAGCTGCATCAGGCGAGCAATACTGACAATGTAAATCTTGAGGGCGCGCTTGAGCCACTCCTCAGAGATTCCCTCGTCAGGACCGTGTTCCATACCAACCCACTCTGGCAGGTCTTTTGCGGCCTTGCTGTCATAAGGACCAAAGGCAACTGCACGCTTAAAGTGACGTGCATAGGTGCCGCCACCAATAACAAATGCCTGCTCATCGCTGCCGGTGTACTCATGGAAGGTATCAAGCAGAGTAGTAATCTCAGGGGAGCTTGGGTCAATGTAGAAAGGTACAGCGTCGGAGAGAACCTCAAAGGTGCAACCGTGATCCTCGCCAAGCTCAGTCATACGCTTAGTGATAGCCTCGCCGGTGGTGGAAGTAGGATAGCGAGAGTCAATGGTCTGTACGTAGACATCGCCCTTGGTGCGGATAGTGCCGGAGATGCAGGTCAGAGGACCAAACTTGTCGTCAGCACTCTGGATGCCCGTACCAGTACCATCAGTAGTTGAGCAAAGCTGCTGCGAGAAGGTCAAGAAGCCGCGCTCTTCTTCTCCACAGAGGTTATTATCAAGCAGGTAGGTTACAAGCAGGCCAATTGCATTGACGGTTCCTTCAGGCATGGAAGCGTGTCCGCCCTTACCTGTTGCGTTAATGCGAGCAAGCTTGGTACCATCATCTTCAACGCCTGCGTCCTCAACCTTAATGGAATCAGTGTCAGCCAAGGTAGATGCGTCAGCGCGAATAAGTGCGCTTGCAAGACCTGGGATAGCGTTAGGTACGGTACCACCGTCAAGCTCAACGATCTTCTCGCCGTGTGCGCCAGCAATCTTTGGAGACGTGAACTGTGCGTGGTACACGCCCTTCTCGCCGCAGATAAGTGGGAACTCAGCGTCTGGCGTGAAGCAGAATGCTGGCTCTGGATACTTGGAAAGGTAATAAGGAACGTCACCCATGCCGGTCTCTTCGTTGTTACCAACGATGGCACGCAGGGTGTAAGGGAGCTTCTTGCCAGTCTTTTTGACCTGCTCAACAAAGTAGTGAGCTGCCCAGAGCGAGAGTGCAAGAGGGCCCTTATCGTCAAGAACACCACGGCCCAGGATGAAGCCCTCACGACGGGTAACATCAAGTGGGTCTACCGTCCAACCCTTGCCCAGAGGGACAATGTCGGAGTGAGCGATGGTTGCAAGGTACTTCTCGGACTCACCAGGAAGGTCGCCAAAGCCCAGGTAGCCGTCTACATCTGTAGTCTCAAGGCCCAGGCGCTCTGCAATCTCAAGACCGCGACGAAGTGCCTCATAAGACTTTGGACCCCAAGGCTTGCCAGGCTCTGCTAGAGACAGGTCCTCAACGGACTCTACCTGCACAAGGTAGCGGATATCCTCAATAATCTCTTCCCAGTGCTCGTTAACAAACGCCTCGGCGCTTGCTTTGAGTTCTGCATCAGTCATGAAAAACTCCTCTAATTCAAACGTTTGACCTTGAAACATATGGAGAGCAGCGGTTTTATCCACATCCCGCGTATGAAATAGACAAGGTCGGGAACAAGGTACTAGTTACACTATACTTAATACCCCTTATCAAAGGAGTTAACTATGACGAAAAAGACTTTTATTGGAAACGCATCATTTCTTGGCGTTTTGACGGTATTGGGAATTGTTTTGATGGTTCTGAGGCAAACGCTGCCTCAAGACTCTTCCACGCCACTGTTCTATTCCTACATTGTTGCGCCAATTATGTTGTATTTTGGCATTGCTGGCCTGGTGGGCCTGCTTATTGCACGCAATACCGGCTTCTCGATAACTAAGACAGTGGCAGTTGTGCTGCGTACGCTTGCTGCAATCCTTTTTGTGCTGCCATTCTTTTTCTTCCTGATTGTGGTGCTCCCTTGGGTTCTTCTCCGAGGACTTTTTGCAATCCTTATGGTTGTCATGCTCTATGCACCATGGTTCTGGGCACTTTTTGGCCTGCTCTACGGCTTGAGCTGGGCTCAGCAGAAGGTTATTGAAGACATTACCGCTGACCCATTTGCAGAAGATGCAGCTGCTCAGAAAGCTGCTGTCGAGAAGACCGATGCAGCTGATACAGATGCAGCTGACGGAGATGCAATCAACTAACGGTATAACTCCGCGTTCCAGATAGCCCAACAAGAAAGAAGTAACCTGTGCTTGAGCTCAAAGGTATTTCAAAGCGTTATAACACTGGTGGATTTGAACAAACCGCAATGGATGACATTTCCGTTGCTTTTAGGGATAACGAGTTTGTAGCAATTCTTGGTCCTTCGGGTTCGGGTAAGACCACTATGCTCAACGTTATTGGTGGTCTTGATCGCTTTGACTCAGGAGATTTGCTGGTAGATGGCATTTCTACTAAGAAGTTCAAAGAGCGCGATTGGGATACGTACAGAAATAACCGCATTGGTTTTGTATTTCAGAGCTACAACCTTATTCCGCACCAAAGTGTAGTCAGCAATGTTGAGCTTGCATTGACGCTTTCTGGTGTTCCCAAGGCAGAGCGTCATGAACGTGCACTTGAAGCGCTTGATAAGGTTGGTCTCAAAGCACACGCAAACAAGCGACCAAATCAGCTTTCTGGTGGACAGATGCAGCGCGTGGCTATTGCTCGTGCCCTGGTAAACGATCCAGAGATTTTGCTGGCAGATGAGCCAACAGGCGCGCTTGACTCTTCAACCTCTGTACAAGTTATGGACCTGCTCAAAGAGGTGGCGCAGGACCGTCTGGTTATTATGGTTACGCATAACCCTGAGCTTGCTCACCAGTATGCAACGCGTATTGTTGAGCTGGCAGATGGTCGGGTAACTGCGGATTCAGATCCATTTGACGTTGCAAGCGTTGCTCGCCGAGAAGCTAAGCCTTCTCGCAAGACCTCTATGTCGCTTCTGACTGCACTGGGTCTCTCGTTTAACAACCTCATGACCAAAAAGGGTCGCACGCTTATGACAGCGTTTGCAGGTTCTATTGGCATTATTGGTATTGCGGCAATTCTGGCTCTGGCAAATGGTACAAACGAGTACATTAAGAAGGTTGAGGAGGATACGCTTTCAATGTATCCACTCACCATCTCTGAGCAGTCCGTTAATATTTCTTCCTTTATTTCTGGAAGTGGTAGCAGTTCTGACTCGGCTGATTCTCAAACGCAAGACGCACAAAGTGAGATGACGCAGAATCAGAAAAACGCAGAAGCTGCAAAGCTAGAAAATCAGCCCGCTGAGGGCGCTATTCCTACCAATAATAGGTTGGGGATGCAGGCAGAAAGTATCGGGTCTAATGATTTGACCAGCTTGAAGGCGTTTCTCGACAATAATGGTGGCGGCATTAACACGTATGCCAGCGCTATTACCTATGGCTATTCCGTAAGCCCCTTCATCTACCTGCCAGCAGGCGCGGACTCCGGCTCTTCTGACCCTGTTCAGGTGCAGCCAGATGTTACCTTCTCTAAGGTGTCGCCTAAGATTCCGTCATATAGTCCGCTTGCTTCATTTGCAAGCACCACATTGTTTAATGAGCTTCCGGGAAATCCTTCCATTTACGAGGACCGTTATACGGTTCGTGCTGGTAGATGGCCCACTGCTTGGAATGAGGCTGTTCTGGTGCTGCGTCCAAACGGCACCATGGATGACTTTTTGGAGTACACGCTTGGCCTGCGTGATTACGCTGGCCTGCGCTCTACCGTTGATAAAATTGCAAGTGGAGAATCTGGCACTATCGAAGAGTCTCATAATACATACACCTACGACCAACTGATGTCTCCAACCTTTAAGCTGGTTATGCCTTATCAGCGCTATGTATGGGACGGAAATCTTGGTGTCTGGACAGACAAATCCGATGATCAGTCATACATGAATGACCTCATTGCTAACGCACCTGACCTGCATATTGTTGGTGTTGTTCAGGCAAAAGACCCAACTACCACAGGAGCGCTTTCTGAGGGCATTTACTACACGCCACAACTGACTCAGAAAATGATTTCTGATGCAGAGGCATCTCCTATTGTTCAGGATCAGATGAATCGCCCGGACGTTGACGTTTTCACTGGTAAAACCTTTGAGGACGAGAAGAACGGTCAAACTTCTGAGGGACTTTCTATCGGCTCTCTCATTTCTGTTGATCCTAACGTGCTGTCTTCGGCGTTTAACTTCAATCCACAGGCACTGAATTTCTCGTCAATTAATCTGTCTGGGTTGGATATGTCCTCGCTTGACCTTTCTGACGTGCAGCTACCAGCTTTTGATCCGTCACAGCTGAATCTGTCTGACAGCAATGTACTGTCTTCTGTTACGTCTTCGCTTGATCCAGCTGCGCTGGCAGCGGCTTTCCCTGAACTTTCTGCAGCAGACATTCAGCAGATTCTTTCTGGCATTACCGTTAATTTCAAACCAGGAGGACAAGCTGCTATTTCTTCGCTTATGGGCAACATTGCTCTGGGATGGAACTCTTGGAGTGCTGCTAATCCCGGCAAGACCATGGCAGACTACCTAGCAACAGATCAGGTACGCACGCAGATTGTGACTACGGTTTCTTCTGCGGTTGATACCGATGACCTGCAGCAACAGCTGGTTAGCGCTCTGGCAAATAAGCTGGGAACCAATCCAGATCTTCCAAGTGTTCAGGCTGAGGTTTCTCAGAGGCTTATGAGTGCTTATCAATCACAGATTGCAAGTGCGCTTTCTGCAGCTATTACGCGTGCTATGAGTGCTTACGTGCAGTCTGCGCTAACCAGCGTGATGACGCAGGTTGCTTCCAGGATGCAAAATCAGATTGCAGGCGCTCTCAATACAGCTATGCAGGGCGTCGCGGCAAATATGTCCAATGCTATGCAGATAGATAAGGCAATGCTCGCTAGTGCCTTTAAGCTCAATGCTGACCCATCGCAGCTCGCAGCTATTGCCGCGTCAATGCTAAGGGCAACGCCAGCAACGTATGAATCAAATCTTTCTAAGATGGGATATGCGGACCTTAATAAGCCCACGTCAATCAATATTTATCCTAAAGACTTTGCAAGCAAAGAGAAGATTGTTGAAATTCTTAATACGTACAACGCCGATGCAAAGGCTGCAGGTGAAGAGTCTAAGGTAGTTACGTATACCGACATTGTTGGTGCGCTGATGAGCTCCGTTACGCTGATTGTTGATATGATCTCGGCGATGTTGATTGCGTTTGTATCTATTTCGCTTGTTGTTTCCAGCATTATGATTGGCATCATTACGTTTATCTCGGTACTTGAGCGCAAAAAGGAGATTGGCATCCTGCGCTCTATTGGTGCTTCTAGGCGAGACATTGCCAACGTATTTAATGCAGAGACGTTTATTGAAGGCCTTATCTCTGGTGTTATGGGTATTGGCATTACACAACTGCTTATTTTGCCTGCAAACGCTGTGGTCAAGGCCATGTTTAACGTGGACAATTTGGTGATCTTGCCGCTGAATGGCGCGCTCATTTTGATTCTGATTAGTGTTGTTTTGACACTTCTTGCAGGTCTTATCCCTGCAGGTAGAGCTGCTAAATCCGATCCAGTTCAGGCACTGAGGAGCGAGTAAGGCCCCTGGCTGGTCGCACTGCTTGGCGAGAAGACCGTCTGGCTGCACCTCATGCCTCACAAGAAAAGCCCTGTCATGCGCGTACATGACAGGGCTTTTTGCGTTTTGTTGCAGCTACCAGGCCTAGTTCTCCTGACCGCCAAAGAGGTCGACAACCTCAAGATCAAGCTTGGAGGCTTCAATGACATCCTTGGCACCAAAGACAACAACCGAGAGGTCATCATAACTTTGAGGCATGGTGCTTCCCAGTTCTTTGATGTCATCAACCTGGGCGTGAAGGATTTTCTCGCGAAGCTTAAGAAGACGCTCTGGATCACGATGGTTGAAATACTCAATGTCTTGCCTGCGAGCAAGCATACGAGCAGGCACAGGCGCGTCAACGCCTGCTACAGAGGCAACTACGTAACCCTCAAACTCGTCAGCGTCTGGAGTCCACTCAGAGAGCCAGCTACCTGCGCCAACATAGCGGTCAAGGGTTGCATCAAGTGCGGGGTCTCGGTAGGAGACAAAGCTCTGCAGGCCAGCAATGGAGTTTCTGAACATGACTCCATAAGCGCCACCCTTGACGCGAACCTCGTTCCAGAGATAGTCAAGACCCAGAACTCTGGTGGCAATGAGCCAGTTACCCTGCTGTTCATTGGTTGCATGGGCAACGTTTGGATAAGAGAGGCCAACGTAGGAGACGTTTGACGGAATGATATACGCCACACGCTGCAGCTTACCCTCAGGGACAACAAGGGTTGGCGTTGCGTTGTCTACCTGCGATTCATTGCCATTAGTAAGGCCAAGGTCTCCCGCTGCTTGCCAGAATGCCTCGCGGCTCTGAGCGGAGCCCGTAAAGCTGACCGTAACGTTGTCTGCACGGAACATTTTACGGGTGAGCGCATCCAGGTCTTTTGCAAGCTGAGGGGCACGCTCATCCCAGTTGGCAAGCAGGTTCTTTAGGTACTCATAAAAGCCAACGCCTGCTAGTACATCGTTTACGCGATTAGCTGCAGAATAGGCGGTCAAAGCTTTATTTTGCGCTGCAGTATGACCAGCACCAACAAAGTACTGCTCCTGCGCAATGCGACGCTGAATCAAGATGTTCTTTAAGCGGCTCAAATCGTCAAAGCGCGTGCTGGACCAAACCTCAGAAGGAATGCTTGCAAGTCCCTGGGTTTTCTCGGCAAGGGCACTTGCGGCAACAATGAAGGCGGGACGTGCCTGGTTAAGGGTGTCTTGGTCGTAGATATCTGTGAAGAACGAGAGGTGACCAAGGTTGCTCTCAATAAGAATATCAAGCTCGGATGCGGTATGTGTAGCCGTATCAAGCTTTCCCAGCGCCTCAGCAAGAATGCCCACAAGTGGCAGCTCTTCAAAGGTAACTGCGCTGGTCAAATCAAAGTAATGGTAGACGTAGTCGATGCCGTGAGTATCCAGCTCGTGCGCAATGCATGGTAGGGGAGCTTCAACCTCAAAGCCAGCAGGACGCTCTCTACCTGCACCGATATCACTGAGCGAGAGGGACGGTAACTTGGCTAAGTCTTCTGGAGCGTCAGGTGTTTCTTGCTCCAGACGCAGTGCCTCTACCTCAGCGCGGATCTTCTCGACGTCCTCATCAGTGAGCGTGGAGCGAAGTTGTACCAGTTCAGTGGCCTCTTCCTGCGCATCTCCCTCATCTGTGGGGACAAGCTCAACTTGAGCTGCGTGCTTGCTGTTGCAGATGAGCTCCAGCAGCAGCTTCTCAAAGCCCTTTTGAGCTGCAAGTTCTTTGACGTAGGCAATGGCGTCCTCGTAGCGGATGTAGTCCAGAGGACGAGCGTCGTCATAGAGCCAGCTTGAAAGCGAACGCAGCGTGTACTCAATACCGTTTGAGTACGGCTGATCATTTTCGCGCAGGTTAAACTCTGCAAGTGCAATGGAAGCATTGAGTTTCTTTGGATCAATGCCTTCGGAAGCAATCTTTTTGCAGGTAGTCTCTACCAGCTCACGGAACTTTTGAGCTGCATCTTCTTTAAGGCCTTTGAGCTGCAAGAAGAGCATAGGTTGGGCAAGGTCGTCGGAGAGATAGTAGCTAAAGTCATCGCCAAGCTCCGCGTCAAGAATTGCACGCTTGAGCGGGGATTCATTGGAGCCCATGAGGGTGTCAAACAAGATATCTGCTGCCATCATCTTGTTGCGCTGGTCAGGCGTTCCAAGCACGTAACCCAGGCCAACGCTGGAGTTGTCGGCTGTGGTGTTCATGCGGACCTGAGCAGGCTCGGGCAACACGGGTGCCTGCAGGTTAAGCGGATTGGGGGCACCTGCATCGCGTTTCTCGGCAGCTGCAAACCTCTGGGCAATGAAGGAGAGCTCACGCTCACAGTTAAGGTCGCCGTAGAGGAAGGTGTAGCTGTTAGAGAGGTCGTAGTGGCGAGCGTGGGTGTCCAGGAAGTTCTCGTAGGTGAGTTCGGGGATTGCACGAGGCTTACCACCGGATTCTTTGCCGTATGCGGTGTCAGGGAAGAGGGCCTCGCTCACAGAATCGTAGAGTACGCGATCAGGGTCAGAGAGGGCGCCCTTCATCTCGTTGAAGACAACGCCGTTGTAGCTCAGATTGCCCTGCTCGTCAGCCTCTAGGTGCCAACCTTCCTGCTCAAAGATGCGCTTGCGCTTATAGATTGCAGGATGCAGAACGGCGTCTAGGTATACGCTCATCAAGTTTTCCAAGTCAGCTACATTTGTGCTGGCCACAGGGTATACCGTCTTGTCGGGGTAGGTCATTGCGTTCAAGAACGTCTGCATAGAGGTCTTGAGCAGGTTAACAAAAGGCTCCTTGACAGGATAGGCATCGGATCCACAGAGAACAGAGTGCTCCAAGATGTGGAAGACGCCGGTGTGATCTACAGGAGGTGTCTTAAAAGCAATGGCAAACGAGCGGTTGTCATCGTCGCAGGCAAACCACATAAGGCGGGCACCTGTGGGAATGTGCTTGAAGATGTATGCGTAACCAGAAATCTCGTTAACCCACTCAGCCGAGATTACCTCAAAGCTTTTGTCTTCTGCATGAAGCGTACCAACAGAAAACGCGCTGTCCATCTGCAAATACTTGGATGTCATAAGCTGCCAATCTATACGAAAACTCACGTGAGCATTAATGCCGTTTTGAACCATCTTGTCCATCTGAACCGTTTGGAGACTTGAGACTCCGCACAAAGCAGGGTAAGGTGGATTTTTGTTATTGTGATACTACCGCGTCAGAGAAAAAGTGACACTTGTATTCGTATTTTGTAATGAAAGATTTATACCCAGATGAATAATTTCATTTCTCATGAGAGGGTTGTGGAGTCTTCTAAGGCTGCAAACGATACAGAGGCTTCTGCAGAAGAGGTAGCACTTGGTAGCGACGATGCAGAAATAACCCCTGAGAATAAGAAGAAAATCTATCGAGGAATGCTGTTTGTCTTGATTGGCGGAGCTTCCTGGGGCGCATTTGGAACCGCCGCAAAATACCTGCTAGATACTTATCATGTTGATCCCATGTGGTTAATTGATATACGCGAGCTTTGTGCCTGCTGGTTATTCTTGGGTACCGCCTTTGCGTTGGATAGAAAAAATCTCACAACTGTCATTAGGAAGCCAAAAGAGTTGGCAAAGATTTTTGTAGTTAGTTTGTTTGCCATTCTATTCTCGCAAGTTGCTTACATTTACGCAGTTAATGCTACTAATTCTGGAACTGCAACCATCATGCAGTCGTTGGGCATGTTGGGCGTTTTGGCCTTTGTGTGCGTGGTTGGCAAGCGCTGGCCTCGCCGTCGCGAGATTCTTGGCATTGTTTTGGCACTTATTGGCACATATCTTTTGGTAACAGGAGGAAATCCCGGCACGCTTAACCTGCCAATATCAGGTATTTTCTGGGGCGTTATGTGTGCGTTTGCTCAGGCAGCCCTCTCCATTTTGCCCAAGCCTTTGATGGAGAAGTGGGGAAGCTTTACCGTAAACGGCCTTGCATTTTTGTTCTCAGGCACGCTCATTGCTGTGTTCTATCAGCCTTGGAACCACATGCCTCAACTGGACGCCTTTGGCGTCTTGCTGGTAGTCATTGGTGTGTTGGTGGGAACATTCTTGGCGTATGGCCTTTACCTGCAGGGCGTTAAGGACGCAGGCTCTCTTAGGGCGGTGCTTCTGGGCACTATCGAACCCGTTATGGCAACCATCACCACCGTACTGGTGTTAGGAATCACCTTTAGCGTTGCCGACCTCATCGGCTTTGCCCTCATCCTCGCCATGGTCGTGCTCACCGCCTAACCGTGCCCGACAACAAACCCCCGCAGGTAAACTGCGGGGTTTTAACGTTCTCTAAAGGTTATGTGGATAGAAGCTTAGATGAGCTCCATCTGCGTAAGAACTGCCGAGTACCAACCGTTTGGATTTGCTGGGTTGTACTTTGCAGCGCCAGAAACAGAAAGCCTTCCGCCATAGCCAGCAGCAAGACCAGCCGTGTGATCCCAGATAGCCTCTTCCCAGCTACCCCAGCTAGCAGAACCCCAACCCCATGCGTTGTAGGGGAGGAAGTTATACCTACCCTTTGTGCTCTCAACTGCAGAAATAGCAGGCGAGAGACGCGGATCAACGCCGTAGGCCCATGCAGCCTCAGCAAAGGTTGAACCGTAACCAGCAAGAGGGGAGCCAGCAAGATACGCATCAATTCGAGCGCCCCAGCTGCTTACAAAGTTGGTCTTATCGCTTGACCAGTCAACATTTTGAGCCGAAGGAGTTGATGGGGTAGTGACCTCAGTGGTATTACCAGAAGCGTTGGTAAAGGTAGTCTCAGTAGAAGCTTCTTTCAGAGCCTCTTCTGCAGCTGCTGCCTCTGCTGCTGCCTGCGCAGCCTGCTCTGCTTGCAACTGCTCCCTTGTTGCAATTGCTGCATTCATAGCATCCTCAGCAGCCTTCTTCTGCTCTTCTGCCTCTGCCATCTGTGCATTTAAAGACGACTGAGTCTCAGAAAGCTCTTTGCTGAGGTCAACAAGGTGGTTGATAGCATCTGAATTTTTGTTCTGGATAATCTCAAGATACTGAACAACAGCAATCAAATCATTAAAGTTATCTGCCGACAAAAGCAGATCAATAATTCCCATGGAGCCCTGCTGCATACGATACATAGCTCTAATAGACTCTGCAGCTTTTAAGCGCTGCTCTGGGAGTTGCTGTTCAATCTCTGCAATACGAGCCTCGTTGTCTGCAATCTGCTTTTGCAGCTCAGCTACGCGCTGGTTAGCGGCATCGTAATCAGAATTGGTCTGCTCTACCTTGGCCTGGAGCTCTTCGAGAGTCTCTGCCTGAGCTCTTGAGACGCCAAACAAAAAGGTATTAACAACAAGCACTGCTACAAGAAGTGCTGTCATAAGGGTAGAGCATGAAGGTAAGCGTCTATGACGCATATATTTGTTCAAATCGACCTCCGCGATTGGGGCTTCCGATTAGTACGCATGTTGTGCCGTCCGCCCATTACTGGCTTCAAGCGCGAGGTCAGATAACACTTGACCTCCAAAATACGCATAATCGCTTTTCTCCGCTCGTGCGAGGGTGTCAATTCTACTTGTTTTTGGCTCCAAATGCCAACTTTGCAGAAAACAAGGCACTTTTAAAGTAGTAAAGTCGTTAGGTAAAACCGTGAACGGTAGAAAAAGAAAGGGCGAACGGATTGCGTACAATAGGTTCGTAGTCAGTCCCCAAGGAGGTTTTAGTGGAGTCGGCAATTTTGTGGATTGAAGCGCTTAAATCAGCGTTATTTGGCGTAGTTGAAGGTATTACCGAGTGGCTACCTATCTCATCAACAGGCCATATGCTGCTACTCAATCAGTTCTTACCACTCAATGTTTCTGAAGACTTCTGGAATATGTTCCTCGTTGTTATTCAGCTTGGCGCAATTCTTGCAGTATGTGTGGGATTTTTCTACAAGCTCAATCCCTTCTCGCCAAAGAAATCTAAGGACGAGAAGCGCTCTACCTGGAAACTCTGGGCAAAAGTGGTGGTTAGCTGCGTTCCTGCAGCAGCAATTGGTCTGCCGCTCAACGACTTCATCGAAGAGCATCTTGGAAGCCCTTTTGTTATTGCTGCAACCCTTATTTTCTACGGCATCATCTTCATAGTGCTTGAGCTACATCGCGAGAAGGTCGCTGCAACGGTAAAGGTTGACGCACCTCGCGGTAAACACATGCGTCCAGACGCCGCCGCATCCCTGAAGGCCCCTTCAGCCGACAACCTGGCCCGCGTGCAAGACATTGACAATCTTGACTGGAAGACCGCACTTGGCATTGGCGTTTTCCAGGTACTTGCAATTGTTCCAGGCACTTCAAGATCAGGTGCAACCATTCTTGGCGGTTTAGCACTTGGTTGCTCGAGGGCTGTGGCTGCTGAGTTTACGTTCTTCCTGGCAATTCCTACTATGGCCGGCGCTTCTGCTTTAAGGCTTGTGCGCTACTTTATGAAGGGCAACACCTTCACTGCTCCCGAGGCAATTATTTTGGGTGTTGGTTGTTTAGTGGCGTTTATTGTGTCGCTTGTTATGGTCCGTGCGCTTATGGGCTATGTCCGCAAGCATGATTTCAAGCCTTTTGGCGTGTACCGCATTATTTTGGGCATTGCTGTTATCGCATACTTCCTGCTTGTTAAGTAAGTTTCTGACTGACAAGCGATACAACATATGCTTTCAAGCGCGGTGAGTTTCTCGCCGCGCTTTTTTATGCCAAAACATATGGAAAATACGTGGAAAACCTATGAAAGATATATGTAATCGCTCTGGGCTCATTTACTAAGAGTTGCCTTGTCCTATATGCTCTTGCAGCTGAATTTTGGCCGTAAGAGTACGTAATTACTTGTAATATTTCCAGGAGGTTTTATGCGCCACATCAAGACGCTTCAGAGAATTGCGTGTGCACTTGCACTTGCGTTTGTTGCAGTTCTTGCAGTTTCTGCACCTAAACTTGCATTTGCAGATCCTATTGATACATCTACACCAGGTGTAAAGGTTTCTGTTTTCTCGGCTGACGGTAATGCCGATACATCCAGGGTTCTTACAGACAACCCTCAGCGTTCTGGCCACCAGACTCCTGTTCCTGGTCAGTATGGCGAGATTGTTGTTCGCGTTGGTCAGACCATTAGAGATACTGGTGCGTATTCCCACTACACCACCACTCGTCCTGGTTTTGCTCCTTTTGGCGTAACCACTACGCTGGTCACCGCAGGTGCTTATCCTGAGCTCCCTGCTACTGATTATGATTTCACCTATGCTTTCTATGGAAACAGCAATACCGTAACTAACAATGGTGGTCAGTTCTATTTTGAGTTTACCGGTCGTAAGGTAACCCCTGCTAACCAGCCTGTTACGGCATTCTTCCTTGTTACTATGCAGGGAGATTCCTCTGATCCTGCTAACGTTGGCGGTAACACCACTCACCTTATGTGGGTTGGCTATCACATCCACGTTATTCCAGCAGAGACCACCCCAACTCCTACACCTACGCCAACGCCATCTGCGGTTAACCAGCTTATTTACGACGCAAATGGCGGTACCATCTACGGCAACGCAACCTATACAGAGTCCAAGACTCCAAACAACCCTCGTACCTATGGTTTTGCAGAGTACAACATCATTGAAGACCAGCCAGTCCGCGATGGTTACAAGTTTGAGTTCTGGAAGCGTTCTTACGTTGATAACCACTTCCGCTATGTTGGCGCTTCTGCTGTTCCTGCAGATGCTAACAACAACCCAGCTGGCGATAAGCGCTATGTTTCTGAAACTACGGTCTTTAACATGAGAAGCCCTTATACCCTGACTGCTGTTTGGAACCAGGAGTATGAGCTCAGCTACGATGCAAACGGCGGTACTGGTGCTCCTGCAGCACAGAACGGTTACTTTGGTATTGATAGCAACACTGCTGACTCTCTCACCGACCCTAAGAACGAGACTGTCTCTGCTACCGCTCCAACTCGCGATGGCTACGTCTTCAAGGGCTGGAAGCTTGATGGCACCACCTATCAGGCAGGAGACCAGGTGACCCTTACCACCACCACTCCTAAGGTTGTTCTTGTTGCAGAGTGGGAGCCAGAGCCAGTTGCTCCTGTAACTCCAGAAAACCCTGCTACTCCAGAAAATCCTGCTACTCCAAGCACTCCTGGTACACCAGGGAATCCTCTTGCACCAAGTTTCCCAGGCGCTCCAAATCCTGCAGCTATCCCATACTATGGCGGTCCTGCACTTCCATACACTGGCGATGAGAACCACACACTCAGCGCCATCGTTATGGCATGTGTTGCAGGTGGTGTGATTGCTCTGGCAGTTGTTGCTCGTGCAAAGAGCCGTCAGGCAAACTCAACAAACTAAGCATACGTTTGGAGTAGATGATCTTCTCGCCATACGTGTAGAAGTTCACTAGCAGCATTTATGCAGATAAACCGGCTCTCTTTTGGGGGCCGGTTTTTTATTGTGGAGGCAGTAGAAACGAGCGCAATTAATGTCCGGTTATCGGGGTACACTTTTACTCTAAGAATGATTGACACAAGGATGGCGTAATGCAGATTGATCTTGAAGGTTTAAATCCTGCCCAGCACCAGGCAGTTATGACAACTCAAGGACCCTTGCTGGTTCTTGCAGGAGCTGGTTCGGGAAAGACGCGTGTTCTGACGTTTAGAATTGCGCACATGATTGCCGATGAAGGCGTTCGTCCTTGGCAGATTCTGGCCATTACGTTTACAAACAAGGCCGCAGCAGAGATGCGTGAGCGTCTTGAAGCACTGCTGCCTAACAATATTCGTGGTATGTGGGTTTGCACGTTTCACGCTATGTGTGTTCGTTTGCTCAGAGAAGATGGCGAGCGTCTTGGTTATGGCTCCAATTTTGCCATCTATGATGATGACGATTCAAAGCGCCTGGTAAAGACCATTCTGTCTGATTTAGATATTGATGTTCGTCAGTTCCCACTCAACTCCATCCGCTCTAAGATTTCTGCTGCTAAGAATGCGCTTCTGTATCCTGATGATGTAGAGGCTCAAGCAGCTAGTCCTATGGATCACGTGGTAGCTCGCGTGTACCGTGCGCTTCAGACTCGCTTAGATAAAGCCAATGCTATGGACTTTGATGATCTTCTCATTAAGGCGTTTGAGCTGCTCTCCAAGTATCCGGACGTGCTTACTAAGTACCAGGAGCGTTTCCGCTACATCAACGTTGACGAGTATCAGGATACCAACGGCGTCCAGTACGCAATTACCAAGCTTTTGGCATCCAAGTATCGCAACCTCATGGTTGTTGGTGATGATGACCAGTCCATTTACTCTTGGCGTGGTGCAGACATCAAAAACATCTTGGCGTTCGAGAAAGACTATGAGGAAGCAGTTGTTGTAAAGCTGGAGCAAAACTACCGTTCAACGGGCCATATTTTGGCCGCTGCCAACGCTGTTGTTGCGCACAACTCTCACCGTAAGCCAAAGCGTCTCTTTACCGATGAAGGAGATGGCGAGAAGATCCAGGTATATCAGGCATCTGATGAGCGTGATGAGGGTGCTTGGATTGGCTCTGAGATAGAAAAACTGCACGATAAGGGTACGTCATACGACAATATTGCCGTGTTCTATCGAACCAACGCGCAGTCTCGTATTCTTGAAGATATGCTGCTCAGAGCAGGTGTTCCTTACAAGATTGTGGGCGGCACTCGATTCTTTGATCGCGCAGAGATTAGAGACGTTATGGCCTACCTCAAGGTTGTTGTAAACCCCGATGATGATATGGCTGCTTTGCGCGTTATTAACACGCCTCGCCGCGGTATTGGCGCAACAAGCATTCAGAAGATTCAGACGTACGCACTGTATAACGGCTTGTCGTTCTTCTCGGCATGTGAAGCATGTGTAATGGAGGAGAGCCTTCTTACCACAAAGGTGAGAAACGCGCTGGTAGAGTTCACGTCTGCTATTGAGCATGGCCGTCATATTGACGGCGAGCTTGATGAGGTAGTTGAGGCAATTATTGATCGCTCAGGTCTTATTCGTGCACTTGAAGCTGAGCATACCATTGAGGCTGATGGACGTATCGAGAACATTCGAGAGTTCTTTGGCGTTGCGGCAGAGTTTGACGAGTCTCACGACGATGTTGAAGAAACACTTGAGAGCTTGCAGCAGCTCAGGGAAGCTGGAGCACTTGACGCGCAAGACGCAGCTTCGTTGAGCGCGGCTGGTTTTGATGCTGCTACTGGCGCGCTTGCCGGTGCTACTGCTGTAGAGACGGCTCCTGCGCCTCAGGAGGAGAGTTTGCATCCACAGGTTGTGGCAGAGAAGCTCCCGGCCTTTATGGAATGGCTGGCGCTTCGCTCTGACCTGGATAGCTTGGATGGTTCTACCTCTGCAGTAACACTCATGACCATTCACGCTGCAAAGGGTCTGGAATTTCCTGCAGTTTTTGTTGCTGGTATGGAGGAGGGAATCTTCCCTCATGCAAATTATGAGGCAGAAGCAGCTCAGTTAGAAGAAGAGCGCAGACTTGCCTATGTTGCCATTACGCGTGCGCGCAAGCGTCTGTATTTGACGTACGCATCTACCAGAAGGACTTACGGCTCTGTTCAGGCAAATCCTGTATCGCGTTTTGTGGGAGAGATTCCTCAAGAGCACGTAAAAGCTATTGGTGTTGGTTCTGCAGGTTTTTCTGGAGTTGGTTGGGCAAAGCGAGGAGACCGTCATGGAACCTTTGGCTCTGGTCGCGGCTCCGAGGTCTACGGTGGAAACGTTTTTGGTTCTCGCACGCGTTCTACCGGCGGTGCTCCAGCTCCACGTACAGCTCCTATTCAGAAAGACCCAGCCCGCGCTTCTGCAAGTTTTGCTGTGGGAGACCAGGTTTCTCACAAGACCTTTGGCCCAGGCGTTGTTTTAGCAGTTCAGGGCGATACTATTGAGGTCAAGTTTACGCGTACTAATAAGACAAAGAAGCTCATGAAGGGCTTTGCTCCAATAGTTAAAATTGAGGGATAGCCATGGTGTTGATGCATGACGGCTTAATTTTGGGCCTCACTCCACAAGATTTTATTTTTAGGGTAGTTACCTTTGTAGTTGTATTCTTCATTGCGTTTTTGATTGAGCATTTTGCAATAAAGCTCTCAAGAAAGGCTTTGGATTCATCTAAACTGCCGTCGGCATCTATCTTTGTCAACATAATCCGAGGAATCATCTGGGCGTTTGCTATTCTCGCGGTATTGCAGCCTGTTTTTGGCATTCAGCCAACGGCGTTTGTGACCGCTTTGGGAGTTACCTCCATCGCCTTGTCTTTTGGTCTCCAGGATACCATTTCTAACCTGGTAGGCGGCTTAGGCCTTATGTTGGTAGGTGTGGTTAAGCCGGGAGATCAGGTAAGCATTGGAAACATTTCTGGCGAGGTCATTGACATGAACTGGCGTTCCACCATTGTGCGTGACCGTGGCGGTAAAGTGGACATCATCCCTAATTCTGTTCTCAACAAAACCGCACTGGTACATCGTACAAGGTGGGACGTAACCGAGGTACCTGTAACTATTGTGCTTAAACCATCAGCAGATTTAGAGGCAGTAACTCAAGAAATCATTGAGACAATCCAAGAAACCGTTTCGTCCCAGCTTGATAGAACATTTCCTATTGAGGTTGAAGCTGCAAGCATAGCTGATGCTGGCATTACCGTTATTATTCACGCACACATTAAAGACGATGCAAACGAAATGAGTGTACGAGACAAAATTGTAAGAGCCCTGGCTGGTTCTAGTTGGCTTGCAGGAGTAGGAGCTTAATATGAAAATTGGAATTATCGGAGCCATGGAACCAGAGGTTGCGCTACTAAAAGCGCAGATGACCGTTGAGCGCACCTACGAACAGGCTCGTATGCAATTTGTTGAAGGTCTTTTGGGAGATGTTCCTGTTGTTGTTGTACAGTCGGGAATTGGCAAGGTTAATGCAGCTGCATGTACACAGATCCTGATTGATACTTTTGCAGTAACACACGTTATTAATACCGGTATTGCAGGGCTTTTAAACCCTGAGTTGCAGGTAGGGGATATTGTTATCTCCTCAGATTTAGTTCAACACGATATGAACGTTGGTCCTCTCAATTTTGCTGCTGGTCAAATTCCAGGCCTTCCAGTCTTCTCGTTTACAGCAGATGAGAGTCTTATTGAGCGCGCACTTGCATCAGCCAAAGAAGTAGCTCCTCAACTGCAGGTTATTTCTGGCCGCGTTGCTTCAGGAGATCAGTTTGTAAGTTCACCAGAGTTAGCAGACCATATCTACACAACGTTTGGTGCTGACTGTTGCGAGATGGAGGGCGCTTCAATTGCTCAGGTTGCTTGGCTTAACCACACACCGTTTGTGGTGATTAGGCTTATGTCCGATAAGCCTGGTACTACTTCAAGCGTTGATTATTTGACGTTTGAGCGCGAGGCTTCTGAGCGCTCTGCCAGAATTACTGCAGCTATTATCAAAAAGCTTGCCTAGTAACCTGAGGTGTCCTTTTGAGGCAACTCTTCTGGGTTAACTGGGTAGCTCTTCCGGGTCAGTTTGCATTTTTCATAAGAGGGAAGGCAGGGCGTAAGAAACAACTTGCGCTTATTTAGCTATTCGAATGTTTGTAAACATAATTGAACGATATATCGATTATCATTGTCCCGTTATGAAAGTGGTTTGAAAGGTACCGAATGATAACCCTCGGACACTTTTTTGAGATGATGGTTGCCAATCCGTTTTTGGCCCTCGTCATTGTCCTTGTTTTTGGATGCATTTTTGTAAATGGTGCAACCGACGCGGCTAATGCTATTGCAGAGGCTGTTGGAACTCGTTCAATTAAAGTTAACCATGCAATTATCATGAGTGTTGTATGCAACTTTGTTGGTTTGGTGGCTATGTGCCTCATTTCAACTGCAGTTGCAGACACAATTCTGGGTATGGTTGACTTTGGTAGCAATAACCATGAGGCTCTTGTTGCTCTTGCCGCAGGCTGTGTTGGTATTGTTACTTGGGCAGTAGGAGCTTGGGCTTTAGGTATTCCAACTTCTGAGTCACACGCCCTTATCGCAGGTCTCACCGGTGCAGCACTTGCTATTCATGGTGATTTTGGTGCAGTTAACTGGGGCGAGTGGAGCAAGGTTTTAATTGGTCTGCTCTTCTCAACCACATTAGGTTTTGCCGCTGGTTGGATCATTGTTAAGGCAATTAACAAGCTTTGCGTTAACGTTGATCGACAGCGCGCTGATGAGATGTTTGGTCATTTGCAAGTTGTTGGCTCAGCATTTGTTGCGGCTATGCATGGTGCACAAGATGGCCAGAAGTTCATGTCCATCGCCATGCTTGCAATTGCACTTTCCGCAGGTCATGGAGCTGCTGGTGCAGATGTATTCCCGCTTTGGTTGCAGGTACTGTGTGCTGCTCTTATGTCTATCGGCACCGCAATTGGCGGAAGAAAGATTATTAAAAAAGTCGGAATGGAAATGGTAAAGCTTGAGCGTTATCAGGGCTTTGCTGCGTCCTTCTCGGCATCTGCATCTTTGCTGCTTTCCACACTGACCGGTCTTCCTGTTTCAACAACTCATACAAAAATGACGGCCATGATGGGTGCGGGTGCTGCAAAAAATATTCGTTCAGTTAACTGGGGCGTTGCAAAAGAAATGGTTGCAGCATGGGTGTTTACTTTCCCTGGCTGCGGACTTATTGGTTTTCTTTTTGCAAAACTGTTCCTGATGATTTTCTAAGTACGTATAACTGTCTTTTACGAGTTCTATTGAACCACTCAACTTTATTGGAGGATTCATGCTAGGTAAGCCAAAAGAGGATGTCTTCTACACTATGTTCCGCGAGTTTGGCGACAAAATTGTAGAAACCGCTGAAGAGTATGTGGTCATTATGGAAGGCTTTCCCGAGACCGCTGCACGTATTCCTCAGATGAAGGTTTACGAGCGTGAGTGTGACGAGAAGGTCCAGCACATTATGAAGGAGCTTTACGCTTCCTTTGTCACACCATTTGAGCGTGAGGACATCTCTGACTTGGCTCTTCGTCTTGATGACATTGTTGACGGAATGAATTCTGTTGCAGAGCGCCTTGATCTCTTTAACGTTGACGATACTCGTAAAGAGGCTATGCAGCTTGCTGAGCTTACCCTTCGCGCATGCAAGACGGTCCAGGAGATGCTGAGTGTTCTGAGCGATTACAAGAAAGATCCTACCGTTATGGAGAAGGCTATTGCCGTTGGTCACGTTGAGGACGAGGGCGATCTTATTTATCACAATGCACTCTCTCGCTTGTTCCGTGATGAAATGCCTGGTCGCCACACCGTTGCTTGGCTTCGTATTTTTGACCGCATGGAGACTGTTCTGGATTCCTGTGACGATGCGGCGGGAGTTGTTCGCTCTGTTGTTATGAAGAACGCTTAAGTTCGTCTTCTGCTAACGGTATATACAGACTAAAAACTGCCTTCCACCGGGAGGCAGTTTTTATATTCTCTTTTTGTCCGGTATTGGGGTTAAACTGTTTATATAAAAGAAAGTGGAGGTGCCATGAGCGGCTTCAAGCGTTTTTGCTACATACTCTATGTTCTTGCAAGTGCATTTGTATTTTTAGCTCTTGCTTTAACGTGGTTTGGTCCTTGGACACATCAGGCAACTAATCTCTTGTTTACCAAGCCCTACCTTATTGCTCTTAACGCTTGTGCGGCTATTAGCATCTTTGGTCTTGTTGTGGTGTTGTTCAGGGCTTTATTCATTAGAAAAACGGTAAAGCTCACGGTTGCAACAGTTGAAGGCGGAACAATCTCCGTCACTAAAGATGCCATTTCTTCTCAGGCAGCCCATATTATTGAAGAAGATGGAACTTGCCTTGCACACCGTGTTAACGTGCAGATTTCTAAGAATAATTCTGTAGCCGTACAGATTGATATTCTCCCCAAAGAGCCTGTTGATGTCACTGCAAAGGGCTCTGAGTTCTATAACGCTCTTCAGTCTGGTCTTGCTATCGTGTGCGGACCTTGCGTTTCTAGCATTAATCTTTCTTTTATCAAGCCAAGTTCCTTCTCGCCAAAAGATGAAGAAGGTGCGTCTTCGCTCCAGTCAAAAGAGGTTGTGCCAGAACCAGAGATTGTAGAAGAGCAATCTTACGAGCAACCTTCCACTCAAGCCGCTGCTCAGCAGACTGGTAAAGACATTCGATTGAGTATTTCAGAGCCAGATGCAAAGGAGGTCACAGACAATGGATAAAAGCTTCTTTCAGAAGATGCAGGAGAAGTGCAAAAAATACGTCGTTGACCATCCAGGTGCCATTATTGGCGGATTTTTGGGCCTCTTATTTGCAATTTTTTTGTTTACGTTTGGCCTTTTTAAAATGCTAGTTGTTGCATTGTTTGTACTGGTAGGAGTTGCCATCGGTCAGATTTTTGACGGAAAGGCAACCATTTTGGCAAAGATTCGTTCCTTATTTACGGACAGAAACTAGATAGGAGAGAGCTGTGGCAGAAGAGCTTACTAATTCGCAAGAGACCACCTCTGAAGAAATTGTTCCTGCAGAAGAGACAACAGATGTTCCTTCCGATGCAGATCTTGAGGATACAGACTCTCTTACCTTCTCTGGCGGAGTTGTCGAGAAGATCGTCTCGTTGGCTTTGCGTGATGTCCCCAACGTGGTGGGTGCTCGTGGAAACTGGCTTAACAGAGTTCAGGATGTACTTGGTGCATCTGATACAGCTAAAGGTGTCACTGTAGAGGTGCTGCCTGACAGCTCGCTAAATGTTACCGTTTCTGTACTTATTAAATATGGTTCTTATGCACCTCAGATTTTTGAAGACGTTAAGCATACAATTGTCGAGAAAATTACCGGTATGACAGGCCTTGAAGTTTCTGGTGTTAACCTACGAATTGAAGATGTTTTGACCGAAGAAGAATACGATCGCCTAAAACATCGTCCAGAAGAGCCTGAACAGCTAGACAAAGAAGAGTAAAGTACGCTAAAGTTGCACTGTTTTATGCTTTTATTTAATTGTTTTATTGTTTTGTCACTACAGGCTCCCTAAGCGCAAGGAGTTTTGCCATGAAAAGGCTTTCACGTTGGAGCATGGCGATTGTTGCTACGTTTGTGCTAGCACTCTCGCTCGTTGGAGGACTTGCAAAGCAAGCATTCGCAGACACCACCCCTGTTACCTCAGAGGCTGAGCTGCTGGCTGCTATTGCTGCTGCTCCAGCAGATGGTTCGCAGACTATCGTTCAGGTAAATGCGGACTTTACCATTACTGCTCCAGTCCAGGTTCTAGCTAATAAGAACATTAGGTTGATGGGTACTGGAACTATCACAAGCGCCATGACCGGCTCTAATTTCTATATGTTCAAGATTGCTTCTGGCGGCGCAGTTACTCTTGATGGTGCCACCATTGATGGCAACAACACTGCATTTGCCGTTGAGAACCGTGGTAGCTTTACCTTGCTTCGTGGCGTTATTAAAAACGGTAAGGCAAAACCTACACCTGGAAATAACGGCGTAGTTCTTACTACTGGCGCTGGTGCAAAATTTGTTATGGCCGGCGGCACCATTCAGGACAGCACGGTTGCTAACGCTCTTGGTGGCGCAGTTACTGTTGCAAATGGTGCAACAGGTGAGCTCCGTGACGGTACCATTCAGAACACTACTCTTACCAATCAGTACTCCGGTAGCGTTTTGGTAAGAAATGCAGATTTCACTATGACTGGCGGAACCATCACTGGGGGCGATGCTTCTTCTACCATTAATTCTTCTGGTGGTCTGATGCTCTATGCCTTGGATCCAAACGGTGAGACAACAACAGCCACTATGGGTGGTGGATATATCACTAACAATAAGGCTGTTGAAGGTGCAGGCGTCTACATTTACGCAGGTAATCCTCAGTTTGGTGATTCTAAGTCAAAGGCAGACTTTACCTTCAACGGTGGCTCTATTACTAATAATGTTGCTTCTGAGTCCGGTGGTGGTATCTACGTAATCTGGAACGGCAACGTTGTTATGAATAACGGCATCATCAAGAACAACACTGCTGGCATTGCTGGCGGTGGCGTTGCTACCTACGACCAGTTTGTTGGTGTTGTTGGTGGTCAGAAGGTTCCTTATTCCAGGGTTGGTGCTCCATGGAATAACTGGCCAAACATTTATCGCGCTGGCTTCACCATGAACGGCGGCTCTATTGACGGAAACAAGGTCACTAGTAATGGCACCAACCAGCTTGGCGATAAGGGTGTTGGTGCTGGTATTTATGTTGCATCTGCTAATGTAACCCTTAATGCTGGTGAAATTATCAATAACACTGCAAATGACCAGGGCGGCGCAGTTTACGTTGCTTCTGTTCCTTATGTTGTCCACATTAATAACGCACTTATTAAGAACAACACCGCAACTGTTATTGGTGGTGGTGCTTGGTTCTGCCCAACTGGTGTAGCTGAATTCCACTCCAAAAATGGCGTAGCATTCTTCAACAACACCGCAAATGGTGCTGGTGATGAGATTGCAACCGTTCGCGGTGCAGGTGAATCTGCCGGTGCAACTATTTCTGATTATATGCTTGGTGGTGCCTCTGCACATTGGACTAAGGATGGCGCGGTTACCATCAACCTTCCTTCAATCCTTGGTGAAGCTGATCCAGCTGCTGCACGTCATACTACTGAAGAAGTAAGCAACATTGTTAACAACACCGATATGCTTGCTCTTGAGTCTAATCTTCGTTATAGCTCTATCGCCGCAGCACAGAATAAGGCTCAGCTGATTATTTCTGGAAATACCGCACAGCGTGGTGGTGGTATTGGCTCCAACGGTACCGTTATTACTGGTGAAGAGGGTACTCAGGATGTAACCGTTAAGAAGATTTGGGATACTTCTGCAAACCCAGATGCAGTTATTCCAGAGACGCTTACTGTTTATCTAAAGGCAGATGGATATGTTGTTGACTCCGTTGAGCTTTCTGCAGCAAACAACTGGGAGCATACCTTTACCGGACTTCCTGACAATGTAACTTTGAGCTTTACAGAAGGAACCGTAGTCGGTTGGACTGCTCAGACTCCTGAGGTTAACGGTAACGTTACTACCTTAACCAATAAGGCCGATGCTCCTGTAACTCGCGATGTTCCAGTAACCAAGGTTTGGAATGGTACAAAGAAGGATTCTGTAACCGTTCACCTGCTTGCTGATGGTGTTGACACTGGTCAGACCCTTGTCCTTTCTGAGGCAAACAATTGGACCGGTTCATTTGTTGGTGTAAATCTTTACGCAGCAGATAATCACGTCATTGCTTACACCGTTTCTGAGGATGCTATTGAGGGTTACACTTCTGAGATAACTGGTGATATGGCTAATGGCTTTACCATTACCAACACCGAGACTCCAGTTACTCCAACTCCAACTCCAGAGAAGCCTGGTAAGAAGCGTAAGCATCGCACGCCTGATACTGGTGACGCAAGCGTTGTAGCTATGGTTGCTTTTGCAACAGTTGGTGCTGGCTTTGTTGGTGTTGGAGCATATGCTCGTACTCGTAAAGAGCAGTAAGCAACACACATACACTTAGTATGCAGATCCCCCGCTTTTATAAAAAGCGGGGGATCTTTGTCAGAAGGACGATTCCTTGTTTTAACTGGAGATGTTTACGTTCACCGAATTTGCCAACCGTTTAACCAATAAGAGTGTTCTTCTCGCCAGGAGAGATTAGAGAAGAACGACAATACTACTAGGTGGATAGTGAGTATCTGCATGAGTACCTTATTGGAGGTTGTTATGGAGCTCAAAGCTGATAAAAAGGTAATTGTCGAGCGTAATAACAAGGTTGTGTATGACAACGGAGACACAGTCGTTAAGGTGTTCAGCGGAAGCAAACCTTCTGCTGATATTATGAATGAGGCTTTAAACCTTACTCGTGCTGAGCAGGCCGGCATCAACGTTCCATCTCTTGTAGAGATTAGTAAAGTTGGTAATTGCTGGGCTGTTTCAACCAGAAAAGTTGAAGGTAAAACAATTAGGCAGCTTATTGAGGAGCATCCAGAAAAAGAGGACGAGTATCTCAATAAGTTTGTCGATATTGAGCTGGCTATTCATGCTCATAAAGCACCGCTTCTTACTCGTCAAAAAGACAAGCTCACCCGAATGATTAACAGTATTCCAGACATCCTTGATGAGGCTATAAGGTATGAACTTCTACTTAAGCTTGATGGCATGAAACCTCATACTAAGGTTTGCCATGGTGACTTTGTCCCGTCCAATGTTATTCTCGCCGAAGATGGCGCTCCTGTAATTCTTGACTGGGCCCATGCAACACAAGGCAATGGCGCTGCAGACTGCGCTACAACTTACCTGCACCTGCTTCTTCATGGTGATGAGGAACTTGCCGAGAAGTACATCAATCTTTATTGCACCAAGCAGGGCTGCACTCGTCAGTATGTAAACGAATGGCTTGGCATTATTGCTGCAGCAGAGCTTGCGCGCGGTCGTGTAAAAGAAACAGAGTTCCTGCTTAAGTGGGTAAATGTTTTTGATGCAATGTAGTTGGTTACAAGAACTTTAAACTAGCCGGGAAGAGCCTCGTCAGGGGCTCTTCTTTTATTACACTTCTAACTGCTCAATAAAGTAACGTGAGGAGTTAGCTATGTATGATGTTGATCCAAAGCAGACCACTGTAAACTCAGAAAATAAGAAATCAAAGCTTGAGCGTATGAGTGCGGGAGAGTGGTGTGGCGGTTCTGACAAGGAGCAGAGCGCTGCGTTTTGGCGAGCAAAGGATCTTGCCTGGGAGTTTAATCAGACTCGTCCAAGTGATAAAGAAAAGTGCCGTCAGATTTTGACTGAACTTCTCGGTGAACTAGGAGAGGGAAGTGCAGCAGTTTCTCCTTTTAATGTTGACTATGGCTTCAATATCAAGATTGGCCCACATAGCTTTATCAACCACGGTGCATACCTGATGGATTGCGCGCCTATCACTTTTGGTGCTCATAGTTTTGTGGGCCCTCAGTTTAAGGCGTACACCGTTCAACACCCTCTAGATGCTGAGGAGAGAAATGCTTGGTATGAGCGAGCATTGCCTATCACGGTGGGAGATAACTGCTGGTTTGGCGGAAATGTGACGGTGCTTCCCGGTGTAACTATCGGAAATAACTGTGTAATTGGTGCTAATAGTCTGGTTACTAAAGATATTCCAGACAATTCTCTTGTTGTTGGTTCTCCCGCAAAGGTCGTACGTCAAATTACCGAGGCAGATAAGCTGGGACTTAAAGAGCTTTTGGGCTAGTCCTGTTAGGCTGGGAGCGCGTGGCTTCGGGGCATAGGACTATAGAGTACTCGGTTTCAGAGCGCATAAAAAACGCGCGGTTTAAGAAAACGCTGCTAGATTAGGCCTTTTAGGGAGATTGTTTAACTATTTATTTGATTTTAAAGGCATCCGCGCTATAATAAATATACGGGGAGCTGGGAAATGGCCCGGCTGAGAGGCAGCACCTTATGCTGCGACCCATAAACCTGATCTGGGCAATGCCAGCGTAGGGAGCCAATGCCGTCCTTACGCACTATAAGAAGGAGGGCATATGAAAAAACTTTCTCAGTTTGCATTGCAAGCCATATCCCTTACTTCTTTTCTTGTGCTCTGGCAGCTTGTTATTGTTGCGGGAATTATTCCAAATTACCTTGTTCCAACTCCTGTTCAGGTTGTATTTGCGCTGGTTAAGGACTTTCAGCTTCTTATGACACATACAGGGATTACGCTTTTAGAATCCCTTGTAGGTCTGGCTATTGGAGTGCTTATTGGCTTTGTGCTTGCGGTTCTTATGGACTTCTTCAAAACGCTGGATAAATTGCTCTCTCCACTTGTAACTATCTCGCAGACTATCCCCATTGTGACTATCGCGCCGCTTCTGGTGCTCTGGCTAGGATATGGTCTTTTGCCCAAGATTGTTCTTGTGGCCATTTCAACGTTTTTCCCTATTACCGTGGCGCTTAACTCAGCATTTAAAGCAATTGATCCTGATATGGTTGACCTGATGACCACCATGGGAGCTAGTCGTGTGCAGATTTTTTGGCACGTCAAGTTGGCTGCTGCTGCACCACAGTTTTTCTCGGGACTCAAAATGAGTGTGACCTACGCCGTTATTGGTGCAGTAATCGCAGAATGGCTGGGAGGCGACGCTGGCCTTGGTGTCTATATGACGCGCGTCAGAAAGGCGTTTGCGTACGACAGGATGTTTGCGGCAATCGTGGTGGTGTCTGCGTTGTCGCTAGTGTTGATGAAGGTTGTGGAACTTGTCCAAAAGCGTGCGCTTCCTTGGGATACCTCTCAGGACGCCAAAGAATCCGCACGGTAACTTTGACGGAACTTAAAGAAAGAAGTGAGTACACGCATGAGCGTATTTAATCGCAAGGATATAACAAGAAAAGGCTTTCTAACTGCGATGGGTTTCTCGACAGCAGGACTTTGCGCAGGTTGCTCGCTTGAACAGCCGTCTGCTCCATCCAACGCAAACAAGGGTGCTGGGCAGAATTCCGGCGGCCCCACAGAGATTACGTTTGCCCTGGACTACACCCCAAACACCAACCATACCGGTATTTATGTGGCTCAGGAGAAGGGCTACTTTGACGAGGTTGGCCTCAAGGTAACTATTCAGCAGCCACCTGCCGATGGTGCCGATGCGCTGATTGGTGCTGGTGGCGCACAGATGGGCGTTACCTACCAGGACTATATTGCTAACAGCCTCTCATCTTCTAATCCGCTGCCATATACTGCGGTGGCTGCTATCATTCAGCACAATCTTTCAGGCATTATGAGCCGTGAAGAAGATCACATTGTTCGTCCACGTGACCTTAATGATCGTACCTACGCAACGTGGAATCTCCCTGTTGAACAGGCTACTATCAGGTCTGTTATGGAATCTGATGGAGGAGACCCCTCCACGCTTAAAATGGTACCTTATGAGGTAGATGATGAGGTATCTGGACTAAAAGCAAAGATGTTTGATGCTGTTTGGGTGTATGAGCAGTGGGCTGTTCAAAACGCTCGTGTTCAGAACTTTGCGTACAACTACTTTGCGTTTGCAGCTATTGATCAGAATTTTGACTACTACACGCCAGTTATCGCAGTAAATGATGGCTTTGCAAAAGAGAATCCAGACGCTGTTAAGGCCTTCTTAAGCGCTACCAGAAAAGGTTATGAGTTCTGCGTTTCTAATCCTGACGAGGCGGCAGAAATTCTACTCAAAGCTGTTCCAGAACTTGACGCTGACCTGGTTAAAGCTTCTCAGAAGTTCTTGGCTGCCAAATACATTGACGACGCCGAGAAGTGGGGAGTTATTGACTCTGCTCGCTGGCAGCGATTCTACACCTGGCTCAATAACCAGCAGCTGCTAGAGAATAAGATTGACCCATCCGCAGGATTTACTAGTGAGTACCTTGGATAAGAAGCTTATTGACATAACAGAAGGTGCTGCTATGGACGCTTCTGGCGAGAAGAGCCTAGGAGCTGCACCTGCATGCGAGCCACAACAGGACGTGCCAGCACTTGAGGCGCGCAATCTTATGCTGGTTTGGGGAAACGGTCAGGTAGTTGCTCAGGATATCTCGATTGAGCTGCAACCTGGCACTATTACCTGCTTGGTTGGTCGCTCGGGCTGTGGCAAGACAACACTGCTCCATGCGCTTGCAGGACTTTTGCAGCCGCAGGAGGGCAAGGTACTGCTGCATGGCTCTGACGTCACAGGGCATCCGGGACACATTGGCTACATGCTCCAGAAGGATTTGCTCATCCCAAGCAAGCGCATCATCGACAACGTAGCGCTTCCGCTTGAGCTGAAGGGCGTCTCGCGCTCTGAGGCACGCGCACGAGCCCAGGAGATGCTGGAACGCGGTGGACTTGAGCGCGTGGCGCAAAGCTGGCCTCACGAGCTCTCAGGCGGCATGAGACAGCGTGTTGCGTTCCTGCGCACGGCACTCATTGGCTCAGATATTATGCTGCTGGACGAGCCCTTCTCGGCACTTGATGCCCTCACACGGCGAGAAATGCGTGCGTGGCTCATGTCTTCCGTAAAAGAGTTTGGCCTCTCCGTACTGGTGATCACGCACGACGTTGATGAGGCGGTTGCCATGGCTTCTCGCATTTACGTAATGGCGGGCAGTCCCGCGCAGGGTGTGGTAACCAAGATTGTAGGCGTTGTTGAGCCGCAGGGCTACACTGATGCGGTGGAGGCAGACTCTGGCAAAGGCGCTGGTCAAGGTGCTGACCTGGCATCATTTGATTTGAGCGAAGAGTTTTTGGCTGCCAAGCGAGAAGTGCTTTCGTTGCTGGGATAGTTATCCTTTACGAGCGCTGTGAACTGCCTCCCATTTCTTATGTCCAAGAAATGGGAGGCAGTTCACTGCGGGCTGGATGGGTTTCTCGCCTTGGATTTGATACAGAAAAAGACGTGAGAGTTTGTCTCTCACGTCTTTCTTGTTAGCTTGATTTGCGTGCACAATTTTGTTTGTGCAGCTAATTTGAACAGCTTAATTACTCGCTGAACTCAAGGAATGCGCGATATCCGCGATAAGCCTCAAAGATGTCGGCCTTGTTTGCAATCTCCCATGGTGCATGCATGGAGAGAACGGGAACGCCGCAGTCGATGACGTGCATGCCATATTTAGCCAGCATGTAAGCAATGGTTCCGCCGCCACCAGCGTCAACACGACCAAGCTCAGCGGTCTGGAACTGAACGCCGGCGTTGTCCATAATGCGACGAATCAGCGCAACATATTCGGCATCAGCATCGTTGGAGCCAAACTTGCCGCCACTACCAGTGAACTTGTTGAATGCAAGGCCGTGACCCATGATAGCGGAGTTCTTGATTTCAAAGCTGCCCGTAAAGCTAGGGTCATAACCAGCAGAAACATCACTGGAGAGCATGTAGGAGTTAGCCATGCAGCGGCGTAGGGAAAGTGGCGACTCAAAACCAGCAAGTGCCAGGACCTCTGCCATGATGTTCTCAAAGAAGAGGGAGTTCATGCCAGTAGCGCCAACAGAGCCAATCTCTTCCTTGTCGGTCAGGATGGTGACGGAGGTACGCGCAGGAGTGTCGCACTCAAGCTGCGCAATCAGGGAAGGGTAGGAGCAGCTACGGTCGTCGTGACCGTAGCCCAAGATCATGGAGCGGTCAAAGCCCATGTCACGAGCAGGACCTGCAGGAACAATCTCAAGCTCAGCGGAGAGAAGGTCTGCTTCCTCAATGCCATAGAGGTCTTTCAGGATATTGATGACGTTTGCCTTAACAGCTTCCTTTGGCTCGTCGCCCTCTGCATCAGCGGGTTTCTCGCCATTCTGGCCCCAAACAAGTGGACGATTGCCAACAATAAGATCCAGCATTTCGCCCTCGATGACCTTGGAAGCAGTCTTTCCAAGCTGCTCAGCGCTCAAGTGGATGAGAAGATCGGAGATACAGAAAACAGGGTCAGTTGGATCCTCGCCAACACATACGTTTACGACGCTACCGTCTTTAAGTGCAAGAACGCCATGAATTGCCAGAGGAATAGTGACCCACTGGTATTTTTTGACGCCGCCGTAGTAGTGGGTGTCAAGGGTAGCAAGCTCATTGCGTTCCTCGAGAGGATTCTGCTTGACGTCCAGGCGAGGGGAGTCGATGTGAGCACCAAGAATGTTTAGACCCTCTTCTAGGGACTTGGTACCAATCTGAACAAAGATGACGGACTTGCCGCGAATGTCTGCATAGACTTTGTCGCCAGCCTTGAGGGTTTTACCTGCAGCGATGGCGTCAGAAAGCTTAACGTAACCTGCTGCTTCGGCAAGCTTGATAGCGCTTGCGGCGCACTCGCGCTCAGTCTTGTTCTCGGAGATAAACTTTCTGTAGCCCTCGGTAAACGACTGAAGTTTGTCCAGGTCCTCCGAGGTGTACTTTTTCCATGCGTTTGTGGTTTCCATACCCATCCTTTCTGCAGCAAGCTCAGTTGAACTGCTGTTTGTTGTTGCTGTTAGTTGCGCCGACCGTGCTGCGACCGCGACTTAGTTGCCTCCGTTGGAGCTGTTTGAGCCAGAACCACTGGATCCGCTGCTAGAACTATTGCCGGAGCCGGAGTTCTGATTGGAACCAGAATTGCTGCTTGAGCTGCCCGTTCCGGAGTTGTTGCTAGAAGAATTACTCTCAGACGAGCTGCTTGAGTTGCTCGAGTCGCTGGTCTTTTCCGAACTAGACGAGCTGTCGGAGCTGGTGGTCTCTGATTTCTTGGAGTCAGTGCTCTCCGAAGAGGAATCCTTGGAATCAGTGGACTTGCTTGACTCGTCGGTCTTCTCGCTAGAAGAGCTGGAATCGTCTTTCTTATCCGTCGAATTGCTGGTATTCGTAGTTTTTTCCGTCACAACTGGGGTTGTGCTGACCTTTGGTCCCAAGCCAGATCCGTCGGTGATATAGCTGAGGAACATTGCATAAAGTATGACGGCAGAAATGGTAAAGATAATTGAAATAATGGTCACGATAGTCAGCGCTCTTACACGCTTGCGAGACAGCGTTGGTGTGCGATTTACCTGCGACGACTGCCCTGTACCAGAGTCAGCGTTGGGATAATAATCGCGAGAAGGTGCATATTGTGCTCGAGGCATATATTGTGTGCCTTCAAGCGTTGTTTGGCTGCTGTTTGGATATGCCTGCTGGTTATATTCATCGTTGTCGCTAGCGCGGAACTTATGCGTGGAGCGCCTGATAACGTTCTGGTAAATCTGCGAAGCAAGCGCCGAGGCGGCGGCACCAACGGCCACGCCGATAATCGAGCCTGCAATACCAATCTGGTTTGATAGTACAAACGCAGTCACCGCGGCAAGCGATGTTGCCAAAATTTGGGTAATTGAGACGTCCTTAAGAAGGCTGGGCTTCTCGTTTGTTGCCTCATCTGTAGGCTGAGCAGGCGAAGCTAATCGAGTTTTGTCTGCATCAAAGTGCTTATAGCTCACAAGATGCTCCTTTCTTCGAACTGATAGCCTACCTCATTTTTGTGAAGATGTAATGTTTCGTCGCTAAATCGCAACATCAGAGGGCATTAAGTTTCATCCAACATACAACTTCAGTGTCGGAAATGGCGAGAAGTTCTGTGAGTAACTAAGCGATTTTCTTATGCGCGTGTTTCTCGCCATGTATTTGTTAAAAACGACCGTATCAAAGGTGATGAAACAAGGTATCATTTATATGTATCAGTTTTCCGTCAAACGGAGGTTTAGCATGCTTGTAAGCGCAAAAGCCATGCTCCAGAGTGCCGAGAAGGGTCACTATGGCATCGGCGCATTCAACGAGAACAACCTTGAGTGGACCGCAGCAATCCTTGATGCAGCAGAAGAGCTTCAGTCTCCTGTCATCATTCAGTGCACCAGCGGCGCAGCAAAGTGGCAGGTAAGCTACCGCGTTGTCGCAGATATGGTTCGTCGTCTTGTTGAGGACAAGAACATCACTGTTCCAGTTGCTCTCCACCTTGACCACGGTTCATACGAGGATGCATTCAAGTGCATCGAGGCTGGATTTACTTCCATCATGTACGATGGTTCTCACGAGCCTGATTTTGAGACCAACCTTAAGCGCACCGAAGAGGTCGTAAAGGCAGCTCACGCAAAGGGTATTTCTGTTGAGGCTGAGGTCGGCGGCATCGGCGGCACCGAGGACGGCGTTACCGCTAAGGGTGAGCTTGCTGATCCTGAGCAGTGCGCAAAGATTGCTGACCTGGGCGTTGACTTCCTTGCTTGCGGTATCGGCAACATTCACGGTATCTACCCAGCTAACTGGGAGGGCCTCTCCTTTGACCAGCTCAAGGCTATCAAGGAGCGCGTCGGTGATCTTCCACTTGTTCTCCACGGTGGCACCGGCATTCCTGTAGAGCAGGTTCAGAAGGCTATCTCTATGGGCATCTCCAAGATCAACGTTAACACCGACCTTCAGCTTGTCTTTGCTGAGGCAACCAAGAAGTACGTTGAGGCTGGCCTTGTTGACAACGGCAAGGGCTACGATCCTCGTAAGCTCCTAAAGCCTGGTCGTGAGGCAATCGTTGAGCGCACCAAGGAGCTCATCCGCGAGTTTGGTTCCGACGGTAAGGCTTGGAACTAACCTTCGGCATGCGCTGAGCGCGGGCGTCGATGCGACAGCGCGTTCTTGCTGCTAGTTAAAGCAACGGACCTGGATTTTTCCAGGTCCGTTTTTTGTTGGGCGCGGTATGTGCGAAAGACGTGCACCTAGCACGTCCTTCTCGACACATAATTAGTTCACTTTTGGATTAATCGAGCTTCAAAAATCTACAAACGAGACAATCACACACATAATTGCATCGGTTTCGGATCAAACGTTGAAGCTCCTCACCGCACACGACAATAAAACCGCAGCTTAAACTTTTACTCAGCGGTAGGGTTGTCGGCGGGGGAGACGTGCATGTTACCTTCGTTGCGGGCGATGTCCGCGAGCGTCTTGCTATCCAGGAAACTGGAGGCCATGCGGCCAAGGTCGCGCCAAATGTTGATGGTGGTGCAGGACTCCATCTGGGGACAGAGGGTGGTGTTTGTGCAGTTCAGGCAGCTAGCGGGAGCAAGATTGCCTTCGGCTGCACGAAGAATCTCGCCTAGCGTGTAGTCCTCGGGTTTGCGCGTGAGGCGATAGCCGCCGCCCTTTCCGCGCAGACTCTCGACGTATCCAGCCTTGTGCATCAGGGCAATGACCTGCTCAAGGTACTTGCGCGAGATGTTCTGGCGCTCGGAAACGTCGCCCAGCGAGACCCATCCCTCGTGAACGGCCAGGTCAGCCATTGCGCGGAGTGCGTACATTCCCTTTGTAGAGAACATTCCGGCCACGGCTACTCGCCGTCCTTGGCGCTGCCGCTATCCGCGTCCTCGGTGGTAGATGCGCCAGCCGCGGTGGAACCGCTGTTGTGAGCCTCGAGCATCTCCTCGAGCGTGTGCCATGCCAGCTCGGCGCACTTAACGCGTGCAGGCATGTGTGCGATGTCGTGCAGAATGTTGGCGTCTTCCAGCTGGTCAAGCACAGCCTCGTCAGTTTCTTCTCCGCGAATCATGCGCCCAAAGAGTTTGCAGAGCTCAATAGCCTCTTCTGGAGTACGGTCAATCATCAGGTCGCTCATGATGTCGGCGGACGCCTGAGAAATTGCGCATCCGCTGCCCACAAAAGCAGCCTCGGCAATCTTTCCGTCCTCAATACGCACGGAAAACGTCAGCTCATCGCCACAAGAAGGATTAACGCCCTCGTGAGAAACGGTAGGGTTGTCCATCTGATATTTGTAATCGGGGTGAGAAACGTGGTCCATAAACTCAGCGTTATACAGGTCGTTTGCTGCCACTTATTTCAACTCCTTGTTTATTTGCTGCTGACCGCGCTGCCAAAGATCTTCCATACCTGGTTAAGACCCTCGATCAGCTGGTCAATGTCGTGTTTATCGTTGTAGAACGCAACGGATGCGCGGCACGTGCTGGACTCGTGCAGCTCAATCAAAAGCGGCTCTGCACAGTGATGACCAGCGCGAATGCAAACGTTGTTCATATCTAGGATGCTCGAGACGTCGTGTGGATGAACGCCGCGCACGTTAAACGCCACAGCGCCCACGTGATTCTGTCCCAGCTTGGAGCCAACGATGTCAACAAAGTCCAGCGTGCATAGCTGCTGCACCAAGTACCTGGCGAGAAGTTCTTCTCGCTTCTCGATCTTTGCCATGTCCAAGCCGTTGAGGTATTCGACAGCAACGCCGGTAGCATAGATACCTGCGGCGTCCTGCGTGCCCGCCTCAAACTTCTCGGGAACAGGAGCCCAAACGGCGCTGGTTTCGGTGACGGAATCAATCATCTCGCCGCCAGTAAGGAATGGCGGCATGGCATCGAGCAGTTCGGAGCGGCCCCAGAGCACGCCAATGCCCATAGGTCCGCACATCTTGTGTGCCGAGAAAGCCAACAGGTCGCAGTCAAGATCATGCACGTCAATAGGAATGTGAGGTGCAGACTGAGCGGCGTCAACAACCATGTAGGCACCCACAGTGTGAGCGCGCTTGGCAATGGCCTTGATATCGTTGTGAGTGCCCAGCACGTTGGAGACGTGTGTGACAGACACAATCTTTGCGCGCTCGGTAATCTTTGACGCAATCTCTTCTGGTGTAATCTGGTACTGCGAATTCATGCGCAGGTACACCAGGTTAGCGCCGGTAGCTTTACAAATCTGCTGCCAAGGGATGATGTTGGAGTGGTGTTCCATAATGGAAATGACCACGTCATCGCCTGGCTTGAGTGCATAGCGGCCAAGGCTTGAAGCAACTAGATTAAGCGCCTCAGAAGTGTTGCGCGTAAAGATAATTTGCTGGCTTTCTGGCTTGCCGTTTTTATCGACAGCGCCAATGAACTTTGCAATCGAAGCGCGAGCTCCCTCGATAGCTGCGGTTGCTTCCACACTCCAACGATACAGTCCGCGTAGGGCGTTTGCGTTCATGGTCTCGTAGAAGCTAGACTGCGCCTCAATAACTGTACGGGGACGCTGAGAAGTAGCAGCGCTGTCCAAGTAAGCTACCTCGGGGTTTGCTGCCAGCAGCGGAAAATCTGCCTTGTAAGGGTTATCGGTAATCTGAGCAACTTCTGCGTCGGTCATTACGCGACACCACCTTTGCTGGAATCGGCTTCAGCGCTGGAATCCCTGCCATCACTGGCAGCCAGGGAGTTGCCAGCTGCGTCGTCACTAGCTGCAGCTTCTTCATAGTCGTGAGCAATTTCTGCGCCCAGCTCAGCCTCGCAACGCTCAACAGCCACGCGGTGGGAAATCTCCTCAGGTGCGTTGATGATGGCGTCTTCAAAGAGCGCGCGCACAAACAGCTGCTCAGCAGCCTGGCGAGAAAGTCCTCGAGCCGCAAGGTAATCAAGCTGCTCAGGGGAGACGGATCCAATGGTAGCGCCGTGGTTACCAGCAACGTCGTCTTCATCACAGAGAATAGCAGGCATGGTCTTGTTGACAACGTCGTCACCAAGAATCATGACCGTTTCAATCTCGTTGCCCTGGGCATCCTTTGCACCGCGGACAAGATCGATAGTTGCGCGAAGCGTCTTCTTAGCTGCCTCGTTAAGGACGCCGGACTCGGTGAGCAGCGCGCGCGTAGAGGTACCACGCATGCGTACCAGGTGGTTGATATCAAGCGTTTCTTCGTGAGTAGCGTGATAGCGATTGTTGAGGTCAAGGCGAGCTCGAGCACCAACCAAGTTAGCGGTGAGTCCAAGACCAATGGTTGAGCCGCCCAGAGCGTACTGCTTAACATCAACAGCCGCGTCTTGGTGAACCTCAAGACCAACGCTTTCAAGGTGCTGCTGGCCTTCGTTGACACCAAGCATCTCAATGAGGTGCAGCTTTGCACCAGTCTCAACCACAATGCGGGTGAGCGCAGCGCTTGTTGGGAGCGCGTTACTGCCGTTCGCGGCGCCGCCCGCAGGTGCGTCAGAATGTTGCCCGCCTGCAAACGCAGCGATAACTACGGTAGCCTCGGCACCTTCGCGTACAATGATGCCGGTGTTAGCACACTGGTTTTGAGCAGCAGAAACGGCAACAACAATAGGATCTTCTCGCTTGGTACGAGCGGGAACGTTGTAGAAATCAGACTTGAATGCCTGTGACTCTACGTAGTCAGTAACCTCCTGGCCCATTCCACACTCAATACGCTCAAAAAGACGAGGCAGAGGCAGGTACACTGTGCCTGCATCAGCGTGATTAGGGACGGTAACCGACAGTGAGTTAGCGCGTAGACGGTTCCATGTCTGAGCTGCAGGAACGTTGGCGCGATTAATCAAAACGTTATCCATTAGCCAATCGCTCCTTCCATCTCAAGTTTAATCAGGTTATTCATCTCAACGGCGTACTCCATTGGGAGCTCCTTTGAGACAGGGTTTGCAAATCCGTTTACTACCATGGTGCGAGCCTCAGCCTCAGAGCAACCACGGCTCATCAGGTACAAAACGGTGTCGTCAGAAATGCGGCCAATAGTTGCCTCGTGACCAATCTGAGCAGTCGCATTGCGAACATCCATCTCTGGGATGGTGTCGGAGCGGCTGATGTTATCCAGCATCAGCGACTGGCACGAGAACGCCACGCGAGCGTTTTCTGCCTTGCGTCCAACGGTCACGGCTGAGCGGAAAGTGTTGACGCCGCCATCCTTGGAGATGGACTTAGTGTCAACGTTTGCCGAGTTATTGGAGCCGTTGATAATCACCTTGCAGCCTGTATCCAGGTCTTGCGTAGCGCCTGCAAACGTAATACCGGTGAACTCACAGTTAGAAGAATCGCCGTTCATGATCGTAGAAGGATAGAGGTAGGAAACGTGGCTACCAAAAGAGCCCGAGACCCACTCCATCTTTGCATTGCTGCCAATAATGGCGCGCTTGGTGTTGAGGTTGTACATGTTCTTTGACCAGTTTTCGATGGTCGAGTAACGCAGACGAGCGCCGTCTTTAACAAAGAGCTCAACAGCTCCTGCGTGAAGGTTTGCTGCATAGTACTTAGGTGCGGAGCAACCCTCAATAAAGTGCAGGTCAGCGCCTTCCTCAACAATAATAAGCGTGTGCTCAAACTGGCCAGCACCTTGAGCGTTCAACCTAAAGTAGCTCTGAAGTGGGTAGTCCAGAGTGACATTCTTGGGAACATACACAAAAGAACCGCCAGACCAAACGGCATAGTGCAGAGCCGCAAACTTGTGGTCTGAAGGAGGAATCAGCTTGCCAAAGTACTCTTTAACAACAGGCTCCCACTGCGGATCGTGCAGAGCATCCTCAATGGTGGTGTAAATAACGCCCTGCTCAGCAACTTCCTCGCGCATGTTGTGATAGACAATCTCGGAATCGTACTGAGCACCAACACCAGCCAGGCTCTCTGCCTCTGCCTGCGGAATGCCCAGACGATCAAAGGTATCCCTAATATCCTCAGGTACGTCGTCCCAGCTATTTGCCTGCTGAGTCTTTGGCGAGACATACGTGGAGATGTGGTTTAAATCCAAACCTGCAATAGAAGGTCCCCAGTTGGTAGCCATCTGGCGCTGGTGATAGGTTTCCAGGGCCGACAACCTCATCTGGAGCATCCACTCGGGCTCTTCTTTTTTCTCGGAAATAGCACGCACAATTTCTGGCGTAAGGCCATCATCGTAGCGCTCGTAACCCTCTTCGGACTTGGTGAAGTCGTAGAGCGAGCGGTCTACGTCAGCGACCTCAGATCGCTTCTTCTCGCTCACTAGTTAGCACCGCCCTCATCAGGCTGGTTCTCAAAACGCTCAAAGCCCTCGTGGTCAATCTGATTGATGAGGTCAGCAGGGCCGTCTGCTACCAGGTGACCCTTAACCATAACGTGAGTGCGGTCAATCTCAAGGCGCTCAAGAATGCGGGTGTTGTGAGTAATGATGAGCAGCGAGCCGTCACAGGTCTCGCGATAAGCCTGAATACCCTTTGAAACAACGGAAAGTGCGTCAACGTCCAGGCCGGAGTCGGTCTCGTCGAGAATGGCAAGTTTAGGCTGAAGCAGCAGAAGCTGGAGCATCTCAACCTTTTTCTTCTCGCCTCCAGAGAAGCCAACGTTAAGCTCACGCATCAAGAAGCCCTGGTCAAGCTCAAGCTGATCAGAAATCTGCCCAACACGCTGACGGAACTGACGAGCAGTCATCTTAAGCTCAGGGCGCATCTGCGTAATGGTACGCAGGAATGAATAAAGAGGAACACCAGGAACCTCAACAGGTGCCTGGTAGGAGAGGAAGATGCCCGCAAGGGAGCGCTTATCTGCAGCAAGCTCAGTAACATCCTCGCCATTAAAGATAAGAGAACCATCGGTAATCTTATAGGTGGGGTCACCCATGATGACGCGGCCAAGGGTTGATTTACCTGCGCCGTTAGGTCCCATCAGAACGTGAGCCTGGCCATCACCAATGCTCAAATCAATTGAATGCAGGATGGATTTCTCCTCGGTACCTGCGGAAATTCCGTTTACACGGAGTAGCTCAGTTGCCATAAATCTCTCTCCAAATATCTCTACGTGCAAGCACGTGATACGTTTGTGACTAGCTCTTTGGTCAGCTCTAGGGCGAGCAAAACCTTGTGCTAGTGCGATTTTGTGACAAAGACAAACGCCAATGTCACTGACGTTTTTGTCATACCCCAAAATCCGCTAATTCATACTAAATGGTAGGAATTAAAAAGCAACCCTTACATGAGTACTTTTTCACGTTTTCTAGAAAATAATCGGATTTTTTCATAGGTTTCAAAAGTTATGAAAGCTTTTCTGTGCCAGAGTTGTCGCTCACGGGTAAACTAGAAGCGTCTATGTTCTAACAAGGAGGATTCATGGGTCAGAGAATTCAAGGTACCGAAGATCTTTACGGCGGCTATATGCGCTCTTGGGAGCATATGCAAGATGTTGCCCGCCATCTGTTTGGTACTTACGGTTTTGACCGCATTGAGACTCCAGCACTTGAGCAGGTAGATACCTTTGTTCACGGTATTGGTGAGTCCACCGACGTCGTACGCAAAGAGATGTTCCGCGTCTTTTCAGGTGCGCTGCTTGAGGACCTGCTAGCTGCCGGCAATGAGTCCGGTCTTAAGCCTCGTCAGCGCATGGCTATGCGTCCTGAGGGAACTGCTGGTGTGGTTCGTGCTGCTGTTGAGCACAATTTTGTGCCACAGGGAGGAACACCCGCAAAGCTTTGGTACGCCGAAGCAATGTTTAGGGGAGAGCGTCCTCAGAAGGGCCGCCTGCGCCAGTTCCACCAGGTAGGTGTCGAGTGGCTTGGAGCCTCTGATCCAGCTGCCGATGCAGAATCCATCATCATGTTGATGAAGTTCTACGAGCAGATGGGTTTCTCGCCAGCTGATATGAAGCTCATGATTAACTCCATGGGTGACGCGGAGTGCCGTCCAGCATATCGCGAGAAGGTCAAGCAGTTCATTCTTGATCACAAGGATGAGATGTGTGAGGACTGTCTTGAGCGTGCGGAGATTAATCCACTTCGTGCGTTTGACTGCAAAAATGAGAGCTGCCACGCGGTTATGAAGGATGCTCCACTGATTTCTGACAACCTGTGTGATGATTGCCGCGCTCACTATGAGCAGGTCAAGGCATATTTGGACGCTGCTGGTATTTCATACGTTGAGGATCCAACGCTCGTTCGTGGCCTGGATTACTACACGCGTACCGTCTTTGAGGTAGAGATTCCAAACGCTGGTGTTGGCGCCATTGGCGGCGGCGGTCGTTATGACGGTCTTGTTGAGCTTGAAGGTGGAAAGCCAACTCCAGGTGTCGGTTTTGCTGTTGGTTTTGAGCGCATTATGCTTGCGCTGGAGGCTCTTGGTGTTGCAGCCGAGCCAGCAGCTCCAAGCTGTGTTTATGTTGCCTGCGCAGGTGCTGAGCAGGCTCCTGTTGTATTTGATGCTGTGCTGGCGCTACGTGAGGCTGGCATTAGATGTGAGGCTGATCGCACTGGTCGTTCGCTGAAGGCTCAGTTTAAGCAGGCAGATAAGATGGGTGCAACGCTTTGTGTGGTTATTGGTCCAGATGAGGTTGAAGCTGGTGCGGTAACTCTTCGTGACATGGAGTCTCACGAGCAGGTACAGGTGCCTGCCGACCAGCTTGTTGCTGAGGTTAAAGCCAGACAGTAACAATAGGACTAGAAGTCAAATTTAAACCCTCTCGTGTCTGTGAATCGGGAGGGTTTGTTTGTTAAGCAACCTTTACGGCAGGAAGACTTGCGGTAGAGTCTGCGGAATCTGAGTCCTGCACACGAGGCGATGCGCAGCCACGGACATCGTCAGAGGTGAGGCCAAGCCAACGAGCACGATGACCATCAATCTTTGCTGGGCGGCGATGGAGCCACAGAGAAATTCCCAGAGTCCAAAGAGGCAGCAAATAAAGGAAACTTGCAGCTAGAAGACTCATAGAAGGTGCACCAATTGCAGAGAGCACCGAGATGTTTGAAATGGACCACGGTACCAGAGGAGCAAGAATTACAGCGCTATTCTCGATATCCAAGGCAAGAGCACTGGAAGAGTTTTCTGCGTTCTCACATAAATCGTTTGTAAGCATAATAGCCAGCGTCTGGTTACAAGAAACCATTGAGGTAAACATGCTGGTAATCAGAACGCCAAAGAAAGGCGTGGAGTTATCGGAAAGGTCAGCTACCAGCTGGCACATACGGCGAAGCAGGCCAGTTGTTTGGAAAAGACCAGCGTAGCTTGAAGAAATGGTGACAATTGTTAAGACGTTCATCATGGAAAAAACGCCGCCACCATTAACCATGTTTGCAACGGTAGCACCTGGAGCACGAAGGCCAAAGAGCAGAATGACTGGCAGGTCGGCAAGAGGGACGCGCTGAATGGTGACACACAGAATGCAAGCAAGTACCAAGCTGGATGCCATGGTAACAATGACATCAACCTTAAGAAGCGAGAAAACAATTACAAGAAGTGCTGGTGTAAGCGAAATCAAAGAAAGTCTAAAAGAGCGGCTGAGAAGACCAGTAACATCAGGAATAGTTCCCGTGTTTGCCATAAAGAAATCCCAGGCCACGTAGATAACGCATGCAGCAATAAAAGGCACCACGCTGGTACGAAGCATGCGGTTAATGTTCTTGGATAGATTGGTATCGGTGAGTTGCGAAACAAGGATTGCGCTGGTAGACATGGGGGAGCAACGATCGCCAAAGTAGCTACCTGCAAGAACAGCGCCACCAATAAAGAACTCGCTTGCTCCAATTGCCTTACCAATAGACATGCAGATGATGCCCATGGTTGCAGCGGTACCAAATGCGGTACCCAAAAGCATGGACATCATGGTGCAGAGTAAGAAGGTTGCCAGAATAAAGATAGATGGAGAAATAAATGAAGCAGAAATGCTGACAATCTCTGGAATGGTTCCAGCTGCTCGCCATGCTGCACTCATAGCGCCTACAACAGCAAACAGCGCAATAATTGTTTTAACTTCCCAGACAGACTCAAAGGCTGCTAAAAGAAGCTTTTTTGCAGAGATTTTGCGAGAGAGTCCGTAGCCAAAAAAGAGGAAGAAACCAATGGTCAGGATAGATGTAAGAGGGAAAGATAGGGCTGTACCTACGATGAGCATCACCGCAAAGGCACTTAGTACTATTAGCTCTACCATGCATCCACTCCAAACGAATTTCTTATGTAAATAGAGTAAGCAACTAAAAAGTTGAAGTCCAACTGTTTTCAATGGTTATAATTACAAGTAATTTTTGTAATACAGTGGGAGCAAAAATGAACTTTCAAACCATGGATTATTTTGTTGCCGTTGCAGAAGAAAAGAGCTTCACCAAGGCGGCTGAACGCCTGAGCGTAACGCAGCAAACACTCTCGGCAAATATTGCGGCTGCAGAAAAAGAACTTGGCTCTAAGCTGCTAGAACGTACGGTCCCGCTGTCGCTCACGTTTGCGGGAGAAGAGTTCTTGCGCTATGCCCGTAGGTTCCAGGCTCAGCGGCGCGCTATGGATCAAGAGTTTCTTGATATTGCGGGCAACGAGCGAGGTCGCCTGCGTGTTGGCGTCACTGCTACACGAGGTCATATCATCATGCCGCGCTCCATTGCTGCTTTCCAAAAATTGCACCCAAATATCTCCATTGAGCTTGATGAGGGCGAGAATGACGAGCTTGTTGAGTGGCTGTCCGAAGGTCAGCTTGACTTGATTGTTGCAACGGTTAATTCGTCGTCGTATGACTTGGTTGTTAAAAAGCTGTTTGACGAGAAGATCGTTCTGGTAGTTTCTCAAGCGCTTCTTGAATCTTTGTATGCAGATAAGGTTGACTCGGTTGTCGCGCAAGTCAAAAAGACGGGAAAGCTCACGGCCTTGGAAGCTTGTCCTTTCTTAACGGTTGGTAAGCGAGACATTGCTGGTAGTTTTGCTCGTCATGCGTTTGCCGCGTCGGGTATTTCTCCCACTATCAAGGTCATGTCCAGAAACTCCGAGACGCTTTTGGCGCTTGCCATGAGAGGCGTTGGCGCGTGCTTCTTGCCATCGGAGTTGGTGGCATCTTCTTACTACGACTTTGAAACATCAGGCCTCCACATCATTGAACTGGGAAAAGAGATGTCGTACTCGGTTAGTGTTGCCTGGCGACGCACTGACCATGTGTGGAGCGCAATTGAGTCATTTGCTCAGGTTCTCTCTGAGCAGCGCTACGTAGTTAAGCGAGGGGAGTAGCGTGGATGCTCTTCAGTCTGACAACAACCTTGAGATTTTGTACCAGGATGAGTATCTGCTTGCCGTGAATAAACCGGCGGGAATTATCGTTCATGCAGACGGCACCAATGAAACCTCGTTAACCGATGTAGTTTGCGAGAAACTCCGTGCACTTGAGGGCTTAAGAGAGGTAGATCTTTCCCAGGTCCAAGCTCTGAATCGCCTTGATAAGGAGACTACGGGCATAGTGCTTTTCTCGCTCAAAAAAGAAACGCAGTCGCAGTTTGACCAGCTTATTGCCTCCAAGGAGCTTTCCAAAGAGTATCTTGCAGCGGTTAAAGGAGCATTTGAACCAAATAAACTGCTGATAGATAAGGCAATTGGAAAAGATCGGCATGACGCTCAGAAGATGAGGGTCTCAGCAACAGGCAAACCTTCTCAAACGGAGGTGCGCCTTATTAAGGTTGCTTCATCAGCGCAAAGTCAAACTCAGAGCTTGTTGCTGGTCAATTTGCTGACAGGAAGAAAGCATCAAATTAGAGTGCATCTCTCGTCACTCGGATTTCCCCTGGTAGGAGACACGCTGTATGGAGGCGTATCGTCTCTGCAGCGCGGAGCAAAAAAGAAACATAGACCGCAGTCGTTAATGCTCCATGCATATCGCGTTGGATTTATTCATCCAGTCACGGGCGCAAAAATTGTGATTAAAACGGATATTCCAGAGCGATTTTCTTATTTTGGTGTCACCGAGGTGGACTTATAGTACATACTTTGTGGTAAAGACATACATTCATTTTGTGCGGATACGTTACCCAGACGTGCATAAAGTGAACGAGGAGGGGGAGAAATGCCTGGCACAATGCGAGGTGTCTATACTAACCTGACTGAAATCCGCAGGAAGGTATTTAAAGAGGTATCAACGCTTGCGTATGAAAAAGCAGATAAGAGCGTTGATGAAATTGCTCGCCAGATGGAAGAGCTGCCGTACAAGATTATTCCTGGTGATATTGCTACGTATCGTGAGAGCGTCTTCTTGGAGCGCGCTATTGTTGGCGAGCGCATTCGCATGACTATGGGCATGCCTATGCAGGGCGTTGATCAACCAGAGCTTATTTCTGACGGCTTGGAAGAGGCCTCTCGACCAGAGGTTTATTACCAGCCTCCGCTGATCAATATTGTCAAGTTTGCGTGCAACGCATGCGAGGACAATGTGTATCGTGTCACCAACGCGTGCCAGGGCTGTCTTGCACACCCTTGTCGAGAGATTTGTCCTAAAGAAGCAATTAGCTTCGTGGACAAAAAGGCATATATTGATCAGGAGAAGTGCATTCAGTGCGGCATGTGCTTCAAGGTTTGCCCTTACCAGGCAATTCATCACCACGTACGCCCTTGCGCCGCTGCTTGTGGTATGGACGCTATTGGCTCTGATGAGCACGGTCGTGCAGATATTGATTACGAGAAGTGCGTATCTTGTGGCCAGTGCCTGGTCAACTGCCCCTTTGGCGCAATTGCCGATAAGAGCCAGATTTTCCAGGTAATTCAGGCTATCAATGAGGGTTATACCGTTGTTCCAATTGTGGCTCCTTCGTTTGTTGGTCAGTTTGGTAAGGGCAGCGTTGGTCGTCTTCGTGAGGCCTTCAAAGAGATGGGCTTTGCCGAGGTAGAAGAAGTAGCAACCGGTGCTGACCTTTGTACCGTTCAGGAGGCAGAAGACTTTGTCAAAGAAGTCCCAGAAAAGCTGCCATTTATGGGAACAAGTTGCTGCCCTTCCTGGTCTGCCATGGCTAAAAAAGAGCACCCAGAGCACGCTGATGCTATTTCTATGGCACTAACCCCCATGGTTTTGACTGCTCGTCTGGTAAGAAAGCAAAACCCAGAGTCCAAGATTGTCTTTATTGGACCATGCACCGCTAAGAAGCTTGAGGCACTGCGTCGTTCCGTTAAGTCCGAGGTCGATTTTGTTCTGACCTTTGAGGAGCTTGCGGGAATGATGGAGTCCAAGGGCATTGACTACACCAAGCTTGATGACGACAACTCCGATTTTGAAAACGCTTCTCATGATGGTCGCGCTTTTGCAGTAGCCGGTGGCGTAGCAGGTGCTGTAGTAAACGTTATTCACCAGAAGTACCCTGATAAAGAAGTACCTGTCATGGCTGTTGACGGCCTTGCTGAGTGCCGAGCTATGCTCAAGGATGCTGTTAAGGGTAAATATCCAGGCTATCTTCTTGAGGGTATGGCTTGCCCAGGAGGATGTGTTGGTGGCGCCGGTACGCTGAGCGCAGTCAACCGTGCTGCCGCAGCAGTTAAGCGTTACGCAAAGACCGCTTCTTCCGAGCTGGCTTCTGCTAATAAGTACAATGATCTTATTCCAGAGCTTGCTGGCACGGTCTCTGCTGAGGTTGAGATTGCTGAGGTTCTTGAGGTTCAAAAACCTGTTGAGTAGGAACGTTCTCTCAAATCAAACGTAAAACGCCGGTGCGCTGCATCGGCGTTTTTTATGAGAAATGTAGCCCAATAAGGCAATCTACCAGGTAATAAAAAAGGATCTGCGATTAACAGATCCTTTAAGTTTTAGCTGAGAGATAGTCAACAAAAAGTTGATTAATTTGAATTACTCAGATTTTTCGTTTTTCATGGATGCATAGAACGTTGCATGTGCAAAAACGTCTTTAATGGTTTTTCCATTAATAAAAGGAAGCGCGAGAAATTCGTCTAGCGTAGGAACTAATTCAGAACAATCTACAAAGTGGTTCTTTGAGTTTCTGATGCTGGTGTCTTGAGCTCTCCATGCCTCAAAGTTGACATCAGTGAGGTAATAAACCTGGTGTCCGACTTGCATGTACACAGAGTGATTACTGTGCAGGTACTCTACCAGGTCTTCGTAAGAAATCTGGAGAACCTCAGAACTTTTCTTGCCCATGATGCAATCCTTTCCACGTCGCTTGCGCGCAAATTATGGACGCACTTTTATTGACTATACCGCCCTCCGAATACGCTTATTCAGATGAATTGAGAGGCATAGGCAAGCGGACGTTTTTTCTCGCTCAACGGCAATGATGAATGGTTGTAATTTTTAGTGCTACTATTTGAGAATTTCTTGCACCATTTCTTCTGCGGTATCGCAAAGCGTGGTAGCACCTGCAGCTAGAAGCGTTTCTTTATCTCTAAATCCCCAGGTAACACTTATGCAAGGCATGCCGCTGTTGTGTGCTGTTGCAACATCAACCTCGGAGTCTCCAATGTAGACAGCGTCTTGAGGGTCAACGCCAATTTGAGCGAGGGCGTAGTGGACAGGCTCGGCATCAGGCTTTCTTTTAAGGTCATCTCGCTGACCCAGAGCAAAGTCAAATCTACCTGGGAAGAAATTGGTCATTAAATCGGCAATAGCAAAGTCTGGCTTGTTGGAAACAACAGCGCACTTAACGCCAGCTGCTCTGAGTGTATCAACCGCATCAAGGATGCCAGGGTAGGGCGCAGTGTTATCCAAGCTGTGATCAGCGTAGTGCTCCTTAAAGCATGCGAGTACGCACTGGTATGTTGCATCATCGGTACCCTCTGGCACGGCGTCACGGATAAGCTTTGCAACGCCATTTCCAACCATCTGACGTACTTCATCAACGGTATAGGTGGGTATGTTGAACTGCTCAAGAGCGTAATTTGTTGCCCAAGCAAGATCAACAATAGTGTTCAGAAGTGTTCCGTCTAGATCAAAAACAGCGGCTTTATAGGCCATGAAAGCTCCAAGTTCTTCTCGCCCTGTAAGAGGGCTCATGTGTATCAATTTCAGTCTAGCGTAAAAGTGTGACGGTAAGTTATTTATTCCTCTTGAATCTCCACTAAGTTTAGATTGAGAGGATCCAGCTAAACGTTGGAGAGTACAATGTTTTATCTATGAGCAAGAACGTGCCGTCTACACGTTTTTGCCGTCTTGAAGGCGCTTTCCGATTTGGCACAGGGAAGCAAAGACGAAAGGATAACAATGGATTGTTCCTCAGAAACCCCCCAGAATTATTCCGCTCACGCAGCTGTTGATTTGCACAGCATGCATTCGCATACCTGCGGAGAGCTTCGCGCAGAGCATATCGGTCAGACCGTTACGCTCACTGGTTGGGTTTGGCGTCGTCGTGACTTTGGAGGCCTGATTTTTGTTGACCTTCGTGATCGCGAGGGTTTGACACAGATTCTGTTTGACCCAGATGTTGATGCAGAAACATTTGCAACTGCAGAGACTATTCGTCCTGAGTGGCCTGTTTTGATTTCTGGTACGGTTCAGCATCGTTCTGAGGGTCAGACTAATGAGGCTCTTGCTACCGGTGAGGTAGAGGTACTTGCTTCCAAGATTGAGGTTCTTAACACCAGTGCAGTTCCACCATTCCAGATTGAGAATCACATTGATGTTAACGAGGACCTTCGCCTGAGATATCGCTACGTTGACCTGCGTCGTCCTCAGATGGCACAGAATCTTCGTATGCGTTCTGATTTTGCATTTGCGCTTCGTGAGGCTTTCCATAAGCGTGACTTTACCGAGGTAGAGACTCCAGCGCTGTTTAAATCTACTCCTGAGGGCGCTCGTGACTTCCTGGTTCCATCCAGAATGCAGGGCGGAAACTTCTACGCACTGCCACAGTCTCCACAGCTGCTGAAGCAGCTACTGATGATTGGCGGTATTGAGCGCTACTACCAGATTACTAAGTGCTTCCGTGACGAGGATCTTCGTGCAGATCGTCAGCCTGAGTTTACACAGGTTGATATGGAGATGGCATTTGTCCGCGAGGAAGATGTCATGGCTGAGCTTGAGGATATTCTGGGCGATGCATTTGCAAAGATGGGCATTGAGTTCCCAGCTCCACTGCGCAAAATTCAGTATTGGGATGCAATGGATACCTACGGCTCTGATAAGCCTGATACCCGCATTGGTATGGAGCTTCACGACGTCTCTGAGGTCTTCAAGCAATCCAGCTTTAAGCTCTTTAGCTCTGCCGCAACAACTGATGGCCAGTACGTTAAGGCAATCAACGTTAAGGGTGCAGGCACCTGGCCACGCTCTCAGGTAGATAAGCTTGCCGAGGTAGCCGCCGGCTTTGGTGCCAAGGGACTTGCATGGGTCGCCTTCAAAGAGGACGGCTCCGTGGGAGGTCCTATCACCAAGTTCTTCTCGCCAGAAGAGCTTGAGGCATTGCGTGCAGAGATGTCTGCTGAGGCAGGGGACTTGATTCTCTTTGCTGTAGGCGGCCGCCTGGAGACAGATGAGATTCTTGGTGGTATGCGCCTGCATATGGCAAAGGTCTTGGATGTACCGCGAGAAGGTCATGATTTCCTCTGGGTTGTTAACTTCCCTCTGTTCCACTGGGATGAGGAAACTCAGTCTTATGCCTCTGAGCATCAGCCCTTTACGCTTCCTCGTGAGGATGAGCTTGATCTTCTGGATACTGATCCTCTTGCTATGGGCTCGTATACGTACGACTTTGTCATGGACGGCTTTGAGGCTGGCGGCGGCGGAATGCGTATTCACAATGCTGAGCTGCAGCTTAAGATTCTGGAGAAACTCGGCTTTACTGAAGAGCGTGCAAAGGCTCAGTTTGGCTTCTTGATGGAGGCTCTGACGTTTGGCGCACCTCCAATGGGCGGCTTTGCACTTGGTCTTGACCGCGTTTGCATGTTGCTTGCAGGTGCCGATTCCATCCGTGATGTCATGGCATTCCCAAAGACTACTTCTGGTTCTGACTTGATGTCCAGTGCTCCTTCGCCTGTTTCTAATGAGCAGCTCAAGGAGGTTTCGCTTCAAACGCTTCCAAAAGAGGCATAAGCAAACCAAGCAACGCAAGACAGTAAGGTACATGGTGTTTTAGAAATGAACGATGTTTCTGTAGAAGAAAAAGCTCCATCTGCTCGCGCTGAGTTAAAGGTTATCTTGGACCATTTTGGCGCGTATAAAAAGGACTTTGTTATGTCGGGACTCTGCGTGTTTGCAGAGTCCCTACTCGAATTAGTGATTCCTGTACTCATGGCCCAAATTGTTGACCAGGGCATTTTGCAAGGTAACCTTCAGACTGTTTTTGTAAACGGTACCGTTATGGTTGTCTTTGCTCTTCTCGCCATGTTTGCTGGTATTGGCTATGCTCGCTACTCAGCAAAAGCGGCTATGGGACTAGGCGCTCAACTGAGACAAGATGAATATCGCCGTATGGAAGAGTTTGCTTTTGCAAATCTTGATAAATACGATTCATCCTCTTTGGTGACGCGTTTGACTTCTGATGTAACCATTATTCAGAACGCCTTTGCAATGGGCACGCGCCCGTTTATGCGTGGACCAATTATGCTGGTCATGGGCTTGGTTATGGCGTTTATTATGAGTCCAGAGCTGGCGGTAGTGTATTTTGCCGTGCTGCCTTTCTTGGCTATTGCGCTCTTCTTTATTGTGAAGCGCGTTGGCCCTTTGTACCGCGTTATGCAGAGTGCAATGGATAAGCTTAACGAGGCTCTGCAGGAAGACTTTGCGGCCGTGCGCGCTATTAAGGCGTATGTCCGAGAAGGATATGTTTCTGATCGCTTTGAAAAAGTTAATACGCAGTACGCGCAGACTGCTACAAAGACCTTTGGCACGTCTGTCTTAAACCTGCCTATTTTCCAAGCATCAATGTATGTCACTAACGTGGCTATTCTTTGGTTTGGCGGCCAGATGATTATGGCTGGTAGACTGGGCGTTGGTGAGCTCACGGGCTTCATGAGCTACGTACTGCTTATCATGAACTCTCTTATGATGATTTCTGGCGTGTTCTTGCTTACTGCTCGCGCCATTACCAGCGTGCGTCGAATTGGAGAGATTCTTTCCGAAGAGCCTGCTATTGAGTCTCCAGAGTACGGCTTGACTGACGTTAAGAATGGCGCAGTCCGCTTTGAAAACGTGTCCTTCAAGTACAGCCAGAGCGCTGAAGAGGACGTCCTTGAAGACATTAACCTCTCGTTTGCGCCAGGCTCTACTGTTGGTATTCTCGGCGGCACCGGCTCCGGAAAAACTACCCTTATCCAGCTGATTGCTCGCTTGTACGATGCAACTGAGGGCACCGTGTTTGTTGGCGAGAATGACGTCCGCTCCTACAATCTTGTTTCACTTCGTGACGCAGTGTCTGTTGTCCTTCAGAAAAATGTGCTGTTCAGCGGCACCGTCCGCGACAACCTGCTCTGGGGAGATCCTAATGCAACTGATGAAGAGCTGCTTCATGCGTGTTCTATTGCATGCGTTGATGAGTTTCTTGACAGGATTGGTGGCTTGGACGGAGACCTTGGTCAGGGTGGCGTTAATGTCTCCGGTGGCCAGAAGCAGCGTCTTTGTATTGCGCGCGCGCTTTTGAAGAAGCCAAAAATTATCATTTTTGATGACTCAACCAGCGCGGTTGATACCGCAACCGATGCAAAGATTCGTGCAGGACTTGCTGAACTTGCTGACATGACAAAAATCATCATTGCCCAGCGTGTGAACTCAGTTATGGACTCAGATCAGATTGTCGTTCTTGATAACGGTAGGGTTCATATGACTGGCACCCACACAGAACTTCTCGCCAAGAGCCCTATCTATAGAGAGTTGTATGAGTCACAGACTGGCGGTAGTCAGTCAGACATTGACGCTGCTGGTAAGGAGGTGTCACATGGCTAATCGCGCAGGAGGAGCTCGTCCTCAAAACATTGGACATACCATCAGAGTGTTTGTCTCGTACTTAGGTCATGCTAAGAAGCGCCTTATGTTGGTGGCACTCCTTGTTTCTATCAGTGGTTTAGCGGCTCTCCTGGGCACCTACATGATAAAGCCTGTTGTTGCGGCAGTGGGCAGGGGAGATGTAACTGCCTTTACCAACCTTGTTGTGTTTACGGCAGTTGTGTATGCAATCGGCGCTCTTACCAGTGTTGGTTACACGCAAATTATGGTTCGCGCTGCTCAGAGGATTGTTTTTGACATTAGACGAGACCTTTTTGAGCACATTGAGTCGCTGCCACTGAGGTTCTTTGACCGCCGAACTCGCGGCGATATCATGAGTTTCTTTACCAACGACGTGGATACCATCTCAGAAGCGCTTAACAACAGCTTTGCTAATCTCGTCTTGGCCTTTATTCAGATGGTTGGCACACTTGTGCTGCTGATTGTTCTTAACTGGCAGCTGACGCTTATCACTATCCTCTTTGACGTATTAATTGTGATATATGCTCGTTACGCAAGTAAGCGCTCGGCTAAGCATTATTCGGTGCAGCAGAAGAGTCTTGGCGTTCTTAACGGCTTTGCTGAAGAAACCATCTCTGGCCTCAAGGTGGTTAAAGTTTTTAATCACGAGAATGCCAACTTTGCTGACTTCCAAAAGGTTAATGAAGAGCTCAGACACTCTGGAACAAACGCACAGGCGTATGCAGCAACTATGGTCCCTATCACGGTTTCATTAACGTATATCAATTACGCCGTGGTCACCGTGGTTGGCGCACTGCTTGCCGTAAATGGACACGCAGACGTTGCAAGCCTTGCGTCCTACCTGGTCTTTGTTCGCCAGGCAGCTATGCCGTTCAACCAGTTTACCCAGCTCTCCAACTTCCTGCTCACCGCTCTTGCCGGCGCCGAGCGTATCTTTGCGGTTATGGAAATGACTCCCGAGGTTGATGAGGGCAAGGTTGACCTGGTTCGCATTAGTGGTTATGAGTCAGGAGAAGAATCCTGGGCTTGGGTCACACCATCTGGCGAGAAAACCCCTCTTGCCGGAGACGTTCGCTTTGATGACGTGACCTTTGGATACGACGATGATCAGACAGTTCTTGCAAACCTCACCCTGTTTGCAAAACCTGGCCAGAAGATTGCATTTGTTGGCTCAACTGGTGCTGGTAAAACAACAATTACCAACCTTATTAACCGCTTCTACGATGTTCGTAGCGGAACCATCACCTACGACGGCATTCCAATCAATGACATCAAGAAGTCTGCACTAAGGTCCTCCCTGGGCATTGTTTTGCAGGACACACATCTGTTCACGGGTACCATCGCGGACAATATTCGCTTTGGTAAGTTAGACGCCACTGATGACGAGGTTATTGCTGCAGCAAAAATCGCAAATGCAGATAAGTTTATCCGTCGTATGCCACGTGGCTACAACACCGTACTTACCTCAGACGGCGCTAACCTTTCCCAAGGTCAGAGGCAACTTCTGGCAATTGCCCGCGCTGCCATTGCTGATCCTCCCGTGCTTATTTTGGACGAAGCAACTTCCAGTATTGATACGCGTACTGAGGCACTTATCGAGAAGGGCATGGATGCCCTAATGGCAGGTCGTACTGTCTTTGTGATTGCCCATAGACTGTCTACGGTTCGTAACTCTGATGCCATTATGGTTTTGGAACATGGTCGCATTATTGAGCGCGGTACTCACGAAGAGCTTATTGCAAAGCATGGAGAGTATTACCAGCTGTATACGGGCTCGCGAGAGCTAGAGTAGGGGCGTTTATTGTGATTGAAGCTTTAGCTGTGGCTCTTGGTGGAGCTCTGGGTAGTTTAGGTCGCTGGCAGTTGGGAGTCCTCTTTAAACAGTGGATTCCTAACCTGCCAGTTGGTACGTTTGCTGCAAATGTTGTTGCAGGTTTGATTATTGGCTTTGTAACAGGGCTTGATCTTGCAAGTCCACTTCAGCCACAGGTAAAGCTATTCTTAGCCGTAGGCCTTTGTGGAGGACTTTCGACCTTCTCGACCTTCTCAAATGAAACGTTGACCTTTATTCAAGCAGGTAACTGGACTGCTGCAGGAGTGAACATTGCGGTCAACGTTGTTACTTGCCTGGTTGCTGTATTCATTGGATTGAAATTATCAGCTGTCGTGTCGTAGTTCTAACAATTCGATCGTCTAAATTAAAAGCTAGTTATCCGTTGTTGGATAGCTAGCTTTTTAATTTGCTTTCTTTTAAATACCGCAGTTGCGTTTTATTTTGTCATCTTAGGCAGTATAAAGAGCACAATTCCCATGGTAACAAGAGGAATACAAGCTACGCACACAAGCACAAAGAGTGCATTCTGAGCTCCTGCAAGGGTGCTTGTAGCTAAGTCTGTAGCTCCAAGCTGAGAAGCCGCTACAACGCCAGAAATAACGCTGGTTCCCATAGCGCCAAAGAGCTGCTGCATTGTGTTAATAACAGCATTTCCATCTGCCTTGCGGTCTTCCGGTAAGTGTCCCAAGGCTACCGTAAAATTGTTTCCCATCTGAAGTGCCTGACCAATGGCAAAGATAGCAAAAATATACGTAATCATTTCTACGGTAAGTACGTGAACAAAGAGCAGCAAAAGGAGCATGCTGGTTAGGCAGCAAAGAATGCCTGTAACAATAGGCTTTTTAGCTCCTAGCTTGTCTAAAATTTGACCAGAAATTGGTGCCATAACTGCGCCAATAGCACATCCTGGAAGCATCTGAGCTCCTGCTGCGGTAGCGCCTGCACCTAGTACTAGCTGGGAGAAGTTAGGCAGAAGATATGACTGACCAAGAATAATAAATTGCAGAGCAACAATAGCAAAGAGCGAGAGAACAAAGCCCTTCTCGCTAAATACCTCAAGGTTAATGATAGGAATTTTTGGAGATTTATCAGAGAGCTCCTGGTGTTTAAAGGAGTTCTCGTGACGTACAAAAAGCGCGAGTGAACCGGCAAAAATTACCATTGCAAGCAAAACAGGAATGCTAAGCAGACCAAACGCGCTGGACTCGTCAATAACAAAGATGAGCGCAATAAAACTCACGGTAAGAAGGAACCAGCCAAAGACATCAAAAGAGATAATTTCAGACTCATGGCTCTGTTGGATTGAACTAATTCCCAGTACAAATGCCACAATCAAGAAGGGGAGAAGACCGGCAAAGATCATTCGCCAGCCAAGATGCTCTGCAATCCAACCACCAGCCGAAGGTCCTACTGCAGGTGCAACGGCGGTAACTAGCATGCCAATGCCCATCATGACACCCATGTTTTTAAGTGGGGCCTGTTCGGTGATGATGTTGAACATTAGTGGTAGCGCTAGACCGGTGCCAATGCCTTCTAAAATGCGGCCAAGCAGCAATAACATAAATGTTGGAGCAGCGAATCCACAAAGAATGCCGCTGATGTAGAAGATCATGGCCACGGTAAAGATACTTTTAGTTTTGAATCGTCTGTTTAAAAATGACGACATAGGCATGATAATGGCAAGAATCAAAAGGTACGAAGTAGTCATCCATTGTACCGTTGAGGTGCCAATAGAGAATTCCTCCATTAACGTTGGAAACGTCACGTTCATGGCAGTTTCTACGACAACTCCCGAGAAGGACATAATTCCTGTTGCAATTACAGAAAGAACAAGTTTTGCGTTGAGTTCTCTTTTAAACATTTAATCCCTTCTTTTCTCGGCGGTACATCGTAACACTATTCAAAGTAGGTTTTAATACTGTGGGCATATTCGTTGAGTTTTGATATGTTTTTTATTGGAAAGATTATTTTTTTCTTTATATTTGAGTTAATTAGTGTTATAAATAGTAAAAAGAGGTGATGAAGATGTCTAGTTCTTTTATTGCCAGTAGAACATATCTACCATCTAAAAATGAAATTTCTAAGTTCTAATAATTTCTTTATTTTTAAATCAAATAGGGAGGTTATTATGAAGAAAGTATATACATTGTTGATAGCTCTTCTCGCCATCGTGTTGCTTGGGACATTTACTCCATTGCAGGCTTCAGCAGAGGACTTCCAGAGTAATCAGGTGCTACCCTCAGAGAATACTGACATTTCCTTTAATTTAGAAAATGGCCAGGGTCAAGAAAAACAAGTTGTGTTAGAAGACGGAACTATTGCGACAATTGGTATTGTTCCAGTTAATAACCATGCAAGTAGACTCGTGAATTATGAGTTAAACGGTGGCTCTGAAACATGGAAAGTGTATTGGTATATTGGAGTCTTAAATTCAGAGTATTGGCTTGATCTTAATAATTATCGAATTGTTCGAGCCTATGATTATAGGAGTACTGCAGTAGGGATTAGCATTTATAATCAATCCTTAGAATATGGAAGTACTTGGTCGACATATCGTTGTGATTTTAATGGAGTTTTTAGCGGGTCAAGAATTTTGCACGGCGATATTTCTGGACATGTATTAACTACCTCAATAGTGGGCTTTTAATTATTTAGGAGTATAAGTTTATGGGAGCGCCGGAGATAATAATTCTTATTGTACTTTTTCTAATTTTATCCGTCATGTTCTACTGTGGACGAAAAGCTTTTATTTGGCTTTCTAGTTATTTAAAGAAACTGGATGGTTTACAGGATTCTATTAATGATTTGAATAGAAGGATATAAGCAATAGTTTATTAAAAACGGTTTGGCGTTGGAGGTTGAATCAATTAGAAGGCGTGGTTATTTTGTTGTAGATATTTAACTTATAGTTCAGTGATTTAGTCAATTTAAGTTCGAAGAACGGGGTGGTTTTAAACCACCCCGTTCTGCTTAACAATATTGCGTGTTAGCAAGCTGTTTATTTAGCTTTGCCCTGGTTAGCAACAGCGTTAATCTTTGCCTCAATGACAGCTGGATCGCCAATATAGTGCTTGTCTACAATGTTCCAATCCTTGTCAAAGGTGTATGCGCAAGGAATACCAGTTGGGATGTTAACCTCAAGAATTTCTTCTGGAGTGAGGTGCTCAAACTGCATAACAAGAGCGCGAAGGCTGTTGCCGTGTGCAGCAATAAGAACACGCTTACCTGCCTCAAGCTGTGGCTTGATCTCCTGCTCAAAGTAAGGCCATGCGCGTGCAATGGTGTCCTTCAAGCACTCAGTGTAAGGAAGATCCTCTGCTGGAACATCGCGGAACATTTCCTGAACGTGAGGATCGCGCTCGTCGCCTGGCTCAAGAGCTGGTGGCTGAACATCAAAGGAACGACGCCAAATCTTTACCTGCTCCTCACCGTGCTCAGCAGCGGCATCTGCCTTGTTGAGGCCCTGAAGTGCACCATAGTGACGCTCGTTCAGACGCCAGGTCTTATGAACAGGAAGCCAGTTACGGTCAAGCTCATCAAGAACATGATTCAGAGTGTGAATAGCACGCTTGAGAAGAGAGGTGTAGCAAACATCAAAGTCATAGCCAGCCTCTTTAAGAGCATGGCCGCCAGCTGCTGCCTCCTCGTGACCAGTCTCGGTAAGGTCAACATCAGTCCAACCAGTGAACAGGTTGAGCTTGTTCCACTCAGACTCACCGTGGCGAACAATAACAAGGTGCATGTACTGATCTTCAGCCATTAGGCTTCCTTTCTACGCGTCAAACTTTGTGCACCATACGTGGTAAACACCAAGTTTTTGGCAATACTTTACATACAGGTGCAAGACAAAACGCTTGCGAATAATATTCTACCGCACACCGAAAAATACGTGCGAATCAATGTCTAAAAGATTTTCATATCGCCTGTGCCAACTTTGAACTGACTCCCATTTCTTTGACACGAGAAATGGGAGTCAGTTCAAAACACACCTAAGTCGGATAATCTGTCAAAAAGACGTATACATGACGCTGAAATTACCACAAAC
>JABZGY010000069.1:0-984 GCA_015259155.1 Atopobium sp. | reverse complement strand
GCTGTGGGTAATCTCTTCTGCAAGAATGAGCGTTCCACGGTCTTTGAGCCACTGAACAATGACAGGGTTAGCCTCATTGACCTCCATACCAGAGAAGGGGCCACCAGTGCCCTGACCGTCACCTTTGAAGAAGTGGCCGTCATCATCAACAGGCATAGTCTGTGGAATATCAAAGCGAACACCAGCGTTATAGTCGTCTACGCCATGACCAGGTGCAGAGTGAACAACACCAGTACCGTCGTCAAGGGTAACGTACTCTGCATAGATAAATTTACCAGTGTTACCAAGGTCACCAAAGATTGGCTGCTTATACTCATTGCCTGCAAGCTCAACACCAGTTCTCTTCCAGGTGTTGCCCTCTGAGTCCTGAGCAAGCTTCCAATCGGTATAGCCAAACTTGGCAGCAGCCTTCTCTGCAAGAGCCTCAGCAACAATCTCTACGTGTCCATCAGGAAGCTCAAGAGCAACATAGTTAGCCTCAGGGTGCAGAATGACTGCCTCGTCAGCAGGCATTGTCCATGGAGTTGTAGTCCAGATGTCTACCCAGGTCTTACCTGCATAAGCCTCAAGACCCTCAGGAACCGTAGTTAGCTCAAAGCGAACAAAGATTGCGGTAGAGGTGACATCGTGATACTCAATCTCAGCCTCAGAGAGAGCAGTGTGGTCATGAGTACACCAGTGAACAGGTTTGGTTCCTCTATACACAGAGCCCTTGTCGTAGATTGCCTTGAAGATCTCAACATCAGTTGCGTCGTAATCGTTGACGTAAGTGAGATAAGGGTTATCCCACTCGCCCAAAACACCAAGGCGCTTAAAACCCTGACGCTGGGTATCTACCTGCTCAACTGCCATCTTGCGGCAGAGCTCACGGATCTTCTCGGTAGATAACTGATTGAACTTCTCTGTGCCAAGCATCTGCTCAACCTTGTGCTCGATTGGCTGACCGTGGCAGTCCCAACCAGGAACATAAGGAGTCTGGAAGCC
>JABZGY010000068.1:0-993 GCA_015259155.1 Atopobium sp. | reverse complement strand
TAAGTTCCATATCCGCAGAATCTTCCAATACGGAACACACTTCAGATTTGATCAAGAAAATTGCTGTTTTTGATTTTGACGGAACCGTCATTTCTGGACAGTCAGGACTCTTGTTCTCTGCGTATTTGCTTCGTCGCCACCTGTCCTCAATTGCACGCACGCTCAAGCTTGTGTGGTGGGGAGCTCGCTACAAGCTGCACCTTCCTCAAAGGCAGGAAGAGGCGCGTGAGCTGGTTGTTGGCGCACCTGGCGAGAAACCCGTGCAGTCGCAATCGTAGCTGTGAACGGAACCGCGAGCTCACGGAAAGCCAATTTGTGAGCAGTCGTTTCCCCAGCTTATTCGCTCTTGTGTTCTCTGTGGATAAGCTCTTCGATGTGTTCATGCTCTTCTTCATGGAGTTGCTTAATCTCTTCATCGAAGCCTGGATCTTTAGGGGTAATGAGTTCGTCTTCACCAGTCTTTGGATCAGTATGGTGAAGCAGAACAGGCTCAAAGAGGTGCAGGTACTTTGCAAAGAAAGCAGACATGGTAAGCAGCATGACAAAAATTGCAATACGAGGCAGCGTATTGACCTGCGTCATAATGAGCGAGCCAACGCACAGAAGGGCAGTCCAACCGTACATCAAAAGTACCGCTTGGCGCTGATTATAACCGTGAGCCATTAAGCGGTGATGGATGTGTCCGCGGTCGGCAGTAGCAAAACTGACGTGTGCGCGGGTACGGCGAACAATTGCGGAGAAGGTATCGATGATTGGAATACCTGCAACGACGAGAGGAACAATGATGGTTGTGAGTCCTGCCCAACGGGTGACGGACAAAAGTGAAATTGTTCCCAGAGCAAATCCCAAGGTTAGCGAACCAGAATCGCCCATGAAAATAGTTGCGGGATACGAGTTGTGAACCAAAAATCCAAGCGTGGTGCCCGCGATGGCTGCACTTAAAAGCGCTGCATCAAAGCGGCCCGCCCAAATGGAAAGCACAAACATAGTGGT
>JABZGY010000067.1:0-1922 GCA_015259155.1 Atopobium sp. | reverse complement strand
AATCATAATCACCCGCATATGAACTGCCTCCCATTTCTTATGTTCAAGAAATAGGAGGCAGTTTATTGTACAAGCGCCTTTTTGGAGCAATGTTTGTTACAACAAAGCTAATAAGCAGTACAGTTCAAGCTATTTCTTGACCTCGTAGTGGCTCTTTACCGTAAACGTAATAACGTAGGTCTTACGATACGACTCTGGTGCAGAAGTAAGAATTGCACAGTCGGTCAGATTGTAGTTAGATGGGTGCGCAAGAGCTTGGTCAACGGTATTGCCAATCTCTTCTGCAGACTCAAGCACCTGAGCCCTCTGAGCTGCATCGATAGTTGCTTTTCTCATCAAATCAAACTGATCTGCCGTACCTTCAATACGAATAATGATGGGCCAGAGGCTGTCTTTATCAATCTGAGTGGTAATTTGAAGGTCTGGATACAGGCTGTTATCAAAGCTGAATCCATCAGGAATATGATAGGTGCCATAGCCTGTAGCGTTGGAATTGTTTGATGAGGAACTAGAGGAGCTTGAAGAATCTTCTTTTTTCTCGTCTTTCTTCTCTTCTTTTTGTTCTGACGTGGTGGATTGTGTCTGGTCTTGTTTGTTTTCTGTTTGTGAGCAGCCAGACAAAATGCCCACACTCAAGGCTGATGTTACCAGTAGTACAAAAATTGCAGTAAAGAACTTGCTCATCCTAGAGCTACGCGTCATTTGACCTCCATTAAACAGAACGTGCCAACTACCAGGAACTCACTGCGATTGTACCCAGCAAACAGCGCTTCTTATCTGGGAGAACATTTCACAAGATAAAATAATGTTTCATCTTTTTATGCTTCCCAGAGGAAGTGCCTCATATCTACCTTACCGTTTTCTAGAAACTGCACACCTTCAGCCTCAAGAAGCTCTCTCTGTGCATCTGGTCCACCAAAAGCAAAGCCAGGAGCTAGCGAGCCGTCTTTAAAGACTACTCGGTGACATGGCACGCCACCAGCAACTCCCGGACTCTGGTGCATAGCAAATCCCACATAGCGAGCCTTTCTTGACTCCCCTATCATTCGAGCTATCTGCCCATACGTACTGACTCTGCCCTCGGGAATCTGCTTGACCACTGAAAATGCACGCTGAAAGAAGTTATCCATATCTAGCCCACTCTATCTTCACGGTTACCGGGAATTGCTTGCTCATTTTATGTTGGAATGCTATCGTATCAAAAGCAAACGGGTGGTGGCGCAGCTTGGTAGCGCACTTGACTGGGGGTCAAGGGGTCGCTGGTTCAAATCCAGTCCACCCGACCATTAAAACACAAGGTCAGAGAGTATATTTACTCTCTGACCTTTTTCGTTGTGCCTCAATTGTGCCCTGCACTGATTTTCATTATGCCCCAACTGTGCCCCGTACTGATTTTGTAGTAATGATATCCGCATCAGTTCCTGCCACCCGGGCGAGAAGCACGGTACCAAGAGCAACGGGAGCCTGAGCCCTCAGACCGGAAATCTCCTTGACAACGTCGGCTACTTTGTCCTTTGGCACCTCTACCGACGTCTTCACCGAAACCATGTCAATAACACCATTGTCTACGGGAATCGTAGTAGTAACCGTACGCACGGGATGCGTCACCTCAGCACGCGCATAGGAATTCCCACGAGGACAAGCGTTGCCTGAAACCTCAACGATCTTCTCGCCATCAAAATGAACGGTTACCGAGCAGCCCCTCGGACACCGGATACAGGTAACGGTCTGTATGTTAGGCATGGGCAACCTCCTCAAGGCAAACGGTGATGGAATCAAGCGCGCCGTGGTCATGTGTGTAAGAAAGAATCGCTTCTTTTTTGAGAACTACCTGCTCCATCTCACCCGGCACCATAATGGGTTTACGCTTCTTTAGTATTTGCGTGTCGTCAAAATAGACTGCGATCGCTCTGTCTTTATAT
>JABZGY010000066.1:0-2337 GCA_015259155.1 Atopobium sp. | reverse complement strand
TGTCAACAAACAGTCAGATTTTCAAACAGTTGCACATTAACCTTGGTGAAAACGCCGTCGCGCCTTTTTTATTCTTTGTTACTTCGGTCAATCCAGCCGGTAGAGTTTTCCCACTTTCAACTGGTGATATGTCTCATGCTGGCAAAAAAGATGGCGATAAAATCACGTTTGGTGACAATCTTGAGTTTACGCTTCGCACGGTTCATACCAATAACGGCGACTATGTGCTTGGCCTTAATTACCAGACTCTTTTAGCTCTCAGTCGTTACTTCAAGGACTATAAGTAAATTTTGGTATTCCAATAAAGGAGTACAACTGACCATGTGTCGCTGAACGCGCAAAATAAGCCGCAACAAAAAAACTCCCATTCTCGTGAATGGGAGTTTTGTTTTCTCGGCAGATGCTATTTGAAGCTTTTAAGGCGCCTTTAAGATGCCCTTTGGATACCTTTTAGATGCTTTAGACCAACCAGATCTTACTCAGCTGGGCAGAGCGAGAGGGCGGCCTCGTCAGCAATAACGGTGCAGTTAGTATGAAGCTGCAGGATAGAGGCTGGGCACTGAGGCGAAACGTTACCGAAGCACATGTCGTAAACAGCCTTAGCCTTGTCCTCACCACTAGCCACAATCAGAATGCTGCGCGCGAACATGATGGTCTGCGTACCCATGGTGTAAGCCTGACGAGGGACGTCCTCCATGCGCTCAAACAGGCGGCTGTTTGCCTGAATGGTGCTCTCGGTAAGGTCAACGCAGTGCGTACCCTTGGAGAAATGGTCGTCGGGCTCGTTGAAGCCAATGTGACCGTTGTGACCAATACCAAGAAGCTGCAGGTCAGGATAGCCAGCCTTAGCAACAAGCTTGTCGTACTCGGAACAAGCTGCCTCGACGTCAGGATTGGAGCCGTCAGGCACGTGGGTGTTCTCAAGATCAATATTTACCAGGTCAAAGAGGTTTTTACGCATGAAATAGTGATAGCTCTGAGGATCGTCGTGAGAAAGACCGCGGTACTCGTCAAGGTTGTATGTAGAAACCTGAGAGAAGTCCAGGTCTCCCCTCTTGCACCAATCAGCGAGCTGGGCATACGTGCCAATTGGCGTTGAACCAGTTGCCAGGCCAAGAACGCAATTTGGCTTCAAAATGATTTGTGCAGAAATAACATTTGCAGCTTTTCTGCTCATGTCCTCGTAATCGCGGGTGCGAACAATCCTCATGTCTACCTCCAAGACAGAAGTCACAGTTACACTTAGTTTAACATTTGAAGCACGCAAAAAAGTAACCGGTCGGCGAGAAGAACAAATATCTCGCTGACCGGTTTTGACCTGTTATATGGCGTGTTTCTGTCGTGTTCCTAACGCGGACCTGACGCGAGTCTGACACAGCGGCGGTTATCTGTCCGGAAGCTGACGCAAACCTGGCGCAAATCTGACGCGGCGGTAGTTTTCTGTCTGGAATCTGTCAGGAATCTGTCGCGATTCTGACGTGAACCTGACATAGCGGCAGTTATCTGTCTGAAATCTGACGCAAATCTGACATGACCCTGACGCAAATCTGACTCAAGCCGACGTCGCCTATCCCTGAATCTGCTTGGAAAGATTCTGCAGAGCGTGGAAACGGTGAGAGATGGCGTTCTTCTCGTCAGGCTCAAGCTCTGCCATGGTTTTACCTGGAGCATCCTCGGGCCAGAAGAGTGGGTCGTAGCCAAAGCCGTTGTGACCCTTTGGCTCGTGACCGATAACGCCCTCACAGTCACCCTCTCCTACCAGCACAGATCCGTCTCTATAGACCAGAGCAACAGTGGAATGGAAGCGAGCAGTACGGTCCTCATCAGCAACGTCGGCAAGCTCTGCCAGCAGCTTCTGATTGTTTGCAGCATCATTGCCATGCTCGCCAGCATAACGAGCAGAATAAATTCCAGGAGCCCCGTCCAGAGCGTCAACGCAAATACCGGAGTCGTCTGCAATGGTCGCTACGCAATCTACCTCGTCAAGAGCAGCCATTGCCTTGATTAGAGCGTTATCGCGGAACGTCTGACCGTTTTCCTCTGGATCGGGGAAATCGCCCAGCTGACCAAGCGCCACAAAGCTCATACCAGGCATTACTTTGGAAAGAATAGCCTCGATCTCAACAAGTTTGTGGGCGTTGCCCGTTGCAACAACCACGGTTGTATTTGGATCAAAGGTCACAGCGTTAGAACCCTGATTTTCACTGTTTTGACTCATGGTTACTCCCTAAATCCAGTCACTTGATTCTGCAGGTCAACAAGGTGAGCAATGCCAGCCTGACCAAGATCGAGCAGCTGATTGAGTTGCTCGCGATCAAACGGACCGCCCTCGCCTGT
>JABZGY010000065.1:0-2362 GCA_015259155.1 Atopobium sp. | reverse complement strand
CAGAAAACCCACGTAAACCCACAGGTTACGCGTGGTGAATTGAAAGGAGTTCTTATGTCTATCCAGAAGATTCTTTGTTGTTGCGGAAGTGGACTTGGATCCAGCCTTATGGTTGAGATGCAGATCCAGGACGTCCTGAACGAGCTGGGCGTGAGCGGCGTCGAGGTTGAGCACTCAACCGTTTCAGATGTTACTCCTGGCGCAGCTGACCTCTTTATTGTTGCTCGCGACCTTGAGGATTTTATCGCCGGCATTCCAGAAGACGAGAAGATCGTTCTCTCCAACATCCTCGATAAGGATGAAATGAAGGAAAAGCTTACCGAGAAGTTCGGTCTGTAAGCGCGCACTCGCACGCGGCGCACGCAGCTCCGGCCCGCGCGTGGCGCCGACCTGCTGCGTTTCTCGCACGCAATACGTGAAAGGAAATTACATGGACGTCGACCTTAAACAGGTTGCTCGTGAGGTGCGCAAAAGCATTCTCACGCAGGTCTTTACGGCCAAATCCGGCCATCCCGGTGGCTCGCTTTCTGCAACAGAAATCCTGACGTATCTCTACTTCAAGGAAATGCACGTAGACCCCACCAAGCCAAACTGCCCCTGCAGGGATCGCTTTGTGCTCTCAAAGGGTCACGTTACTCCTGCGCTCTACGGCGTTTTGGCTGAGCGCGGTTTCTTCCCCAAGGAGGAGCTCAAGACTTTCCGCGCGCTCAACTCGCGTCTTCAGGGTCACCCAAACATGAACGATACTCCTGGCGTTGACATGAGCACCGGCTCCCTTGGCCAGGGCGTTTCCACCGCAGTTGGTATGGCGCTGGCCGGCAAGAAGTTCAACAAGGACTACCGCGTCTACGCACTCCTGGGTGACGGCGAGATTGAAGAGGGCCAGGTCTGGGAGGCTGCCATGTTTGCTGGCAACCACCAGCTTGATAACCTCACACTTATTGTTGACAACAATAATCTGCAGCTTGACGGCTCGCTTGATCAGATCAACACACCAAAGCCAATTGACGAGAAGTTCAAGGCGTTCAAATTCCACGTTATTGATGTAGCTGATGGACACGACTTTGACCAGCTTGCAGCTGCATTTGCTGAGGCTCGTACCGTTAAGGGTCAGCCAACCGTTATCATTGCCCATACCGTAAAGGGCAAGGGCGTCTCCTTCATGGAGAACCAGGTAGGCTGGCACGGCAAGGCTCCTAACCAGGAGCAATACGAGCAGGCTATGAAAGAGCTTGAGGGAGAGGTGGCATAACATGGCAGAGGTACAGAAAATTGCCACCAGAGAGGCTTACGGAAAAGCCCTGGTAGAGCTTGGTAAAGAGCACGACGATCTTCTCGTCTTTGATGCTGACTTGGCAGAGGCAACTCGTTCCGGCAAGTACGGCGAGGAGTATCCTGAGCGCTTCGTGGACTGCGGAATTGCTGAGGCCAATATGATTGGCATGGCAGCCGGCGTTGCGGCTACGGGCCACAAGGTCTTTGCAACCTCGTTTGCAATGTTTACGTCTGGTCGTGCGTTTGAGCAGATCAGAAACTCGGTGGGTTATCCGCACCTCAACGTCAAGATTGGCGCTACCCACGGAGGTCTCTCGGTAGGAGAGGACGGCGCTACTCACCAGTGCAATGAGGATATTGCTGTTATGCGTACCATTCCTGGTATGACCGTTATCATCCCATCAGACGCTGTTGAGGCTGAGGCCGCCGTCAAGGCCGCTTACGACCACGATGGTCCTGTTTACATGCGCTTTGGCCGCCTCCCTGTTCCTGTTTTCAATACCAACCCTGACTACCACTTCGATCTGGGCAAAGGCATTGTCCTTAAGGAGGGTACTGACGTCACGCTGGTGGCCTGCGGACTTATGGTTCCTGTGGCTCTTGAGGTTGCTGAGCAGCTGGCAGCAGAGGGTGTAAACGCCGAGGTCATCAACATTCACACCATCAAGCCTTTGGATACCGAGCTGATTACTGCTTCCGCAGCAAAGACCGGCAAGGTTGTGACCATTGAGGAGCACTCCGTTATCGGCGGCCTGGGCAGCGCGGTTTGCCAGGCTCTTGCAGAGAACGCTCCTGTTCCCGTTAAGGTTATCGGTGTTCAGGACACCTATGGCGAGTCTGGACCTGCACTTCAGGTTCTTGCCAAGTACGGTTTGGATACCCCAAGCGTCCTTGCATCCGTTAAGGATTTCTTGAAGTAAGTGCTTCGAGCTCTGGCGTGCTTTAGCGTGCATGGAGCACGTCAGCGCATCTCAACAGCGCATGTTACCGTCGCACAAACAAAGCCCTTCTCGTCATCTGGCGAGAAGGGCTTTTTGCTTGCAGGCGTCTGATTCTGCCTTAGCCCGCCTGAAAAGTACATCATGTC
>JABZGY010000064.1:0-2591 GCA_015259155.1 Atopobium sp. | reverse complement strand
ATCTACCTGCGGTAACAGTATAAAATCTTCTGTCGAGAAGAAACTTTGAGACACCCACCGTATGTCGTTTATCGAATGGTGGGTGTCTCTTTTTGCGCTTTGCGGTACGGTAGGGTGGCTAGAGGTTTTCTTGTTCGGTAAGTAGCAGGAAGGGCCGAGGCATATCGCGCTAGACTCGGGCGCGTACTATCGGCTGACCTTCTCGGCTGCTTGCCGCAGTCAGAGGAGGCATCATGGCCGAAAAAAATGTTTCTAAGGTAAAGAATGTGGTCCTGGTGGGCCAAGGTGGCGTGGGCAAAACCATGCTTGCCGAGGCAATGCTGCATCTGACGGGTGCAACCACTCGTTTAGGCGGTCACGCAGGCACAAAGCCCACGCTTGATTACGATTCACAAGAGTCAGAGCGCGGATTCTCTATCTCTACTACTATCGCACCAATTACCTGGGAAAATACACGCATTAACGTGCTTGATGCACCGTGCTATCCTGACTTTGTGGGTGACGCCTATTCGGCAATGAGCGCTGTTGAGACTGCGCTGTTTGTCGTTGATGCAGCTAGTGGACCTGGCACTATCACCACCAGGCTTTGGTTTGCTGCCGAGGACCTGTCTCTCTGCCGCGCACTGTTTATCAACCGCCTGGATCGCCCTGATGCAGATTACGAGACCGCGATGGCTATGCTCCAGGATCGTTTTGGCTCCTCGCTTGGCGCAGTGACTATTCCAATGGGTTCCGGCGAAGCATTCTCCGGCATCATTGACGTTGTCCATCAGAAGGCGCGTAAGCTGGTAGATGGCAAGCCTGAGGTCACTGATATTCCTGCTGAGTTCCAGGCAGAGGCAGAAGCTGCCCGCGCCGCTCTGACCGAGCTGGTTGTTGAGGCAGACGATGAGCTGATGATGCGCTACCTTGAGGGCGGAGAGATTACGCAGGAAGAGCTTGAGGGTTTGCTGGGCAGGGCTCTTATGGAGCGCATTTTTGTTCCTGTCTTCTCCGGTTCTTGCGTTCGCGAGGAGGGCGTCATCTCCTTGCTTGACGCCGTTGACGGCTGGTTCCCAACTATGTCCGACTTTGGCCGCATTCCGCTGGTAAACGGCGAGCAGCTTGATATCTCCCCTGATGATGAGCGCCCTGTCGCGTTTGCCTTCAAGTCGCTGCAGGATCCACAGAACGGTAAGCTTACCTTTGTGAAGGTGCTCGCAGGTACCATTTCTGCAGGTGCCGAGCTTATCAACGCTCGTACACGCAAGCCCGAGCGCCTTTCTCACCTGTATCGTATGTGCGGCAAAGACACGGCTGACGTCAGCACCGCTGCAGCCGGCGACATCGTGGTAGTTCCAAAGCTCGAGGCCATGACGGGCGACACGCTTTCCGTTACCGGCAAGGTTGAGGCTGCCGCATTCAGGTTCCCCAACTCCCTGTACCGCACGGCTATTGAGCCTGATGAGCGCGGCACCGAGGGCAAGCTCTTTGCGTTCCTGGAGAAGGCCGCCGACGCCGATCCAACCCTCAAGGTTGAGCGCGACGAGGACACCGGCCAGACCATTGTTTCTGCAATCGGCGAGGCACAAGTAGCCGTTCTTCTCGAGCGTCTTGAGCAGCGAGCCGGCGTTTCCGCACATAAGGTTGCGCTCCGCATCCCATATCGCGAGACGATCCGTCGAGTTGCAAGCGCTCAGGGTAGACACAAGAAGCAGACCGGCGGTTCCGGTCAGTACGGCGACTGCTGGCTGCGCATCGAGCCAAACCCAGACGCAGGTTACGAGTTTGTCGACGAGATTGTGGGCGGCCACATTCCACGCGGTTTTATCCCCGCTATTGATAAGGGCGTCCAGGAGACCATGTGCGAAGGCGTTTTGGCTGGTTATCCTATGATTGACGTTAAAGTTGCTGTTTACGAGGGTTCTTACCACCCTGTTGACTCCAACGAGATGGCTTTCAAGACGGCTGCTCGCATTGGTTTCCAGAAGGCTGTTGACCAAGCAGAACCCGTTCTCTTGGAGCCTATGGCTCACCTGGAGATCACCGTTCCAGACAGCTACGCAGGTTCCGTCATGGGCGACGTTTCCGCTTCCCGCGGTCGCGTTGAGGGAATGTCTTCCGGCACCGGTGTTTCTGCTGGTGAGACCACCATTAAGGCCACGATTCCATACGCCGAGGTTACTGATTACGCTACAAGGCTGAGGTCCCTCTCGCGCGGAACGGGCGAGTATACCGTTGAGCTGGCAGGATACGAGCAGGTCCCGCACGACATTCAGGCTCGTCTTGCTGCTGAGTACGCCGAGCGTCGCGCCGCCGGCGAGCGTTAACCTGCAGGTCTGACGCACGCTGCGAGCACGCCAACGCTGCGGGTGCGAAGCCACAGGTAGATGAAGCGTTTCAAGCAAGAGCCCTCGCATCTTTCAGGTGCGAGGGCTCTTTTTGCGTTTCTGTAGCGTGTTGGTGGCGGCTTTTCAGTCTGGGCATACGAAATAGCGCAAAATAGTGCGGTTCGGTAGGTCTTACTGGGGAATCGTATAGCTTTTAGTCAAAATAACCAGGAAACTAGAGCATCTTGCCTGACGTCTAGGTAGTCTCACTAACCGATATAC
>JABZGY010000063.1:0-2669 GCA_015259155.1 Atopobium sp. | reverse complement strand
CTCTGCAGGCGGCGCAATTTATTTCAGTGACATTATCAGCTCACCTGCAAACTTACAACCTGTTGTTACAGCACTTACTAAAACAGAAAAGCAAACCAAAGAGATCTTCTTTGACCTCCTTAGTTCGCTTGTCAATGCATCCGCAACCTCTTTGATTGAAAACATTACTGAGTCTTCACAGATTTCTCAGCTAACTTCTGCTATCTCAGAAAGCTTTGCCAAACTGGATAAAGCCCAGAAGGAACTTACGAAAGGTTCTCCTTCTTCAGACCAGTAAGGCTAATCACAATTGAAGAGACAATTGAGATAACTATTGATCCCAGGATAGCGGTGCCTAAAGAATCAATAGCAACGCCCGCATGCAGCAAATTCCTAGAAATAAAACTTGAAAGCTCAAGCATAAAGGCATTAATAAAGAGCGAGAAAATACCTAGGGTTAGCACATTAATAGGCAATGAGAGTAGCTTAACAACAGGCTTAATGCCCGTATTGACTGCTGCGAGTACTAATGAGAACAGAATAGGACCTGCCCACGAGCCTCCCACAATAGTTAGACCTGGAATTAAGGTGCAGGCCACCAACGTAGCAACAGTAGTTACGAGCCATGTTGCAACAAATGTCATACTAACCTCTCTTTGAAAAAAGCCCGGCAAAAGCCGGGCTTAACATGCACAGTATGTAAGCCGTTAGCTTACTCGCCGAAGCCGCTGTCAACAAGAGCAACGAGAGCGTCAAGGGCTGCCTGCTCGTCAGCGCCATCGCATGCAATCTCAATCTTGGTGCCAGTACCAAGGCCAGCAGCAAGAATCATCATGATGGACTTAGCGTTAACTGGTGCGGAGTCCTTGTCAACATTCTTGATGGTGACGTTGCTCTCAAACTTCTTTGCCTCAGAAACAAAGACGGATGCTGGACGAGCGTGAAGACCAGTTGCATTGATGATAGTAGTCTGCTTTGAAACCATAAGTGGACTCCCCTTCCGGAAACCAAAAATCTACTCGAGAGTTATTCTCGATTAATCGTTACTATCGTAACAAAACATAACGTATTATATCCAATCTTATTTCCAGAAAGAACCAAATTAGACTATGATTTGCTCAAAAACAGGGTAAAAATAAAAAGTCGGAACTCTTGTAGGAGGCTCACCATGGCTGAAAACGATATCCAAAGCTCTAAAACCGAGGATTTGGACACAATAGATACTCAAACAACAACTTCTGATGAACAGAATGAGTCTGAAAACACACCTGAAGTCAGCAAGTCCCAGGACATTCAAAAGATTGCCAAAGACACTACTCAGGTTGTAGCAAAAGGCGTTAGCAGTGCGTTTGAGAGCGCTACAACCGCTGTTGCAGAAGGTTTTCAGGCTACCAAAGAAGTCCACAACGCCGCTAAAGAGACAAACTCTGCAAAGCAAGAGCTCAAACAGATGCAGGAGCATCTTGCTAAAGACAAGCAAGACTTAGAGCACAGAGACTACGTGCAGAGCTCATTTGACCAGATTATTGCTGAGCAAGAGAAAATTTTTGCAGAGACCGCTCAGGTCATGAGCGATCAATCTACGCAAGTGGACCTTCTCACGGTTAAGAAAAACCAGCTTATTCAGAAGCTTGAACAGCAAAAAGTTGACGACGAAGCAAAGATTAAACCTTACAAAGAAGTTGCTGCCACAGCAAAAGGCAGGCTAGATGATATCTCAAAGACTATTTCTGAGGCGCAGCGTGGTGTCAAAAACGCCGAGGCTCAGCTTAAAGAAGTTACCGAGAAACGCGATGCTGCTGTAGCGTCTGCAAATAAAGCACTGGAAAACTCCCAGGCAAGACAGCTTTCTCTCAGAGAAGAGCTTGCTGGTCTTAAGACAGACCCTGCTGCTAACCACGATGCAATTGTTCGTATTGAGGAAGACCTAAAGTCAGAGCTTGCTCGTGCAGAGCAGGCCCAAAAGCAAGTTGAGGAACTACAGAACTCTTTCCAGTCTTCACTTGAGATGGCACAAACGCATTACTGGACCCAGGGCAAATCGTTGGAGTCCTCAGAGTCTTCTATTGATGCGGCTCGCAAAGATTATGAGCAGAAACAGCAAGAATATGACGCCGTAGTAGCTGAGGCCAATGCTCGTCAGAGGATTCTGAGCAAAGATATAGAGGGTCTTGAAGAGAAAATTAAGACAGCCAAGGAGCTCTTTAACGAGGCAGCAGATAAACATGATGAAGCACAGTCAGTCATTGATGACGCTAAAGAAATTCATGCAACACCAGAAATTACTGAGGAGCTTAGAAAGTCTGTTGACGAGCAGGTAATTAACATCAATACCAAGCAGCTCACCCTTAAAGAGCTTATTACTGGCGAGAAAATCCTTCGAGAGACAACTCGTGGTCAGCGCATTGGCTTCATCATTGTTGTTCTTGGCATGATAGCGATTCTTGCGTCCCTTGTATGGCTGATTTTTAACTGGTAATACCGCCATTACTCCAGATAAGAAACCGTATGAAAAAGTGCCCACAATACTGTGGGCACTTTTTTACATTTAAACTCTCAAGTTGAACGTGAGGGTCATGTTCACCAGACTATGCTCACGTCACCAAGCACGCTAAACGATGATCATGGCATCACCAAATGACAAGAAGCGGTACTTCTCGTCAATAGCACTTTGATAGGCGTCCATAATC
>JABZGY010000062.1:0-3054 GCA_015259155.1 Atopobium sp. | reverse complement strand
GTTCTACCAGCGCCGACAAGACTATACAGACCAAAGATCTCACCCTTCTTTACGTCAAAAGTGACGTCTTGAAGGTATGGCTCGTATTTAGTTGAAAGGTGCTGAATAGAAAGATATGTCTTACCAGGTGTGTTAGTAACGTCTGGGAAGCGATTCTCAAGTGAGCGGCCGACCATTGCCGAGATGAGCTCATTCATGTTGGTCTCATCAGAGCGCTTGGTCATAACAAGCTTGCCGTCACGAAGAACTGAAATGTCATCGCAAATCTCAAAGATCTCATCCATCTTGTGAGAGATGTAGACCAAAGAAATTCCCTGCTCTTTGAGCATACGAATCATCTCAAAGAGTTTCTCGACCTCTTGGGTCATAAGTGAAGAAGTAGGCTCATCAAGAACAATAATCTTAGCGTTGTAAGAAATTGCCTTTGCAATCTCGCACATCTGACGCTGAGATACTGACATGTTCTTCATAGGCTGTGTCAGGTCTACAGTCATACCAAGACGCCTGAAGAGCTCATTAGCTTCTTTTTTCATACGTCCCTCGTCGACAACACCCATTGCATTAACGGGATAGCGACCAAGGAACAAGTTATCTACAACATTTCTATCAAGGCACTGGTTAAGCTCCTGGTGAACCATTGCGACGCCATTCTCAAGTGCGTCTTTTGGTCCAGAGAAATTAACCTCTTTGCCGTCAAGAAATATCTTGCCTTCATCTTTTTGATACGTACCAAACAGGCACTTCATCATGGTAGATTTGCCTGCGCCGTTCTCTCCCATAAGACCCATAACGGTTCCACGGCGTACGTTCATTGAAATATGATCCAGAACACGGTTGCGTCCAAAGGACTTGCTCATTCCATCAATAGTTAGAACGATATCGTTTTCTGTATCTGCCATGTAATCACCCCTTATCTCGCTAAGTTATTGCGCTTATTCGCGAGAACACCGGAGGAGAGCAGGTGTCTCCCCTCCGGTATTGTTTCGTGCTATCGACTACTTAATTACTTAAGCAGCTGGGTATAGGAAGAACCGTTGTCGGTCTTAACCATGTTGAATGCAAATGCATCGTACTCGTCAGGGTTGCCAAGACGGTTGGTAATGTTGGACTCAGTCTGGCCATCGCCTGCGATGAACTCAACGTTGAGGTTGAGCAGTGGAGCATACTTCTTGAGCAGTGGTACATAGGTTGAACCAAGGAAGTTGTCGCCAGAGTTGTAGGTGTTGAGCCAAACCTTCTTCTCTGGGTGCTTGTCTGCGCTCAGCTGCTTAGAAGCCTCTGGATAGGTAGTGGTTGCGTCAAGGTTGTCCTTGTAGTTCTCAGCGGTAACTGCAAGGTTGAGAGCGTAGTAAGAACGCTGCTCTGCAACATACTTGTAGTCCTTGGAGTCAATCTTGTTGCCAGCATCGTCTGCGGACTCAATGCCGGTGTTGATATCAGCTCCGTCAAGAGCGTTGCGGAGCAGACGGAGAGTCAGGTAAGCCTGAACATCTGGGTGCTGGGAAATGGTGCCTGCATAGCCGTCAGCAATAGCTGCAACAGCGTCAGAGTTAGCGTCGTAACCAAAGGTTGGGACCTTCTGAGCCTTTGACCATGCGTTGAAGATGGACATGCCCATACCATCGTTGTTGGAAACAACAACATCAATCTGATCGCCGAAGGAAGAAGACCAAGCAGCAATTGCGTTACCAGCGGTTGCAGCATCCCATGTTGCACCAGCGGTGTTCTTCATCTCCTGAGAAGCAAGCTCACGGATGGTGTAGGACTTGCCGCCGACCTCAAGCTTGCCGTCCTGAACAACAGAAGCGGAGCCGTCAGTGTTGGTGCCTACTGGATCAGAAATAATCTTGCCGTCCTTCTCGATGCCAGTACCAAGTGCCTTACGGACACCACGAGTACGAGCGATAGAGTCGTTGTGACCGATGTCACCAATTGCAAGAACGTAACCAATGATGCCATCTTTGTTACGATCAAGCTCAGCTGCGTGAGCCTTGATGTAATCAAGAACCATCTGGCCCTGGAGCTCTGCACCCTGAACTGCATCAAAGCCGACGTAATAGGTGTCCTTGTTGAAGTTAAGGGTGTTGGTATCAAGCTCACCGGTTGAGCTGTTGGAAGGCTGACGGTTGAAGAAGACAACAGGCTTATCCTTGTTCTCTACCTTTGCACCTTTAGCGCCTTCCTCTTTTTTCTCGCTAGGAGCGCAAGCTGCAAGAACGCTAGATCCACCAACGCTAAGAACGCCTAGACCACAGAACTTTAGAAAACTGCGACGAGACACATCCATAGTAGTGACCTTTCTCATTTGTTATGCCTTTTGCATAACACTGACCTTAATGAGTACGTTAACAAATCTCATCACAGCTCTTTGTGAGATGTCGCTCAACGGTTGTAGAAATACCGTAAGCGTTATGTTTTGTACCTTTTACGGTATCAATTTTGAAGTTTTTGAGGATAAATAAAGAAAAAGCGGTCAAATGGCCAAGTTATCGAGAAAATCGTCCGCTTCAAATCTGTGAATAAAAATCTGCTGGCAATGCGAGAAAAGCAGGACAGCTTTTCTTACAAAAAAAGACCAGGCATTGCCTGGTCTTGAAAATTCTGGCTCCCCGAGCAGGATTTGAACCTGCGACACGCTGATTAACAGTCAGCTGCGCTACCGCTGCGCCATCGGGGAATATGTGTGCTTCTCAGCGGTGTTTAAGTATAGAGAGACATTCCAAACCATGCAAGCATTTTTTAGAAAAAATTTATTCAAATTCTTCTTGCACAATCTCCCACACAACTAAACCAAGAAGCTACTCCTCCATATAGTCCTTAAGACGACCAGACCTAGAAGGATGACGAAGCTTTGCCAAAGTCTTTGACTCAATTTGACGAATACGCTCACGCGTAACACCAAACTCCTTACCTACCTCTTCAAGAGTGCGAGGGTGACCGTCCTCAAGACCAAAGCGGAACTTAATAACCTTACGCTCACGATCAGCAAGGCCGTCAAGAACCTGCTCAAGCTGCTCACGAAGCATTGAATCAGAAGCTGCATCTGGTGGAGCA
>JABZGY010000061.1:0-3102 GCA_015259155.1 Atopobium sp. | reverse complement strand
AGGTATTCCAGCTTGGCACCAAGTACTCTTCAGCGCTTAATGCTACCTTCACCGATGAAAACGGCGAGGACAAGCCTCTGGTTATGGGCTGCTACGGCATTGGTGTTTCCAGACTGCTTGCTGCTGTGGTTGAGCAATACAATGACGAGAAGGGCATCAAGTGGCCAGTCTCTGTTGCTCCTTATGAGGTTTCTGTTCTTTGCCTTTCTGACAAAGACCCAGAGATTTGGGACGCAGCAGGTTCTGTAGCTGACGCTTGCGTTGCTGCTGGTCTTGAGACTGTTGTTGATGATCGTGCAGAGCGTCCTGGCGTTAAGTTTGCAGATGCAGATCTTATTGGCTTCCCATGGCAGGTTATTGTGGGCAAGAAGGGCGTTGCAAACGGCATCGCAGAAGTCAAAGAGCGCGCTACCGGCGAGCGCTTTGAGGTTGCCCTTGATGAAGTTGGCTCTTGGCTGGCCGAGAAGATCCTTCCAGAGCGCGAGCTTTAAAAAAAGAGCGCCTGGTTATTAACCAAGCGCTACATCAAGTGTCATCATAACGGTAAAGCCTAATGCGAAGGCAAGTACTCCAACGTTTGAGTGCTTGCCTTCACTCATTTCTGGAATAAGTTCTTCTACAACAACGTACATCATGGCGCCTGCGGCAAAACTGAGCAGGTAAGGAAGAATGGGAATAACAAGCTCTGCTGCAAGAATAGTTAGCACTGCTCCAATAGGCTCAACTATGCCCGATAGAATTCCCAAGATGAGTGACTTGCCTTTAGAGGTACCACCAGCATGAAGAGGCATAGAGATGATTGCGCCTTCAGGAAAGTTTTGAATAGCAATACCAAGCGCCAAAGCCATTGCTCCTGCATAAGTGATAGTAGAATTTCCCGAGACCCAACCAGCAAAAACAACGCCTACGGCCATGCCTTCTGGAATGTTGTGGAGTGTTACTGCTAGTGCCATGAGCGTTGATTTCTGCCAGCTTGTTTTAATACCCTCAGCCTCGTCGTCCGTCTCGCCAAGGTGAAGGTGGGGGATTACATGGTCAAGTAAAAGCAAGAATAGGGTGCCTATCCAAAATCCAACTACCGCTGGGATAAAGGCAAACTGTCCCATTGCTTCAGAGGATTCAATGGCTGGAATCAACAAACTCCAGATAGAAGCAGCAACCATGACACCAGCGGCAAAGCCCGTAAGAGCGCGTTCTACCGTTCGATTCAAGGCTTTCTTCATAAACAGGACCATCGCTGCGCCCAGCGAAGTTCCTGCAAAAGGAATCAAAATTCCTTGTACTAGTTCTATATTCATCAAAAACTCCCATAAAGTTTCGTTTATAAGTAATCATTACTACTTGTGTACCCAGCAAACTTTATGCAAATTCGCTTTATATACAACCAATTAGAAAATTGTCGAGAAAAACAGAGCTTTGGTTTGCTATAGTATTTCCCGCACCACGTTCGGGGAATTAGCTCAGCTGGGAGAGCGCATGACTGGCAGTCATGAGGTCAGGGGTTCGATCCCCCTATTCTCCACCACGCATTCTGGCGGCGGCATCAGTCGCCGCTTTTTTCTTACGGGCTCATGGCGCAACGGTTAGCGCAGGGGACTCATAATCCCTGGGTTGGGGGTTCAAATCCCTCTGGGCCCACCAAATACACATGTGGCGAGAAACCCCTTGGTTTTCTCGCCATTTCTTTTACCGAAACTCTCTACCGTTCAATGATTCGATTACGTAATTTATATAAAAACGGGTAAAATATCCGTCAGTTATAACCTGTAGATAGGGGATACATGACTCCTGAAACTCGTAAGATGAAGATCTTTAGTTTGGCGCTTTTGATCGGCGGACTTTTAGGTCTTGTTAATGTTGCGGTTCTTGTAATTGGTGCTGGTCCATCAATTGATTCCGCTCTACTTTTGCTTGCAAGTATGATTTCACTTCTAACTGGTGGTTATGCAGCTAGAGAGGCTAATGTTCCTAATAGAGCTGCAGCCGCTTATCCTATGATTTTTGGCTCGTGTGTGGTTTTGGCTGTTACTGTTGTAGCTCAGTTGATTATGACTCCTTCTGTAACGTTGCAGTTCATTGAGCTGTTTGCGCTATTGGCAATGGCAAGTGCTGTTGCTCGAGGATCTCATAAAGTCAAAAAATCTCTCGAAGCCAAGTAAGTTGTCTTATTGCTCTAACTCCGCTTGTATACGGTTTTCTTTGTGAAATGACTTGTTGGGGGTTTGTATGGATCGTGGAACTAAGTTGATGATGGCGCTTTCCTCTATGCTTGGTGCGCTTGGCGTTGCTGGTATTGTCATCTTTGCTTTCTCAGTTGGTTATGGCCGTTTCTCTTCCAGCATGATCGTGCTTCTCCTGTGCAGTTTACTGTCGGTTTATTGCTGCTATATTCTGCAGAAATGCATCAGCCTGGCCAAAGATTTTGAGAAAACCCACGGTATTGATCGCCTTGTAGCCGGCGTTGTACTTATTCTCTTTACCATTGAATGGGTTTTTGTATCGCAGCTTTCATCTCAGCCTATGGTAATTACGCCAATGATTCTTCAGCTTATCTTCCTGGGGATTATTCTTGTTCAGATGAATAAAGCTGTGTCTACGTATTCACCTTCAAAAAAGTCAAAAGCTAGAAATTAGCGTCATTGTTTGTTATTATTGCAAGTCGTTCGGGCGATTGGCTCAGGGGTAGAGCACTTCCTTCACACGGAAGGGGTCGCTGGTTCAAATCCAGCATCGCCCACCATAGAATTTTAAAGGCCAAGGTTACTAGGCCTTTTTTGTTAGTACTTAGTTACGGTAATGACCAATGTTTGTTACCAAGCTCACATCTTAGAATTTCCCTTATATACTTGAGTCCTAGGAAAGGGGAGACCATGACAGATTCAATTAACACTATCGGTGACATTAATCCAGTTAAGCAGTTTGATATGTACGTTGCTCACGTTGGTATCAATGCAAGTAATGCGGACGAGGCAGAAAAGATCGCCAACCTGTTCACCGCTCTTATGGGGCTTCCAACTATTGAGCAGCCACCTTCATTTTTTGCAGGGACCCTGGTAGAGGTCATGAAACAAAATGGTCGAGGCACAAAGGGTCATATTGGCT
>JABZGY010000060.1:0-3201 GCA_015259155.1 Atopobium sp. | reverse complement strand
GGTTGGAGAATCGCCGTGGGCAACAGCAAGCTGGAAATGATAAGGAGCATCAGCGTTTGAGGTGTGAGACTCACGGTACTTCTCGCCAACTTTCCAGGCAACAATTGAAGAATTATTGCGCGTGGTAAAGTAAGTGCCGCCTGGCTGAACATCCCAAGAAGAACCCTCGGAGAGATAGGCAAAACCTCTCTCTAACAGGTACTCTTTGATGGTTTGCGTGGTATGAAACATAGAAGGGCTCTGCTTAATAAAAGCAAGGAGCTCCTCAGAAAGAGCAAGTGACTCATTCAAATCAGACATCCGTAAAACCTTTCATAGAACTGTGTTGCCTCAACAGCCTAGCACGCATTTTTAGTGAGGCACGCACTTTCTAGAAAATGACGCAAAGAATACGCGCTTCAGGGTAGATACTTATATGTTGAACTAATTCTCACCCACCAAAGCGAGAGTGTATGGATATCAATCAAGCTATTGAGCACGCTAATGCGTTTGTCATACCTGGCCTTCTTGTTGATGATCAGTCCATCATCGGCGAGGTCAACAAAAACTGTGATGCCATTAAAACGCTGCTTGATGCCTGGAAGGAAGCTCCTTTAGGCCAAGAGCCTGTAGAGTTTTCTGTCATTCAACAACTTGCTGATAGAACGCGCTCACTCTGCGATACCTACGGCGTGAGAGGCTCAGAAACCATCGAGGCGTTGGCCTTTCTCGCGGTCTTTCAAACGACGATCTTGCAGCAGCTGTTGCAAAGATGCAGCGTCGTCGCCCTAAGGCTGTCTTTAAAACCGCAGGTCCGCTTCTTAACGACTTGCAAATTGCGTATGTCGAGAAGAGCGTTTCTGGCACGGTACTGGGCATTGATATTGAGACCACGTCGCGTTTTCCTGAGCTGGGCTACATTGTTAACGTGGGCTTTGAGTTCTGGAATCTTGGTCGCAATACCGTTGCCGTAGAGCCTCACACCGCCTACTTTGGCATCCCAGAGATGTACAAAGAAAAGGGCGTCCCACTTGCCGATATTCACCAGATTACCTGGAAAGATGTTGAGGGCAAGAAATCATTTAGAGACGATAAAAAAGCCCAAGAGGCCCTACTGGCAACTATGAAAAAGATTCCTTTTATGGCACATAACGCTGCCTTTGAGGATTCTTGGTTCATGTTCAACATTGATGGCTACGCAGAAGCTAGAAAAGCGGGCAAGATTATTGTTATTGACTCCCGTGATATCTGCCGTCGTTTGGACCCAGAAATTAGATCACTTCCCCGTGAGTCTTCCCCTGCCGCGCTTGAGAACTGGGCACGTCGTAGGCATACCCTTGCAGCGGACGAGAAGGAACGTCACTTGGGACTTGAAGACGTAGACCTTATGATTCGTACCGTTCAAGCAGAGTTTGCAGACCACAATATGTTTGAAGACTAGGCAACGTTGTCGGTCATGTGTGTTCAAGCGTTATACTAAAGAGTGCATAAACTAGATTTTCTCGCTAGAAAATAACTGCCAAGGAGGAGTTTTGTCAGAGAAGCAGGTTAGAGTACGTTTTGCGCCATCACCAACAGGTAAGTTGCACATCGGAGGTGCACGTACTGCTATCTATAACTGGGCTTTTGCTCGCGCAAATGGTGGCAAGTTTATTCTTCGTATTGATGACACAGATCCTACGCGCTCAACTGAGGAGAACACTCAGATTATTCTGCGCGCCATGAAGTGGCTTGGTCTTGATTGGGACGAGGGTCCAGATAAGGGCGGCGATTGCGGTCCTTATAGCCAGACCGAGCGTCTTGATTTGTATCGTGAGGCAGCAAATAAACTGCTGGCAGAGGGCAAGGCATACCCTTGCTTCTGCACGCCAGAGAAGCTCGCTGAAGACAAGAAGGCTGCTGAGGAGCGTCACGACCCCTTCCAGGGCTATCAGCGTACCTGCAGAAACATTGATCCTGCAGAGGCACAGCGCCGCATTGATGCTGGCGAGCCTTATACCATCCGCATTAAGGTTCCACTGGACCGCGGCGACGTCATTGTCCACGACGCTGTTCACGGTGACGTAACCTTTAACGCTCGCGAGCTTGATGACTTTATCATCTTCCGCTCCGATGGCACCCCAACCTACAACTTTGCTACCGTTGTTGATGACGCTGGCATGGGCATCACCCACATCATTCGTGGCGATGACCACCTGTCCAACACCCCTCGCCAGATTATGGTGTACGAGGCTCTGGGTGCACCTGTTCCAACCTTCGCTCATATCTCCATGATTTTGGGTCCTGACGGCAAGAAGCTCTCCAAGCGCCATGGCGCAACCTCTGTTGAGGAGTATCGTGACCAGGGCTATCTTGCAGATGCCTTTGTCAACTACCTGGCTCTTCTCGGCTGGTCACTTGATGGCGAGACAACCATTGTTCCTCGTGACGTTTTGGCATCTCAGTTCTCTCTCGACCACGTTTCCAAGAACCCTGCTAAGTCTGATCCAGAGCGCCTGAACTGGATTAATGCAACCTATCTTGCCAACATGGATAACCAGACTTTTGCAAAGACTGTTCTGATTCCAGAGCTTGTTGGCGCTGGTCTTGAGCCTGTTCAGGGTAGTGCTACTGACGCAGATGAGATTTACGCAACTCGTCCAGGCTGGTATGACCTGCTCTCCGAGATTCTTCGTCCTCGTACCACAGTAAGCCCAGACGTCATTGAGAAGTCCCGCTTCCTATATGAAGGCGCAAACGTCACCCTTGATCAGAAGAGCGTTGAGAAGGGTCTTACCAAAGACGCTGCTCAGAGTGCTACCGTCCTTGCGGCTGCAAAGACTGCTCTTGAGGGCGTTTCTGAGGACGAGTGGAAGGCTGCGGCAATTGACGCTGCCCTTGAGGTGCTTCCAGAGCAGCTTGACCTCAAGAAGCGCATTGTCTTCCAGTCCATTCGCGTTGCTGAGTGTGGCAACATGGTCTCCCCTCCTCTTGGAGAGTCTATGGAGCTTCTTGGTCGTGAAGTTTGCCTTGCTCGCCTTGACCGCGCTCTGGAGCTTTGCAAATAACGCGTGAATGCGTGCCTGCCGCGTATTCTTCCAAGCGTAAGTGGGTATCAAAAGTAAAACCACACAAGAGCTGTAAAACAGATGGTTTTGCAGCTCTTTTATCGTTATCGTTTGTTTAGTTTTGGAGTAGCTATGATTTCTATGTCTGCGTTTGAGGTCCTCGGCCCCATTATGG
>JABZGY010000005.1:0-56956 GCA_015259155.1 Atopobium sp. | reverse complement strand
CTGGTGAAGTGCAAGCTTTGTGTCTCCAGCAATTACCGTGTGGCCTGCATTTGCACCACCTGCGTAACGGCAAACAACGTCAAAATCTCCGGAAATGAGGTCGGTAACTTTACCCTTACCCTCGTCTCCCCACTGAGCACCAACAAGTACGGAAGCTGGCATAAGTTCTCCCCTATCGCAGCTATCTACAAACACGACCATTACATGACGGTTGCAACCTCTTTAGGGGTTGCTTCATAAGTATATCTAATACCGCTGGCAAAAGCACAGAAGCGCGAAGGTTTTGTCACACATAAGAAACGATTAGTGTGCAGGGTTTGCCATTGCGGCGTACTGAGCGGCTTCGCTTTCTGAGTAATTATTTCCCTGGTAAAGCTCAACAAACTTAGTAGACGTTGGCATAAACATGACAGGAACATCCCTCAAAGCACCTGCACGGTTCTTTGCAACAATGATGTTAGTAACGTCTTTATCAGGACGATCTTCACGTGCGGCTTCTTCATCGCTCAGTGAGCGGTCAAGCAGCAAAACAATATCTGCATCCTGCTCGATAGCGCCGGACTCACGCAGGTCAGAGAGCTGTGGGCGCTTACCGTTTCTGTTCTCAAGCGTACGGTTGAGCTGAGAAAGTGCAATAACAGGCGCTTTAAGGTCTTTGGCCATGATCTTAATGCCACGAGACATCTCGGAAACCTCAGTTGCACGACTGTCTGCACGGCCCTTCTCGGCTGGTGGAGAAAGCAGCTGAAGGTAGTCAATGATAATGACGCCCTTCTCGGCCTTATTAAGCATTCTGCGGGCTTTTGCGCGGATTTCTGTGACTGTTGTGCCCGGAGTATCATCAACGATGATTTTAAGGCGAGAAATGCGCTCTGCTGCCTCCAGAAGGGTGGGCCACTGCTCATTTCTGATGTTGGAAGAACGGATGGTCTGCAAATCAACCTTTGACTCAGAAGCCAACAGTCTCTGCGCAATCTCAATCTTACTCATCTCAAGCGAGAAGAGCGCAACAGTTGCTCCGGAAACCGCAGCGTTATAGGCCATGCTGAGAGCAAAAGAAGTCTTACCAACACCAGGACGAGCGCCGATAACAACCATCTGACCAGGACGAAGACCTTGGAAGAGGTTATCTAGGGTTGCAAATCCGGTTTGGACACCCAACTCCGACGCATCTTTACCAGCATTTTGCTGAAGCTCTTCAAAGAGATCAGTCATGATGTCTTCAATGCCCTGCTCGGACTGCTGAACATCTCTGTTGGTTACATCAAAAATGAGCTTCTCTGCTTGGTCAACTACTTCTTTTGTATCTTCTGGCGCGTTGTAGGCAAGCGCAGAAATCTTTGCAGAAGCACTAATCATCTTTCTGAGCGTAGTATCACGGTGCAGCATAACAGCGTGGTTTTCCCAACCAACCATAGCAAGTGGGTTGTTTCCAAGCTCTGCTAAACGGACAGCTCCTCCAGCGCGCTCAAACTTGCCGCTACTCTTAAGGTGGTCTGCAAGCGAAATGACGTCTACTGGCTTGTTATTGTCAAACAGAGACTTAATTGCCTCAAAAATAATTTGATTGGATGGAATATAGAAATCCTCGGAAGAAAGCCTAATGAGGCACTCTCCTCTGATTTCTTCCGAAAGAATCATTGCAGAAAGAATGGAAAACTCGGCATCAGAATCTTGTGGCATAGAGGCGTTCTCTAGGGCCGTCAATTGCGTAGGATTCATCTCAAACGAGTCTTGTGCCATCGTCTTTTCCAATCATGTTTTTTGGGAATGAATCTGAATAGTAGTGTACTTTTCAAAAAAATAAAGAGTCATTTTGGCTTGCAAAATTCGAAAAGTTAAGTCTTCAACATGATTTTCCAAAACTCGCATACCCTGAGCGGGATTTCCTTGAGTTTTCAACGTTTTCAACATTTTTTGGACTTTTTTCGACACGTGGTATTTTCTACACAATTGCTTATCTGCAGTTATACAAATCAAATTACAATTCCGCAGGTTAAGTGAATATGTTTTACATAACATTTTGAATAACCGCAGGTAGAGTATAAGAAAATATACCGTTCTATCTACACATAAAAAGACCACCCCTTTGTTATGTTTCACAAAGGGGTGGTTCGAACAAACATTCCATTCTTTTAAGATGGCCTTGCTTTTTATAAAAGCTTACAAATCTGTAGAAAACTGCAGAAATTGTATAAACCACCAAAAAATGCAGGAGAACAGTGTTTTATGCATGCATAAAACTACTCTGCGGACTCAACCTCAACCTCGACGGTTGCCTCAGCGGCGACCTCCTCGGTCTCCTCCTCTGCAGGAGCAGCATCGTCCTCGCCAACAAGAACAACGACGGTAGCGGTGATGTCACGGTAAAGCTCAATGGTGACATTGTGGCGACCAGCGGTCTTGATAGCAGCGCTACGAGCAATGCGCTTACGATCAACGGTGACGTTGAGCTGTGCCTCGATTGCGTCAGCAATCTGAGCGGTGGTGACGGAGCCAAAGAGCTGGCCCTCCTCGCCAATGCGAGCGTCAACAGTTACGAGCTTGCCATCAAGAGCTGCCTTGGTAGCATTTGCGTCAGCAATACGCTGCTCTTCGCGCTTAGCGATATTGTGACGACGCTCCTCAAGCTGCTTGATGTTACCCGGTGTAGCAGGCTGGGCAATCTTGTTGGGGAACAGGAAGTTCTCCGCATAACCCTGTGCGACCTCTACGATGTCGCCTTCGCCGCCCTTACCGCGAAGCTCGCCCAAGAGAATAACTTTCATGGGAAACTCCTTTGATGAGTCGATGGTATCGACTAGTTGTTGTTTATCGTAGGCTCTGAATCCTGGTTTCCTGAGCGATTAAGCTTTCGGAAGTTAACCCAGGCATCAATAAGTCCTACGAGAGCCATAACGCCTAACTGAACTTCTAACATGCCTGCCAATACAAACAGTGACAGAGAAAGTGCTGGCGAGAAGTGCTTCTCGCGCACAAACCATGTGAGCACTGCAAGGCCCTGAAGAGCAAACACGACTCTAAGAGCCATAAACACATTCAACGTAATCAGCTGAAGTATGTCTTGTGCAGACAAAATGGTGCTTGAAAGTGCATACACAAACAAGTTGGCCACGGTAAGAGCGCACATCCAAAATGGAACGTCCATCAGCTGGAACTGTGGCAATTTCTGTGGGTCTCTTGTCAGTGCTTTATACACTGTTCGAGCTCCAAAACGCGCAATTACAAAATATAAAAGCGCCATGCCGGTATAGCTGGTTGGCCAAAAGAGCATAAAGAGTGCCTTTGCAGTTGAAAGACCCTCTTGGATCTCTGGAGAAGCACCTGAGACCTGCGAAGCGTATTGATTAAACACACTCTGAGCAAGCTCGGGAAGACTTGTTCCTGCCATCGCGGCAAAGAACGCATCATATCCCAGAAGTGCTAAAGCCGTTGCTCCTACAAGAAGAGATCCAACACCAACGGTGAGTTTCTCGGTTGCAAAAGCGTAGCCAACTCCAAGAGCAAGTGCGCAAGCGGTAACTGAAGTTGCCGCCTCCGTTGGTCCCGAGAGCAAATAAGCTGCTACACCTGTAACAAGTACAGAAGTAATAGCAGGACCAAACCATCCGTGCCCTTTTTTGCAATAGACAGCAATTACCATGCCATACGCAACCAAAGCGGCTCCAATAAAAGAAAGAAGCCCGGTAATTACTCCACCAACAACGCAAAGCACAAATCCTTGCTTGTATGTTGGAGCCTCAAACGGACGCGGTTTGCCTCCGTTTTGGTTGCTTGGACCGGCAACATTCTGCGAGCTACTCTCTGGGCGAGAATACCCTTCAGGTGCCTGAGGAATATTTGAATCCGGTCTATCCATTGCTAACCAACTCTACCTAAAGAACAGATAGGTTATCCGCGACTACGGCCACCGCGGCTGGAAACCACAGGGACAGTGTAGGGCAGAAGTGCCATCTCGCGTGCGCGCTTGATAGCAAGTGCAATGTCGTGCTGGTGCTGCGTGCAGGTGCCAGTGACACGACGAGGCTTAATCTTGCCACGGTCGGTCATGTACTTACGAAGAAGCTGAGTGTCTTTGTAATCGATGAACTCAGTCTCCTCCTTGCAGAACTGGCAATACTTGCGACGCGGCTGGCGCTGGAAATCTTGTTTCTGCTGAGCCATGTCTTTTACCTTTCAGATGACAGTAACGTCTGTGTTGCTGTCTGACGTTTAAAACGGAATATCAGCATCGTAGAACTCCTCGTCTGGCGGAGCCGGAACGGGAGCGGGTGCCTGTGGAGTTGGAGCTGCATAAGATGGTGCGCCCTGTGACATAGGGGCTCCACCCTGCTGATTCCTAGAAAGGAACTCGACCTCATCGACAACAACCTCAAGCTTGCTGCGACGCTGTCCTTCCTTCGTCTCCCAGGAGCTGAAACGAAGCTTGCCTTCAATAGCAACCTTCGAACCCTTGGAGAGGAAGCGGGAAAGTGCTTCAGCACGCTGACCAAATACTACGCAGTCTACAAAGTTAGGAACATCTTCCCACTCGCCAGTCTGCTGGTTCCTGCGACGGTCGTTAACTGCAACGCCGAAGGAAAGAATCTGGGTACCGCCTGCTGTGGAGCGAAGCTCCGGGTCACGGGTCAGGTTGCCCGAAATGTTAACCCTGTTAATACTCATAAATCTCACTACCTCTCATCGTGGAACAATTCCACTTTTCCATTACAAGGACTTAGTCCTTATCGACTCGACGCACAATCATGTGACGCTTAACAGCATCATTGATTCGCAGGACTCGATCGAGCTCTGCAATCTGCGTTGGATCTGCATGGAAATTGATGAGGGTATAGTCACCCTCGGTAAGATCGTCGATCTCAAAAGCAAGCTTACGCTTACCCCAATCCTCGACGCTGTCGACTACTCCGCCGTCAGTGGTGATAGCAACGTCAATACGCTTCATTACACCAGCGCGGACTTCCTCGGTGGAAGCTGGGTCAACAAAAAACAGCAGTTCATAGGCCTTCATATTGTCACCTCCTCTGGGCTAATGGCTTCGGGAAGTGAAGGTGCACCCGAAGCAGGAAAGTTCGACCAAGCATCATACCACATAAATGCTTAAATACGAAACTGGCCCACAAACTTTCTCACATGCAGTCCACATATATAGCTTAAATTGGCAATTTGTCGCCAAATTGTCTTGAATCTTGCAAAGATTTGACGTGAATCTTTCTAAGGTATGGTCAAACACATAATTCAAATAACATGGGATTAAATAAGAAAAACGGCCATCACACAATCTGCATGATGGCCGTTTTGTTTATATGTGCTCTACATTACTGAGCTGCAGGTTCCTCAGGATTCTGAGTTGGTGCATCTGCTGGAGCAGCTGGTGCCTCAGGAGCCTCTGGAGCTGTTGGGATAATTGGCTCAACAACAACAGTTGAAGCAGGTGCAGGCTCTGGAGCTGCAGGAGCAACAGGTGCCTCAGGAGCTACAGGGGCCACTGGTGCTGCTGGTGCAACAGGTGCAACTGGCGCAGCAGGGGCTGCAGGGGCCGCAGGGGCAGCTGGTGCAGCAGGTGCTGCAGGTGCAACTGGAGCTGCTGGAGCAACGGGAGCTGCAGGTGCAACTGGAGCTGCTGGAGCAACGGGAGCTGCAGGTGCTGCTGGGGCTGCAACAGGCTCAGCTGGAGCAGCGACAGGAGCAGCAACTGGAGCTGCTGGAGCAACTGGAGCTGGAGCTGCAGGAGTGGTGGCTGCTGGTGCAGGTGCTGCAACAGGAACAGCAACAGGTGCTACTGCAGGAGCAGCGGTTGCTGCTGGTGCGGTTGGAGCAACTGGTGCTGGAGCTGCATACGTAGCAGCTGCGCCATCGCGAGGATCGTTAATGAATGGTGGCAGCGGATCGTTGCTCTGTCCCCATGCAGCAACGTTGAACTGACGCATCCAAAGTGCAATTGCGTTCTGCATAAGAAGCATGACGATAAGGCCAACAACGTGACCAATATAGCCAATGACCAGGAAGATTGGTCCCATCTGAATAAAACCACGTGCAAGCAGGGCCAGCATGATAAGACCCACCTGGTTCTGGTTGGTAACGTTCTGAGTTCTTGCAATGGTTAAAGCCTGAGTGCCAATGTTAACAATCATGCTAATTGCAGCGCTACCGCCGATGATACCCATAATGATTGAGGTAATAATGCCAAGTACAATGCCCATACCAAAGATACGGAACAGACCGCCCATATCGTGCTTAATCATCTCAAAGATGTTTTTAAAAGCAAAACCAGCAGAGATGCGACCATAAACTGATGCGCGGACCTGAACAACATTGATGAACAGTGGATAAACAAATGCTGCAACAATAAAGACTGGGATAAGAATCAGATTGATAACTGGAATGAAGGTAAGAATTCCAGTAGCAATGCTGTATGCCAGACCAAATGCAAGTGCAATTACAGCTGCCTTGAAGCCGGTAACAATGTAGGTACCAAACTTAAGGTCTTTCTGCTTTGGACCGGCATTAATACCCCATGCAGTTACGCGTGCAGTCTCAAGTGCATAGCCAACAAGTGCAAGAATTCCGACAACTGGAATAAGACCAAACAGAGCCATAATAAGGACTGGCTTCCACCAACCCTTTTCCAGAGTCAGAAGTGCCCAGGAGCGTGCAAAGTAGCGATCGCGCCTGTAGCCATTCAACTCATCTGCTGAAACAGCCATTTAACTCTCCCCTCGTGTCAAAAAAGATGACATCGAATTACAAAGCCTAAACATTCTATATAAAATCGAAAAATAAATATATCTTTATTGGTAACAATTAATCAAATAAAAATGTTAAATGGCGGAGGAGGAGGGATTCGAACCCTCGTACCCCTAGAAGGGGTAAACGGTTTTCGAGACCGCCGCATTCAACCACTCTGCCACCCCTCCGAAGGGTGAAACGGCGCCCGTAGGCGCCGTGAAAATTCTGGCGGAGAGTCAGGGATTTGAACCCTGGAGACGCTTTAGACGCCTACACGATTTCCAATCGTGCTCCTTCGGCCACTCGGACAACTCTCCATATAAAACCGCACGGGACAGTATAGCGGATTTCTCACCAATATAGAACGAGAAGTTCTGTGTATTTTTAATACTTGTGTAGTATTGTCATACTAATAAAACCAAAAACACCAGTAGGAGGTATGGATGCCACCGTTTTTCTCGCCATATGGCACAGATGCAATTTCTGTGGGCATCCCCTACTGGCTAGACCTTCTAACGGTAATTATTGGTGCAATCTCGGGAATCTTGGTTGCAAGAGATCGTCACTTGGACCTTGTGGGCTTTGTGGGTCTTGGTCTTTTGGGTGGTCTGGGCGGCGGGCTTATCAGGGACGTCATGATGCAAGAAGGTGGCGTCTACATGCTCAACTCGCCCTACGCCATTCCGGCTGCCGTTTTTACCGCTGTCTTGCTGTTTATGTTCCCTGAGCCGCTTGATAGATTCCCTCGCATGCTCGAGTGGACCGACATTATCTCCGTTGGCCTCTTTGCCGTTGTTGGTACCGATAAAGCCCTGGTATATCACCTGCTTCCCTTCTCGGTTGTTTTGATGGGAAGTATTACAGGCGTTGGCGGCGGCATGCTTCGCGATGTCTTTCTTGGCGACATCCCTCGTATTTTCCAGCGAAGCAATCTCTACGCGTTTTGCGCAGTTGCTGGCGCCACCTCATATTGGACACTTGTTTCCTACGCAGGGGTCACCAAAATCTGGGCTGCCGTTGTCTGCGTTGCAGTTACCGTTGGCCTCAGGCGTTGGTCGCTCAAGTACAACGTACTTTCTCCAGCCGACGTTGACCTTACGCCGCACGTAATGCGCAGTGTTAACAAGCTTCGTCACAAAGCTCAGAAGCCTGGTAAGCAACCTGAGCAGAACACCCCATCAAAGTAATTGGCTGCAGAATAAACGGGCTACTCGACTTTTACATACCGTTTACCAGCACTTTATTTAAAATCTACCTAAAACAAAACTGGCGAGAAACCCTTGCAGCTGCAAGTTTTTCTCGCCAGATTGGTTATCTGTAAATGACGCTGTTACTTCTTGACCATACCGTTACGGACTGCCCACTTACGGCGCTCAGTCTCGGAAAGAATACGCTTGCGCATGCGGATGTTTTGTGGCGTAATCTCAACAAGCTCGTCGTCCATGATGTACTCCAGAGCCTCTTCCAGCGTAAACAGGCGTGGAGGAGTCAACTGAACTGAAATATCTGCAGTTGAAGACCTCTGGTTGCCCAAAGACTTGGTGCGCGCAATGTTAACAACCATGTCGCCTGGCCTTGAACGCTCGCCAACCAGCATACCCTCGTAGCACTCAACGCCTGGAGAAACAAAGAGCTGGCCGCGTTCCTGAAGCGTGCCAAGTGCATATGCAACAGCCTTCTCGGTGGACATGGAAATCATGGCGCCGTTCTGGCGGCTACCAATATCACCTGCAAAAGGACCGTACTCAAGGAAGGTGTGGTAGAAGACAGCGTCACCGTGGGTGACGTTCATGACGCGCGTCTTGAGGCCCATGATGCCGCGGGTTGGAATCTTGAACTCAAGGTGCGTCTGAGTCTCGCCGGTGTCCATGATGGACATAGTGCCACCAACGTTACCAAAGACCTCAATGACCTTGCCGGCATACTCTGGGTTACACTCAACAACAGCCTGCTCTATAGGCTCAAGCGTATGGCCCTGAGCATCCTTCTTGAACAGAACGCGAGGACGACCAACCTGGAATTCAAAGCCCTCACGGCGCATGCTCTCCATAAGAACGGAGAGGTGCAAAATACCACGACCAGAAACCTCAATACCCGTCTTATCAGGAAGCTCCTCGATGCGCATGGTGACGTTATTCTCGCGCTCTGTCATCAGGCGCTCTTTGAGCTGACGGCCACCAACAATGTCTCCCTCACGGCCAACAAGTGGCGAGGTAGAAGGCTCAAAAATAATGGAAAGGGTTGGTGGATCAATCTCAATTGGATCCAGCTCAACAGGGTTCTCTGGATCAGTGTAGACGTCACCAATATCAGTGTTATCAACACCAACGATTGCCGCAATATCACCTGCGTCAACCTCGCTGCACTCCTTACGACCAAGGTAGTCAAAGGTGAACAGCTGCTTGACCTGGCTCATAGCGCGGGAACCGTCGTTTTTGACAACAAGAATCTTGTCGCCAGTATGAACAGTTCCGGAATATACGCGACCAATTCCAATGCGACCCAGGTAGTCGGAGTGATCGATAGTGACGCACTGCATAGCAAGAGGTCCATCAATATCAACATCTGGTGCTGGAAGGCCGTCGATAATCATGTCAAGAAGAGGGAACATGTTATCGTTGTCATCGTTTGGATCAAGGCGAGCGTAACCATTGACGCCAGAAGCAAAGATGACGTGCTCCATGGTGAACTCAAGCTGCTCATCAGTTGCGCCGAGGTCCATCATCAGATCAAGAGAATCGTTAACAACGGCCTCTGGACGAGCGCCGTCACGGTCAATCTTGTTGACAACCATCATGATAGAAAGACCTGCGTCGATAGCATGGCGCAGAACAAAGCGAGTTTGTGGCATAGGGCCCTCAGCTGCGTCAACCAGCAAAAGTGCACCGTCAGCCATCTTCAAAACGCGCTCTACCTCGCCGCCGAAGTCAGCGTGGCCAGGGGTATCAATAACGTTGATCTTGACGCCCTTGTACTCAATAGAGATATTCTTTGCCAGAATAGTAATTCCGCGCTCACGCTCCTGATCGTTGGAGTCCAGAATTCTCTCTTGAACCTGCTGGTTCTCGCGGAATGCATCGGTTGCCTTAAGCATCTGGTCAACCATGGTGGTTTTACCGTGGTCAACGTGGGCGATGATAGCAATATTTCTGATGTTGTCTTGACGCATAAGTCTCTATCTCTCGAAGGTATGTGTTTGGACTTACTACTTCAGGTCCAATTTTTATCAGCTTTAGAACTTTAGTGCAATTACGTGCCTAGAGCGCCCAGAAATTTCAATGAACGCAGCTTTTTCATTACAGAAGTGGCTCAAGCTCCCCTGCTGGAGCAGGATCAGACCACACAAACTGGTCACCTTGGCCTTTTCCGTGAACTAAAGAATATGCCGAGAAACTCTTATAGCCCTTCTCGCCAAACTCAAGAAGCACGGCATCTTCGTAACCGCCCTCTTTGAGCAGTTGAATGGCTCCCTCATACACAAGCGCATAGCGAACAGGCTCTTCAAGTCCCGCTTCTTTATCGCCCTTCTGTTTTGCCAGGTCAAGCACGCGTTTATGAGCTCCCTCAAGCAGCTCCTCTGGGCCGTCATCGGAGAACTCATAGCTTGCAACCGTGCCTGACGCGTCCTCAACTACAAGCAAAACGTTGAGTGATTGGCCATCTGCAAGCAGGTCAAACGCATCTCCAAGCAGCTCAGTTGAGAGCATATCAAGCTGGGGAGAAACTCCATCTTTGCGCTCGTTGTTTTCGGCCATGCCGCTCCTTAGCGTCGTTTTGCAACTATTGCTCTCTATGATACATCGCACAAGAAAAGAGGTCGAAAGCAAAAAGCCTTCGACCTCTTAGGTTTGTCAGCTATCTGTCCAAAATTGGACAGCAACGGTGCTACAACGGCAAAAACACCGTGTCTGAAAGCACGAGCACTTACTCTGCCAGTGCCTCACGGATGCGCGTAGTAACTCCCTCAAGCCTATAGCACTCAACATACTGACGAAGAGGACGTTTGATGTGGTCAACCACAAAGCGCTGTCCATCAATATTGAACTGAGCAAGATTCTTGTACAGGTGCTCGGTTGCGGCTTTGACCTCGTCGTTATTGAATGCGTAGTGACCGGAAATATCAAGAATATCCAGAGACAATTTGTGATCAGCAAGAATCTGCTCAACAGTCAGATTAACCTGGTCACCCACCATCCACTTGCGCCAACGCTCAGTCTCAATTGCCTTGACCAACAGGGTGTTTCTCAAGCCAGAGACCTCGTCTGCCTTCAGGAGACCTTCTTTAACCAGAAGATCCTCTACATCGCAAAGCTTCAAATATGCGCGAGTCTCCTCTGTTCCGTACTGTGGAGCTACGTTTGAAGCGGTTACATTTGCAGGAGTGTGCTCAAGCAGCGTTACGTCATCAAGGTAGTCTGCGTTGTGCTCCTTAAGACCAACACCGTAGCTCTTGGCCATCTCAGCAAGGCTAATGGCTGCCTCAAAATCGTAGTGACCAACCTGCTCAGTAAGGCGCGTAAGCGTTCCGGTCTGTCCAACAATAAAGGTTGGCATAGGCAGACCCTTAGCAGTCAGCTCGCTCTTAAGCTGCTCAATGAAGGTGTGGTACTTGTCGGTGGAAGTCAAACCACCGTTTGTCTCCTCGGTACCAACCTCATAGCCAATCTCAGGAAGACCGCGAGAAACACGCTCCTTCTCGCACCACTCAATCAAATCAACTGTACGGCGAAGAACCACATCAAGCGGAATAACCTTGCCAATCTCAAAAGGATCCTTAGTTGGGTCAATCATCAGCAGGTCAAAACCGTTAAGCATGTCGGCAAGATAAGACTTCTTGGCAAGCTCCATAGCCTCATCTTCTGGAAGGTGAGCGTTGCGCTCCTCGTCGCGCTGCCAAGGACCACCGTGGTCGCGACAGAGGTAATACAGACCGTCAAAGCCAACCTTCTGAGCTGCTTCAGCAATATCATCCGAGAAACGCTTCTGATCCCAAGAATTTACGTATCCTCCACCAAGTTCATCAAGGTCTACCTGGTTTCGAGATGCAATAAACATCAGAGGAAAATCGCAGTCTCTACCAAGTTCAAAAGCTGCCTGGAGCAGGTTGGGCGACATTGGTCCAATTCCTAACAGCGTGGCGGACTTTCCTGTGTCCTGAAGTTTAAGCAACCCTTCAACAGCTTTTTTGATTGGTAGCTTTTCCATAATTACCCCTTCCCAAGAGTGTTTCTTGGTAATAAGAAGGGCGTGGGGGTTGAATCCCTACGCCCCTCTCCTTTTAACTTCAATTTTTAAGGTCTAAGACCAAAAGGTACATGCGTTTCTCGCTCTGTATTACTTGTTGTCCTCAAGCTTTGGCTTAGTAAGAACAAGGATTGCAACACCTACTGCAACGCCAATTGCCATATCAAGGGTGTAGAGGGCAATGTTGTTTGTAGCTGCAGCAACAATCATGCCACCATGAGGAACAAAGCACTCAATACCGTGCCAAGCAGCAAGACCAGCACCAACTGCAGAACCAATCATGATTGCAGGCAGGGTGTGTGCAAGGTCCTTAACAGCAAATGGAATTGCGCCTTCGGTAATACCAATGAGGCCCATGAAGACTGCGGAGATGCCCATCTGCCTATCAGTGTCGTCAAACTTGCTGCGAGCAATAAGAGATGCAACACCGCAGACCAGTGGAGGAATAGCAACTGCAACACGGAATGCGCCGTTAGGACCATAAACACCTGCGGTCATAAGAGCCATGGTGAAGGTAGAAGCAGTCTTGTTAACTGGACCGCCCATATCAAATGCGGTCATAAGGCCAATTACGATGCCGAGTACAACTGCGGAACCGCCCTGAAGACTTGAAAGCAGGCTGGTCAGCCAGTCCATGAATGCGCCAAGTGGAGCTGCCAAAACGTAGATGTAGAGCATGCCAAGAGCCAGTGAAGACAAACTTGGGATAATCAGAATTGGCATGATGGTGCGGATGGTGTTGTTGACCTTCCAACTCTTCATCCACTGGACAAGATAGCCGGCAGCAACGCCAAGGACCATTGCGCCCAAGAATCCAGTAGAAACCTGGACCTCACCTACAGGAACAGGATTGCTTGCCAGGTAACCAAGGACAAAGCCAGGTGCCAGAGCAGGCTTTCCGCCTAAAGAATAGGCAATGTAAGCAGCAAGGACAGGAATCATCATCTTGATGCCAGCCATACCAATAAGGTTAAGACTCTGCATCAAAGGATTGGTGACTTCAATACCGTCTTTTCCTGCAGTTCCTGTAGCTAGCGAGAAAGCCAAGAAGACTCCGCCAACTACGACAATAGGAATAAAGTACGAAACACCAGTGTTAAACGCCTTTAGAAGGTCTTTGCCGACCTTGCCCAAAACTGAGGGACTCTTTTCCTCTGCCATGGGTTTCTCCTCTCTTCTTCCTTGCATTATCACTTGCGCGCTTGCTACTCAGCCAGCGCAACTACCTGATCAATAACTTTTGCTGGATCTGCAATGGCCAGCGATGGGTCCAGTGTAAGAACACGACCTTCATCGCGTTTTTCATCAAAACGCTCGTCGCCCTCAATACCAATTGCAATGGCGAGAAGAACAACGTCAGCGGCGTCAATTTCGTCCTGCTCAAGCTCATTCTCAATACCATAACCGCCTTGAGCTTCAACTTTGTATTCATAGCCGCGACGTTCACATTCTTTCTCGATAGCCTCTTTTGCCATCCAGGTGTGAGCAATTCCAACCGTGCAAGCGCATACAGCAACGACGTTCATGGTTATGTCCTCTCGCAAAGTAAGTTGTGAGCCCCTAAGCGGGGCGCACGAGCACGTCTTTTGACGACGTACGTTTCCAACTCATACTTTGCATTGTTTCAATCTTTTTTGAAAGAAGATTTCGGTAAACGTCTAATCTACCTTGTGTTATGATGAATTTTGTTAAACGTTTAACCAACGTGGAATCCAGCAGACTCACTAACGTTGGTATTTTGCAAGTACATTGTAAAAATTTCGGTGAAATGAGTGCCAATGTCTAAGACCACTATCATTGACCTTGCAAAATTAGCAAATGTTTCCATTGCCACTGTCTCAAATTATCTTAATGGACACTTTGAAAAGATGTCCGAAGCAACTAAGCAACGTATCAAAAAAGCAATTGAAAATACGGGATATATTCCAAGCGCCCAGGCTCAAGCAATGGTTAAAAAGAGCTCTGGAATTATTGCCGTTCTCATATTGGACAACACTAATGCCTGGGCCGCTCAAATGACCAACGGCATTGAAGACGCCGCTCTTGAGGCTGGATATCAGACAATTATTTGTAATTCTCGCTTTGACCCCACGCTTGAAGCCGACTGGGTCGAGAAAATGCTCTCAATTGGGGCAGATGGACTGCTCATCCAGCCCACCAATCAATTTAGAGCGGTAGACAGGCGCATTGCTAAAGTTGGAAAACCGGTTGTTTATTTTGACTGCGACCTCATCACCCTTAATACTTCCTGGATAAAAAGTGACCTCTATGACGGAGTTTATTCAGCAGCGTCGCACTGCGTCGAGCGTGGGTACGAGAACTTTTTAATCATTGGTGGAGAGCCAAAAGGTCGCACCAGGATTGAACGAGAATCTGGCTTCACTGATGCTTTAGAGGCCTCAAGTAAACCTTATGAGCGTCTCACCATAGAGCAAAGCACGTTGTCTATCCCTGAAATCACGCAATGGCTTAACAACCACATTCTTCCGTCAAAGAAAACGCTGGTATTTGTACCAAATCAGTGGGCTCTTAAGAGTGTCTATAGCGCGCTGCATGCCTATGAAAAGGTAATTCCAGAGCAAGTTGGTCTGTTGGGATTCAATAACACTGATTGGACCGATTTGCCTGCTAAAAGCATCTCAACTATTGTTGAACCCGTCTATGAAGAGGGCTACGCCGCGTGCAAGATGCTCCTTAAAAGAATCAAAGACCCCTCGCTTGAGCCCGACCACAAGCTGCTCACGTGTAAGCTTAATTGGCTCAAATCCACCGTCTAACAAAAATGGCGAGAAGACCAACGGATCTTCTCGCCATACGTTACTGCTTTAACTAAAACATTTACAGAACGTGGACCTCGTCTTTGGTGAAGTCAACAAAGGCGTGGTCACCGACGTTGTAAATCTTGTGGGTACGAGGATTGAAGTCTGTAATCTTGATGAGAGTATCGCCTACCATAACGTGGTAGTTCTGATAGTGGCCCATGAAGCGAGAAAGCACTACCTCGCAGGCAAGTGTTCCCTCGTCAGCGAGGCGTGCGGACTCTGGACGAAGAACAATGCAGCACTCTTTGCCCTTATCCAGGTGAGAGCATCCGCTGGCTTCAAACTCATGGCCCTCAAAGCGGCAAAGTGCCGTCTCAGGATCAAGCTTGTCTGCAATGGTTGCGTGCAGGAAGTTGGACTCACCGATGAAGTCTGCAACAAACTCATCTGCTGGATGATAGTAAACCGTCTGAGGGTCGCCAACCTGGTCCACAACACCCTTTTTCATAATGATGATGTTGTCTGAAAGTGCCATTGCCTCTGACTGGTCATGTGTGACGTAGATGGCGGTAATGCCGGCCTCCTGCTGAATACGACGGATCTCATTACGCATGTCAACACGCAGCTTAGCATCGAGGTTTGAAAGAGGCTCGTCGAAGAGGAGCACGCTTGGCTCAATAACCAGAGCACGTGCCAAAGCAACACGTTGCTGCTGACCACCAGAAAGCTGATTGGTCATGCGCTCTTCCATGCCCTCAAGTCCAACAAGACTAAGGATATGAAGGACCTTCTCGCGAATTACGTTCTTGTCCATCTTGCGCAGCTTGAGGCCATAGGCAACGTTATCGAAGATGTTGTAGTGAGGAAGCAATGCATAGCTCTGGAATACCATTGCCGTGTCGCGCTTGTTTGGAGTGAGCTCATCAATCTGCTCATCGCCAAGAAAGATCTTTCCCTCATCAGGGCTCTCAAAACCAGCAATCATGCGCAGAATAGTGGTCTTTCCGCAGCCAGAAGGGCCAAGCAGCGTTACAAACTCGCCAGGAGCAATAGTGATGTTAGCGTCTTGAACTGCGTAGAAGTCTTTTCCAGTCTTCTGATCCTGATAAATTTTGGAAATGTGCTCAAGGCGAACGCCTTTTTTCTCTGTAGCCATGTGTTACTCCTCCTTGAGTGCTCGGCTGGTGCCAAAGTGTTTGATGGCCCAATTCATAAGCAATACCGAGCCATAGGTAATAACAATCAGAATTGTTGCAAAGGCGCAGGCCATACCATATGAACCCTTGCCCGCAAACTCATTGATCTGAACAGTAATGAGCAGGAACTCTGGTGTGACCAAGAGAATAACTGCAGAAATTGCGGTGATGGAACGGACAAACGCCGTTACCAGGCCCGACAAGAACGAATCTTTAATCAGCGGTAGCGTAACGGTCATAAACACCGTAAAGCTATCGGCACCCATGTCATATGCGGACTCCTCGATTGATTTGTCAATCTGTCGAAGCGCCGAGATTCCGGAGCGCGTTCCTGTAGGAAGCGAACGTACGACAAAGACAATAATCAAGATGAGTCCTGTGCCATACAGACCTTGCAAAAATCCTGTGTGCATAACACCACTTGAGAAACCGCGAATGTATCCAACGCCCAAAACCGTACCAGGAACTGCCATAGCCAGCATGGATACAGCCTCGATAAAGCCGCGACCACGGAAGCGACGTTTTACTACCAGGTAAGAAATAATCATCGAAAGCAGGGCGGTAATTGGCGCTGCAATAAGCGAGAGCATGAACGAATCGCTAAATGCTTGCAAGCCGTGATACTTGGAAAATACCTGCTCAAACCATTTTGTAGTTAGTTCGTAATTAGAGCCCCAGGAACGGACAAACGAACCATAAGGAACGCAGAGATACATGCCAATAACAAAGAGTGCTACCAGCGCGCAAAGGATAGTGAGCGGGATGCGAACAGAGTTGTCTGTAATAAGCATCCTGGCACGCGTTGCTTTGCCCGAGAGCGTGGACGTGCTCTTTGCTTCCAAGACAAACTTCTGAACAACAAACATGAGCAGCGTGATGGAAAGAAGAACAACAGCCATAGCAGCAGCGCCCTGCTTGTCGTACGCGCCTGTAATTTGCAGGTAGATGGTTGTTGCCAGGGTATCGTACGAACCACCAATAATCATTGGGTTAGCAAAGTCTGCAATTGACTCAATAAATGAGACGAGAAAAGCATTGCCCAAGCCAGGCAAAATAAGAGGAAGGGTAACGCTGGTAAATACCTTCCAGCGGCTTGCTCCCATATCACGGGCTGCTTCTTCAAGAGATGGGTCAATGTTTTTGAGCAGACCCTTAAGCATCATGTAGCACACAGGGAAGAACGACATGGTCTGAACAATAAAAATGCCCCAGAAACCATAGATGTTGTTGTCAAAAATTCCCAAAAGACCTCGAGTAATCAGGCCTTTCTTGCCAAACATCATAATCATGGAAAGGGACAGTACAAAAGGCGGAGAAACAACAGGAAGCATGGATACCACACGGAAAAGGCCTGTCATAAACTTTGTACGAAGTTTTACGTACACTTCAACATAGGCAAAAAGCAGACCAATAAGCGCTGATAAAATGCCTACCGCAAAACCAACTCTAAGGGTATTGGTAATTGCGCGATCAAACGAAGGCAAAGCCAAGATGCGCGTAAATACATCAAAGCTAATCCCATTATCGGAGACTACAGAGTCAACCATAAGAATGGCAAGTGGATACAAAATAAAAAGGGTCAAAAAGGCGATAAGAACGACAATGGTCGTTATCAAAATTGGATCGCCAAGGAGCTTTTTTCGCTCAAGTCGAGCGCTCTGGGATTTTGCCATACTGGTCCTAACTCTGAAACACTAAACCTATACGCAAAGCTCTATGTGAAACTGGGTAGGCAGATCTCTGCCTACCCAGTATAATCTGCCACTCAAAGCTTGAGCAACAACATTGTTTGTTTGCTCGACGGCGCTGGTTTTACTCTGTCTTAAAGCGGCTATCTCCGCCACCAAGAGCTTCCATAACGTCCTTGACATACTGCTCGGTGTGCTTCTTGGCATCCTCGAAGTTGTAGTCCATAACGTTGTTTGGATCAAGGCCGTACTCAGTAGCAATCTCAGGCTGCTTTGCGTCGTCAATTACCAGGAACTGGTAAGAGCCATTCTTCTGTGCAAGGTCAACGCATGCTGGTGAAAGTGCATACTCAATCCAGAGCTTAGCTGCGTTTGGATGTGCAGCACCCTTGAAGATTGCGGTTGCGCCAACCTCGTATGATGCGCCAGAGCTTGGAATCTGAAGACCAACATTCTCATGCTCTTGATCAACAATCTGATAAATGCCGTCATGGAGCATACCAATTCCGATGGTGCACTCGCCTGTTCCGATAGCCTTAGAAGGACCAGAACCGCTCTTGGTGTACTGAGCAATGTTCTTATCAAGATCAACAAGATACTGAATACCCTGGTCATGACCGTACTTCTGAATAACGGTGTTGATGATCAGCTTTGCAGTACCTGCGGTGTTGTAGTTAGAAGACCAAATGAGGCCCTTATACTTAGGATCGATAAGGTCTTTGTAATCCTGAGGAACATCAAGCTTAAGGCGCTGAAGCTCATCCTTATCGTACAGAATGCCCAGAATGCCCTTATAAATTCCGTACCAGTCTTTGTTGGTACTCTTGAACTTATCAGAAATAAGATGTGATGCATTCTTTGGCTCATACTGCTCAAGAAGGCCCTTTGAAGAGGTGACATTGTAAGGATCGGTTGTTCCGCCAAACCAAACGTCAGCTGAAGGATGACCGTTCTCTTCCTCAATCTTTGCAGCAACTTCTCCGGTTGAGAGACGCTGCGCCTGAACATCAATGCCGTACAGGCTCTTGAAGTTTGCACAAACTGCGTTTAGGTACTCTTCCTCACAAGAGCCATAAACAATTAGCTTACCCTCTTCTTTTGCTGCCTTTACCAGCTCTTCTGGTGCACCAACAGTATCAGTAGAGTTGGTGTCAGATTCTTTTTTCTCGCTAGTATCAGAATCGGACTTTTTGCAGGCTGTGATACCCAAACCTGCTACAACTGCGCTGACACCAAAAAAGTTGCGACGAGTAAGGTTTGACATAAGAACTCTTTTCTCTCCTTGTGGTTATCCACAGCTCCAATGAAAAGAACATACTCCTGTGTAAATCGTACTCAAACTTTTTCGAAAATATTTCAACTATTCGATAAGTGGCTGATATTGGCGGCTATCGGTATGTTTTTGGCGTCTAAGCAAAAAGGCCAGGGAGAAAATCCCTGGCCTTGAACATTTGGTGGAGAATAGGGGGATCGAACCCCTGACCTCAGGCTTGCAAAGCCCGCGCTCTCCCAGCTGAGCTAATTCCCCGTACTGACTTCTGGTTGGGCCCAGAAGGTTTTAATAATCACCCCAACGGCGACTCGGCTAACGTTGGGGTGACTATTGTCACATAAAGTGGTGGGCCTGACAAGGTTTGAACTTGTGACCTCCCGGTTATCAGCCGGACGCTCTGACCAACTGAGCTACAGGCCCAACGCAGGGAAAAATAATACCTCCATAATTCTCATAGGTCAACACTTTTTTTGTTTTGTTTTAAACTTTCTTGAAACTGGGTATGAAATGAGAACAGAAAGTCGTAGACTATCTGCCCAAAGATTGATAAAAGACGTGCTATTTGGAGTGTTTGTGTCACTGAAGCGTATGGACATACAGACAGTTGTTGTCGGAGGAGGACCCATCTCTTCCGTAATTGTTCTGCGTCTTCATGACCCACGTGGCGTCTCTTCTTTAAGTCTTCCTATCAAGATTGGCAACATCGAGGCATCTGCTATCAGCCTTGGCATTGATCAAGAATCTACCGAGAGACCTCTAACGCATGACCTTCTCCGCTCCGTTCTCGATTCTTTGGATGCAGATATTAAAAGCGTGCGCATTGTGGGTGTCCGCGGTACCACGTTTTTCTCGCAAATTGAGCTTATCTCCAAAGAGGGAGAGCATATTTACGTGGACGCTCGCCCATCCGACGCAATTGCGCTGGCAGTAAGAACAAACGCTCCCATCTTTGCAGACGAGAGCGTTCTAGAAATCGCTGCTGCTCCTGACTTTACTGATGTCGAGAAGGACGTTCAGGCCCAAGAGCTTGAGGAATTCCGCCAGTTTATTGAGGATGTCTCCCCTGAGGATTTCTCATAAATCCTGCTCTATGGCTTACTTTTAAACAATTGACTCATCTTTTATATAAAAATCATTACCGTTAGTGCGCTGATTTTCTCGGTAAACGAAAAGAGCCCAAGGGAATTACCTCCTGAGCTCTTCAAATTACGTATAGCTGAAATGCTTATTCGTCATCATCCAGCAGTGAATCGTCCAGTACTTCCTCTTCATCTCCAAGGTCAACGGACTCTGCCTCATCAGCATCACGAGCACCGGCTGCCATCAGATCAAGCATACCTTGGTTCTCTGCGTGCTTAGGAGCCTTCTTCTTGTTGGCAACCATACGAGCAACAGCAGAAACAACGTCGCTACCAGAGAGGTTCATAACCTTGACACCCTGAGTGGAGCGGCCCAGCTTGGAGATATCGCCGGCCTTGACGCGGATTACAACGCCCTCCTCGGACATGATCATAATCTCGTGCTGAGGACCAACAACGCGGCAGGCAACCAGGTTACCCTTCTTCTCCGTCATTGTGATGGTAAAGACGCCCTGTCCACCACGCTTGTGAACTGGATACTCAGAAATTGCCGTGCGCTTTCCGTAGCCCTTCTCGGTAATAACGAAAAGGTCACCGTTACCGTTGGTAATTTCCATGCCAAGCATAGTTGCATTGCCCTTGAGCGTAATACCACGAACGCCCGAGGTACCGCGGCCCATGCTTCTTGCCTCTGCCTCGTCAAACAGGATTGCTTTGCCGTCAGAGGAGCACAGAACAACTTTGTCACCTGGGTGGACACGGCGGACGTTAACCAGCTCGTCGCCGTCCTTGAGGTTGATTGCAATGAGGCCGTCCTTGCGTGTACGGTCGTACTCAGACATTGCAGTCTTCTTGACCATTCCCTGCTTAGTAGCAAACATCAGGTAGTTGTCTTCTGGGAAGTCGCGGGTAGTGATAACTGCCTTGACCTTCTCGCCTTCTGCAAGCGTCTCGATGACGTTGATGATGGCACTACCCTTAGTAGTTCTGTTGCCAACAGGAAGCTCGTGGACCTTGAGGCGGTACACCTTACCAAAGTTGGTAAAGAACAGCACGTAATCGTGGGTAGAGGCAACAAAGAGGTTCTCGACAAAGTCGTTCTCTTTGAGAGAGACGCCCTGAACACCCTTGCCGCCGCGCTTCTGAGAACGATAAATCTCAACAGGAACGCGCTTTACGTAACCTGCGTGAGTAACGGTAACAACCATATCCTCTTCAGCGATAAGATCCTCGACGTCCAGGTTCTGAATGTCCTGGTCAGAGATTTGCGTACGACGCTTATCAGCATAGCGGTTGGAAATCTCTCGGAGCTCATCGGCAATAACAGCCAGAATTTTTTCCTCATGAGCGAGAAGATCCTCGTAGTAGGCAATATCAAGTCTGAGCTGGGAAATCTCGTCAACAAGGTCCTGACGAGCAAGACCGGTGAGGCGGCGCAGACGCATCTGAAGGATTGCCTCGCCCTGAATCTCATCCAGGCCAAAACGCTCGTTCATGCGCTTCTTTGCCTCAGCATCATCCTGCGAGCTGCGGATGATGTGGACAATCTCATCGATGTTATCAACTGCGGTCAGAAGGCCTTCCAAAATGTGGACACGCTTCTGTGCCTTGTCCAGGTCAAACTCAGTACGACGGCGTACAACATCAATCTGGTGATCAATGTAGTGACGAAGAATCTCACGAAGAGAAAGGGTACGAGGAACACCGTCAACCAAGGCCAGGTCAATGATGCCAAAGTTGGACTGAAGCTGAGTCTTCTTGTACAGGTTATTCAGAACAACCTGTGGAACAGCATCACGCTTGAGGTCCAAAACAATGCGCATACCCTTACGGTTGGACTCGTCGCGCATATCAGAGATGCCTTCGATTTTCTTCTCGTTGACTGCCTGAGCAATCTTCTCCTGAAGAAGACCCTTGTTAACCTGGTAAGGAATCTCGGTAACAACAAGACGCTGACGACCACTCTTGACCTGCTCAACGTGGACCTTTGCGCGGACGGTAATAGAACCGCGACCAGTCTCATAGGCATCCTTGATGCCCTGAGTGCCCATGATGATGCCGCCTGTTGGGAAGTCAGGACCAGGTAGAACGGTCATGAGCTCCTCAGTGGTAACGTCAGGGTTCTCAATCATCATGCAAACAGCGTTAGTTACCTCACCAAGGTTGTGAGGAGGAATGTTGGTAGCCATACCAACTGCAATACCTGAAGAACCGTTAACCAAAAGATTTGGGAAACGAGCAGGAAGAACTGCAGGCTCTGTCAGAGACTCATCATAGTTTGACTGAAGATCAACGGTGTTCTTGTTAAGCTCTGCCAGCATCTCCATAGCACTTCTGGTAAGGCGTGCCTCGGTATAACGCATTGCTGCTGGTGGATCACCGTCGATAGAACCAAAGTTTCCGTGGCCATCAATCAGAGGGAGTCTCATCGAGAAGTCCTGAGACATACGGACCATGGAGTCATAAATAGCGGAGTCACCGTGTGGGTGGTACTTACCCATGACTTCACCGACTGCCCATGCAGACTTCTTATGTGGACGGTTTGGCGTAATGCCAGCCTCGCTCATTGCATACAAAATACGGCGGTGAACAGGCTTAAGGCCGTCTCGAACATCTGGAAGTGCACGAGCAACAATAACGGACATGGAATACTCAAGGAAGGAAGTCTTCATCTCTGAGGACAAATCGGTTGGCTTAAGCGTGCCACCGTGAATGTCTGAGAGGTCAAGACGAGTACCAGCCTCATCAGAGATAATGTGTGAAGTTTCTCCCGTTATGAGATTTTCCCCAGTCTCTGGGTCAAACTCGTCAGAGTCTTCTTCTACCTCGTCATCTTCGTATTCTTCATCCATATCGTTTTGTGCATCAAGGTCTTGATCCTCGTCTGCACCAAAAAGATCATCATTCATATTTTTATCGTCTGCCACAAGTTACCCTTTCATTTTCTGTCTAATGATTTAGCGAGAAACCATTAAATGTCCAGGAAGCGGACGTCTTTTGCATGTGTTTGGATGAAGTCTTTACGCTTCTCAACCTGGTTGCCCATAAGGTCAGAGACCGCGCGATCAGCGGCAAGAGCATCATCGATGGTTACCTTAAGAAGAATGCGATTCTTTGGCTCCATAGTGGTTGCCCAAAGCTGCTCTGGGTCCATCTCACCAAGACCCTTATAACGCTGAATAGTGAACTTGGTGTTGTCCTCGAACTTCTTTGTCTCAAGAGCAAGTTCTTCATCGGTATAGATGTATTTACCGTTCTTTTTACCCTTTGGCTTAATCTGATACAGAGGAGGCTGAGCAACGTAGATATAACCTGCGTCAATCATTGGCTTCATGTAACGATAGAAGAAAGTAAGCAGAAGAATTCTAATGTGAGAGCCGTCAACATCAGCATCGGTCATGATGACAATCTTGTGATAACGTGCCTTTTCAATATTAAATTCATCTCCAACACCAGTACCAATAGCGGTAATCAGCGAAGTAATAGTGTCAGAAGAAAGTGCACGGTGAGCCTGTACGCGCTCAACGTTCAAAATCTTTCCACGAAGTGGAAGAACTGCCTGGATAGAACGGTCACGTGCCATCTTTGCAGAACCACCTGCGGAGTCACCCTCGACGATGAAGAGCTCAGTCATCTCTGCATCGCGAACGGAGCAGTCTGCAAGCTTTCCAGGAAGAGCGGCTGACTCAAGAAGTCCCTTACGACGTGTTGCTTCACGAGCTTTACGAGCAGCAAGACGGCCTTTTGCAGCCTGAGATGCTTTCTTGAGAATCTCTTTTGCCTGATTTGGATGCTCTTCCAGGTACTCTGAGAGACCCTGAGTAACAATCTTGTTGGTGAGAGTTCTCATGTAAGAACTACCAAGCTTTGCCTTTGTCTGTCCTTCAAACTGAGGATCTGGCAGCTTAACTGAAATAACAGCAGTTAAACCCTCACGAATATCGCCACCCTCAAGCTTAGGGTCTTTCTCTTTAAGAATTCCCTGCCTGGTGCCGTAATCATTTACTACTTTAGTGAGAGCAGTACGGAAGCCCTCGAGGTGCATTCCGCCTTCCTCAGTGAAAATGTCGTTTGCAAAAGAAAGAGTTCTGTCACTGAAGTCAGTATTCCATTGAATAGCAACCTCTACCTCACCCATCTGAGACATTGGAGCGTCAGGGTCTGACTTACCTTCAATATAGATAGGGCGAGAAAGTCCTGGTAAAACGGTTTTCTCATCATTAAGGTACTTAACAAAGTCAATGATGCCGCCCGCATACTGGAAGTCAACCTGACGAGGAGTGAGCTCACGCTCATCAACAAGAGTAATTTTAAGGTTCTTGTTAAGGAATGCGGTTTCCTGGAGACGGTCACGAAGTGTGTCAAAGTTATACGTAGTGGTCTCAAAGATCATGTCGTCTGGCCAGAAGGTAATGGTAGTACCGTTGGATTTTGAGGTGCCAATTTCCTTCATCTTCTGAACAGTTTTACCGCGCTCAAAGACCATCTCGTAGATTTTGCCATCGCGCTTAACCTGTGCAACAAGTTTCTTTGAAAGAGCGTTTACAACAGAAACACCAACGCCGTGAAGACCACCGGAGACTTTATAAGCGTTGTTATCAAACTTGCCACCTGCGTGAAGGATAGTAAGAACAACCTCAAGAGTTGGGATTTTTTTCTGGGGATGAAGGTCTACAGGAATACCACGACCATTATCTTCAACAGAAATAGAGTTATCTGGATGAACGGTTACCTTGATTTTGGAGCAATAACCAGCCATTGCCTCATCGACTGAGTTATCTACAATCTCCCAAACAAGGTGATGCAGACCAGAAGCTGAAGTTGTACCAATATACATACCTGGACGCTTACGAACAGCCTCAAGGCCTTCAAGGATCTTAATCTCTGTACCGTCATACTTATTTTCTTTTGCCACGTAAGTCCTCTCTTCAATTGTGAGCGGAATGATGTAAGTATTTTACTATGAAATCGCCAAAATCAACTCGGCACAGAGAAATTTCATTGTTTAAACAGTAATATTTGGTATCTGAGAGGCTCTGTAAAGAGATTTAAGGACAGATTAGTGACAGATTTGACTAAAGACTCTTTTTTTGTCTAAAACTTGCTTCAATCGCTTTATAAGCCGTTGACTTAAGTGGCTCAGAAAGTCCAGAAACTAACTCAGAAATTTGTAATTTTTCTTCTGGTGTGAGTTCTGGAAGATCTTTTTTCTCTTCTTTTTGCCCCTGTGCTTGTTTTTCTGATGAATCATTTTCTTTACCAGGATGTCTATTGTATTTGTCCAGCTTAAATTCAAGATCTGAAAGCTCTAGACCATACTCTGACAACCTTGCCCTATAAATTTCTCTTTGTGCAAGAAAATCAATCATGCACATACGATTGTCTACATAAACGGTAAGCACAGGGAACTCTCTACCAGCTACTTCTCTGACAAATACACCGGTAGTGTGTTCTGTCTCTCTTTCACCATTTGCTTCAACCCATGCAAGATAAGCGCGACGATTTTTTGACATGCTCTTAGAATCTCTGAAGGTTCCAAGCAGAGTGCTCATTAAATCTTTTGCGTTTTCATTACCACCACGCGCAGGTGTTTCTTGTTGATTATTCATCGCTAAACCTAACTATCTGCGCTTTCTCTAAAATCTCTTCAGAGAAATACCCAAGGTTTGTAGTGGTAATTACCGTTTGGATGTCATGGAATGCAAATTCCATGATGGCTTTTCTGCGGTCTTCATCAAGCTCACTCATAACATCATCTAAAAGCAGCAAGGGTTTCTCGCCAAGTATTTCTTCTGAAAGGAGAACTTCTGCCATCTTAAGTGCTAAAACGACAGTTCTAATTTGGCCTTGAGAACCAAAATTTCTAGCGTCTTTACCCTCAATTAAAAACTCAACGTCGTCTCGATGAGGTCCTTTTGTACTTTGCTGACGACGAATATCATCCGTGCGAGCTTCATGTAATGCCTGTAAGAATTGATCAGCAATTTCTTCTCTAGTGGCCTCAAGAGATACCTTACCAATTGAAGAAATATAGTTCATTTCTAAGTGTTCTCCGCCAGAAAGCTCCTGGTAAATCTCACACGTTTTCTTTGCCAGGCGATCAAACAAATGAATTCGTGCATGAAGAAGTGTAGCCCCTCCTCTTGCAAGCGAAAGATCCCACGCATCAAGCAAGTTTTCATCTGGCCAATCAGATTTAAGCAGCTTATTTCTTTGCTCAACTGTCTTAGTATATGCCGAGAAAACCATGAAGTAGCTTTTATTTGCCTGGCGGCCAAAGTCATCAAATTCTTCTCGGCGATGCGATGCGCCACCTTTAATCATTGAAAGGTCATCGGGATTAAAAAGTACCGACATCAGTGTTCCAGAGATATCTGCAGCCTGACATTTCTTACCATTCTTTGAAAATTGACGGCGGCGTTCTGTAACGGTGCAGGTATTTTCTAGCTTTCTTCCATCTCCTGTAAGAGAAATCTCTATCTTTGCCTCAGAAGTACCTGTAAGAAGGAGCTGTGATGGTGTGGGTTTTCTAAATGAATACCCAGCAGTAAGGAGTTGTAATGCTTCAACAGTATTTGTCTTACCTGCAGCGTTCTTTCCTACAAAAATAGTAGTTTGTGCAGATAAATCTATCTCTTTCGAAGAAAAGCAACGAAAGTTATACAGCGAAACATGTTCAACTTTAAGTCCCACACAACCCCTATCAAATTAGAGGCGAACAGGCATCAGAAGATACAAGTAGTTGACCTTGCCGTTTGATTTGAAAATAGCTGGCTGAGAAGGACCTTGTAGCTCAAGGCGCAGAAGATCCTTAGAAGGTGCAGCATTTACACAATCAAAGACATAGTGATAATTCAAAGCAATTGAAAGGGAATCTCCCCCAATCTGAGCTTCAATATGCTCGGAAGACTCACCCTGATCTGGTGAGGATGCAGAGAGCTTAACTTCTTTACCATCGGCATCAACATCAAAACGAACTGAAGGATTTGCTAGTGCAATAACAGAGACGCGCTTCAGGGCTGCAGAAAAATCTTCAACGTTGATATCAACTGACGCGGTGCAAGACGTAGGAAGTAGCTGCTTATAGTCTGGGAAGTGACCTTCAATCTTACGAGAGATGTGAGTGGTATTTCCAAACTGGAAGACTACCTGGTTATCTGTAGTACCAATCAAAACCTTCTCAGTCATGCTACGCATAGAAAGAACGTCATGGAACACTTCACCAGAGATAATTGCAGTAAAAGACTCACCTGCTGGAGTATCTGTGTTGGAATCACAAACGGCAAGACGGAATGAGTCTGTTGCAACAAGGCGAATAGTGTTGTCTTCAACAGTGAGAGAAATTCCCTGAAGAATAGGACGAGAAGCTTCCTTAGAAGTTACGCGATACACCTTATCAACCATAGTTGATAGAAGCTGGCTTGGGAGCTCACAAGTTTTCTCAAGATCAAACTCTGGGAATTGAGCCCAGTCGTGAGCAGAAAGAGTATTAAGTCTAAAAGATGAGCGCTGACATGTTACAGAAAGCGTACGCTCTCCACCTTCAAAAGTAATTGCAGCATCAGGAAGGTTCTTAACAATGTTCTGGATAACTTTTCCAGAAACAACTGTTTCTCCTTCTTCTTCTACGTTTGCTGCAATTTGATGCTTGATAGAAATAGTTAAGTCGCTGGATTGCAGCTCAAGCATGCCATTAAAAGCTTTGAGATAAATACCGGAGAGAATAGGAAGTGTTGTATTAGAACCAATACCCTTAGAAACAATATCAAGCGCCGTCTGGAGAGCGGATTGACTTACGGTAAATTTCATGACGACCCTTTCTATTATTTCTTAGATAAGAATAAAAAATATCGTAGTAATAATAAGCTATGTTGAAAAGAAGAAAGCTTTACATTTCTAGAGGTAGAAATATGTTTCTAGAGGTCAGATTTGTTTGCTTATTTTTGACATTCATAAACAAAGTAAAACTTCCTCTCTTAAACTCTCAACAACAAATCATTACTTCTCTTCACCAATTAACATCTTACTAACAGGTTTTAAACACTAACTTTGTTCAAGAATAGTCTTCTTGAGTTGAGAAATTTGATCATAGAAGCTTTTGTCTTCTTTGATTCTCTCTTCAATTACCTCAATGCTGTGCAAAATAGTTGCGTGTTTTCTTCCGCCAAAATGCTTACCAATATTTACCAGTGTGTATTGGCAAAGGTCGTGAGCAAGATAAATTGCAACGTGACGAGGTTCTGCAATCTCTTTATTTCTCTTGTTACCAACAATATCGCGATGACTAATGCCATAGATATTTTCTACGACTTCTTGGACCTTCTCGATATTTACGGTCTTTGAAACGCGACGCCAGAGCGTGTCTGCAATCTTATCGATTTCTTCCTGTTTAATATTTGTGCCAGATTCTTTTGCCTTAATCTGACCAGTTACACAGCGATTACAGAAGCCCTCAAGCGTTCTAATACTTTGACCGGCTTTATCAGCCATGTAGCGACGGATGTCCTCTGGCAAATCGTCTGCAGAAAGAGAAGAATTTCTTTCTTTAAATGCGCGGTCGCAGAAGACATGAATAAGATTAAGTTTCATCTCGTAGCTTGGAGACTCAATACCAATAACGATGCCACCACTCATACGAGAAGTAATACGATCATCAAATCCGTCAGATCCCATACCAAGCTGAGCGGGTGTTCTATCTGCGGCAAGAATAATCTGCTTACCTCTATCAATAAGAGAGTTAAAAATATTGAAGAAGAAGTTAATAGTACCTGCTTTACCAGCAAGTTTTTGGACGTCATCGATGATAAGAACATCAATGTTTTGGTAGTTATTACTAAGCTCTGTTGCGGCGTTTCCTGATGCGTTTTTACGAACTGCATTTACATAATCATCAACAAAGGCATCTGCATCTTTGTAAACACAAACGCGTTCGATATCTTCAGAGTTGATGTAGTTTTGAACCGCGCGTAGAAGGTGAGTTTTTCCAAGACCACTTGCACCGTAAATAAACAGTGGATTTGCCTTACCTTTTGCATCGTTTGCAACATTTAATGCATGCTGATGTGCAAGCTCGTTCTCGTCACCAACAACAAAGCGATCAAAGGTGAGGTTTGAATTGAAAGATGTCTCCTCATAAAGAGGATTACTCTTACGGCGCTTTAAGGTCTGTTGTTTTAATTCTTCAAGGCTTTGTTCCTGGGATTCAAAATCTTGAATCCGCTCTGGAACAACTGCTTGTATAGGAGCAGTTTTTTGCTTCCAAGCGTTGAACTCTTGAGGAGTCATTGTGGAAGTAGTGGTAACAGGAGTAGAAGACTTTGTAAGCGTAAGACTCAAGATAATGTCTTCAAAGGCTGCTGCCGAAAGGCATCTCTCAACAATCGGTAGATTCTTAAGGATACGGTTATATGCCAAGCGCATTGATGTTTCAGCGCACAGTGCGTTATCTTCAACTTTAATTGGAGTACAGGTTCTCAACATAGCAATAAAAGCCTCTGGCTGATTCTCTTCAACCAAGAGGTCAATTGCGTCTTGCCACAGAGCTACTGCGTCTGAATCAATTGATGCATCCATACGTGTCCAATCAAAATGTTGAAAATTGGGACACCTAGTATAGAGGAATGTTGATAACTTTCAGCGAATAATGTTGAGAAACTCTATGAAAGGAGGGTTTCTCCAATAGTAGTAAGCTTATATTTTTGCCCAACTTTACCAATTATTCCTATGTTTACCAGCGATTTTAATTCTCTTGACCACGTTGGTGTAGAAAGGCCAAAGGCACCAGTGAGTTCTGTTGCTCCAACCCATTCATGCTCATAGAGATATTGAAGAACTTGTTTTGCTCGATCTGTAAGTACCAGATTAGGAAGCTGTGTAGCTGGCTGTGTAGCTGTCTGATAAGAAACTGCTTGTGAAGCATGTGAAACTGTCTGTTGGTTCTGATTTACAGGTAACTCTTCAGCTTCTTCTTGAGTTGGAAGCGTCTGAATGTGCGCATCTTTAGAGCGGCGTGTTGACAAGGTAACAATGGTTCCGCCAGAGATATTGTCTTCGAGGGTAAGACTTCCACCCTTCTCAACCATGTATTGTTGAGCATAAGGAAGGCCAAAACCAACGCCTCTAATAAACGATTTCATCTCTTCTGTTGCAGAAGAAGTACCAAACTCAAGAGCTCGATTTTTCTCTTTAATACCAGGTCCCTGATCTGAAAACCTAATCGTATTTCCGTTATCCATGATTGAAATTGTAGGAGCTACAAATCGAGCGTGAATGAAATTTTCCACAATCTCACGCATAACCATAAAAGGAATTTTTCCACCCTGCTCGTGAGCAAGCTGGTTAACGGTAGCTGCAATTTCATCAAGATAAGATCGAACGTCTTTTGGTTCTACGAGAACAACACGAGGTGCTGCGGCTTTATCGTCATACACTGCAATACGTGCAGCATAACGGACAGTGAGAGAATTATCAGAACCAGCGTCTTTTTCATCCTGGTTGGTGTTTTCCTCAACAAAAGGAAAGAAATCTCTTGCCATGACACCCCCTTTTCAACAATTGTTAAACAAATGAAGAAAACTTTTCGTTTTCTTTCACGATGAATGAAAGTTTTCAACAAGTGTTAAACATCTGTAGATAACTTTATATCTTTGTGAAAGACGTACTGAATGATAGTAGCATTTAACGGATATATTTCAGCTTACAGAAATATTCCTTTCAACAAATTTCTTCACTTATTACAAGTGAAATTTTCAATATGAAAGGTTTTCTCGCTAAGTTTTTGAATAAAAAAGAGAAAAAGTTGAGGTATTTGCGTAGAAAATTTGACAGGTACCCATAAACGCGAGTACAATCTGTAGGCTTTTTAATCGATACTGTACCCGTTCGGGAGGAAATAGCTATGAAGCGTACCTACCAGCCAAATAAGCGCAAGCGCGCAACTACCCACGGTTTCCGTGCACGTATGGCAACTAAGAATGGTCGTGCCGTTCTCGCTCGTCGTCGCCTTAAGGGCCGTAAGCGCCTCACTGTCTAAGGAATGTTTCTGTGAAGACCATTAAATCTCGTTCAGAGTTTGAAAGGGTCTTCTCCGCGGGGAAGAGGGCTCAAAGTTCTGTTCTTCGTATACGAGTAGCACCATCCACTGAGGCACATCCTTCCGAGGTAGCCTTTGTAGCTCCAAAAAGACTAGGTAACGCCGTATTTAGAAACAGGTGTAAACGCGTTCTGCGCGAAGCAGCTCGAAAGAGCGGTTTACCTGTTGAGGGATACGGCATTATTCTCTTTGCGACTAAAGATACACACAGCACTAATCCTGCTGATATAAGTGTTTCTTTGGATGCTTTGTTAAGAAAGACAGGGGTCAAATGAGCGAGAAAAGACAAGGTTCTTTTCCCGCAAATTTGTTCCTAGGTGCTATTCGTTTCTATCAAAGAAACATCTCTCCCCTTTTTAAGCCGCACTGTATTTACCGACCTACTTGTTCTGAATATGCAGTTCAAGCCATACAAAAGTACGGTGTTAAAAAGGGAAGTTGGCTTGCTCTTAAGCGTATTGCTCGCTGTCACCCTTTTCATAAGGGAGGATACGATCCCGTTCCGTAAAGGAACGCACCGGAGGAAATATGTGGGATTGGATTGTTAACTTTCTATACACAGTCTTAGCGGGACTTCAATCATTCTCGGGAGACTGGGGTATGGCAGTTATCCTGCTTACCATCATCATCCGTATTATCCTGGTTCCAATGACCAACAAGCAGACGGCCTCTATGGCTCGTATGAGCGTTGTTCAGCCAAAGCTCAAAGAAATCCAGGAGCGCTATGCTGATGATCCAGTAAGACAGAACGAAGAAATGCGTAAGCTTTACGCAGAGATCAACTTCAATCCACTCGGTGGTTGTCTTCCTTTGCTGCTGCAGTCCCCTATCTTTATTGCACTCTTTACCGTTGCAAAGATGGTTCCGGTAGACTCTCGTTTCTACAACATTCTTCCTTCTATCGCACGAGCAACGTCTGACATTTTTGCTGTTGATGGCCTTGTTGCTGCTATCCCTTACATAATTTTTGTTCTTCTGTTTGGCCTTACTACCTTCCTTTCCATGGCAGTAAACGCTCGTACAAGCTCCGGTGAGCAGCGTACCCAGCAGTACATGATGGGCGGCATGATGACCCTCATGATGCTCTGGTTTGGTTGGACTGTGCCTGCAGCTGTTCTTCTCTACTACGTTACTTCTGGTATTTGGCAGCTTGCTCAGCAGCAGCTTATTACCAAGCGCATTATGGAAAAAGAGAAGCTCAAAGCTGAGGCTCAGATGGCTAATAAGCCAATCGAGGTTGACGTGGTGAGAAAAGAAAAGAAGCCACGCCCTCACAAAAAGGCTTAGTAGCTGGGCTTGAACAAAATAACTTTTGTTTACAAAATTTGTTACCGTAGATTAATAGTTAAACTTTTTATATTGACTGGAGGACGACATGGAGGATGAGACTTTCGTTTCTGAGCCAAACGCTCTTAATGAGTCTCCTGTCGTTGATTCACAAGACGAGTTTGCTTCAATTCGAGAGCACTTTGAAGCTGGAATTCAGCTTACTGATGCTGAGATGAATAAGATTGCTGATACCGCTGTCTTCTATCTTAGGGAGCTTCTCTCCTTCTTTGGCGAGAATAGCTGTGCAATTGATGAGTATGACGGTGAAGATGGCGAACTTATTCTTGACGTAACCGGCGGTGATCTTGCAATTCTCATTGGTCGTCACGGCAATACACTTGAGGCTCTTCAGATGGTTCTCTCTTCTTTGATGAGTGCTAAGCTTCACTTCCACTATCCAGTATCTGTTGATGTTGAAAGCTATAAGAGCCGTCGCCGTAATAAGCTTCAGGAGATGGCACTCTCTGCTGCTGCTCGTGCTAAGAAGACCGGTAAGGTTTCTCTTGCTCCAATGAGTGGCTATGAGCGCCGCATTATTCACATCGCACTGAGAGACAACCTTGAAGTTACTACGCACTCTGAGGGCGATGATCCATATCGTCGTGTTGTGGTAACTGCTATCAATAGCTAAGAACTTCTAACAAGCTTTAGTAATTTGATGAGGAAGGTTTACGCCTTCCTCTTTTTTTGTGACAATTCTTCTTGTAACAAGAAGTTTTGTCACAGGAGAAGCAATGTCTGAATCAGAGAAGTCTTTATATAATTCAAAAGTGAATGTACTGAAGGAACTTCTCCTTACCTATGGAATCGATTCAACAGAACTCCAGAGAAGACAGCTTCTGAAACATATTGAACTACTTATTGAGATAAATAAGAATCTCAACCTCACAAGAATTACTTCAGTTGATGATGCACTAGTGCTCCATGTTCTTGATTCTTTGTTACCACTCAAAGTGTGTAATGAGTTTTTATCTGGTACTCACAACTATATCGATATTGGTACCGGTGGAGGCTTTCCTGGATTACCTCTTGCAATCATGAGTGATAATAAAACACTATTGGTTGACTCTATTGGAAAAAAGATCAATGCGGTTCAGTCAATGATTGATGAGATTGGTCTAAATGAGAGAGTTAGGGCTGAGAAGCTTCGTGCAGAAGAAATTCCAAATGCTTATAAACAGAAGTTTGATTTTGTGACTTTTAGAGCTGTTGCGAAGACAAATATTCTTTTGGAGTACGCAGAGCCTTTCTTAGCCTCCCAAGGCACTCTTATAGTAATGAAGGCCAATGTTGATGAGATAGAGCTTCAGGACGCCTCTCAGGCAGCCAAAATTTTTGGATACGAAAATGTTTCACGTGAAACATTTGAGTTACCAAACAATCTTGGGCATCGAGAAATTCTTTTATACAAAAAAGTTACAAAGAGCAAAATTAAATTACCGAGAAAAACTGGAATGGCAAAATCAAATCCGTTTGTTGCAAGAAGAGGGTAATTGTGGAATGTTTCACGTGAAACATTCTGTATTATTAAATAAACTTGGTCAAACGGAGGATAAATGAGCTACAAAGACCTTTCGAGGGGATTTCAGGATAGAGATCCTAAAGTTCTGGCAGTAATTAATCAAAAAGGCGGAGTTGGAAAATCAACTACCGTAATTAACCTTGCTGCTGCATTAGGTGAAACAAAGAAGAAAGTTCTCATTATTGATTTTGATCCACAAGGAAATGCGACAAGTGGTTTTGGAATTGATAAAGAGGAACTTGAAGCTGATATTTATGACGTAATTCTCAATGAAACGCCAATCGAAGAGGTATTGCAGCAAACAGTTCAGAAATACGTAACTATTGCACCAGCAACCATTCAACTTGCCGGTGCTGAAATTGAACTTGTCTCCGTTGATTCAAGAGAAAACATTTTAAAAAAAGCAATCGACCAGGTAAAAGATTATTTTGACTATATTTTGATTGATTGCCCACCATCATTAGGACTTCTAACAATTAACGCCTTAGTTGCCGCAAATAGCATACTTATCCCAATTCAGTGCGAGTATTATGCACTAGAAGGTGTTACTAAGATTGTTGAATCAATGAAGATGGTGCAAAAACAGCTTAATCCAGATCTTGAAATTTTTGGTGTAGTAATGACCATGTTTGATAGCAGAACTTCCCTATCTAAGCAGGTAGTTAATGAAGTATCTAACTACTTTGGTAACAAGGTATTTAAGACGCTTATTCCAAGAAACGTCAAAATTGCTGAGGCACCAAGTCATGGTTTGCCAGTAACCATGTATGCACGAATAAGCATGGGCGCACTTGCATATAACAAACTTGCAAAGGAAGTGAATCGTCGTGGTTAAAAAATCAGGACTTGGTAAAGGTCTTAATTCGCTTTTTAGCGAGGTAGATGCAGAGGTTGGTAATAAAAAAGAAACCACCACGCTGCCTTTGAAGAAGATTAAGCCAAATAAAGACCAGCCTCGCAAGCGTTTTGACGAAGCTGAACTCACTGAACTCAGTGATTCTATTAAGCAAAACGGTATTCTTCAGCCACTTCTTGTTCGCGAGAAGGGCGACCACTACGAAATTGTTGCTGGTGAGAGACGTTTTCAGGCTGCGAAACTTGCAAAATTAGAGGAAGTACCTGTTGTAATCAAAGCAATTTCTGACGAGGAAGTATTCAAGCTTGCTCTTATCGAGAATTTGCAGAGATCTGACTTAAGCCCAATCGAAGAAGCACAAGGTTATAAGCAGCTAATTAAACAGGAGAACTTAACCCAAGACGATTTGGCCAAGGTCCTCTCAAAATCAAGATCTGCAATCACAAATACCCTACGCCTTCTTGACCTTCCAACAGAGGTACAGACTTTGATGGTAGAAGGACGTATTAGTGCAGGACACGCTCGTGCAATTCTTTCCGTTAGTGGAAAAGAAGGAAGAATTAAACTTGCTCAGAAAGTAATTGAAGAAAACTTGTCTGTCCGCCAGACAGAAAACCTTGCTCCACTATTTTCTGTCACTAATGTAGAGAAACCAAAAAGACAACCAACTCCACAGGCATATAAGCGTGCGGCAAGGCAATTAAGAATTGCTTTGGATACTCCAGTCAAAGTGCGAAATATTCGTGGCAAGAATAAAATTGAAATCGAATTCAATGATGAAGACGAGCTTGCTGCTTTAGTTGAAAAACTATCAAACGGTAAAGAAGCATAATGAAGATAAAATTTGCAATTATATCCACAGTTTCATTGATTGGAATAGCTTTTCTCGCTAAGCACACCTTGTTGACTAAAGAAGCACAAAGAAGTTTTCTCCACGCAATGAGAAGGTCGAGAAGGGCACTTGATGCAATTCTCAACGATTATTCAGGTGGTATTGATAGAAAAACTTCAAAAAACATTCTCTCTCATCAAGCGAGAGTAGAAAAAGAATGGCTCAAAGCAATTAATTAGAACAAATGTTCTATATATGAACTAAAGAAGAAGGGACTCGAGAGGGTCCCTTCTTTACCTGTAATGTGTAGGGTATATCGCGTTTAACGTGCGTTTCTCTTCTGGAAGAGCTGTCCACAAGCAGCATCAATGTCAGATCCACGAGAAAGACGGATGGTTGCTTCAACGCCAACAGAGTTGAGGCTGATTACAAACTCCTGTGCGCGGGCAGGGGATGTTGGATGGAACTTAGAGCCCTCAATCTCGTTAAGCTGAATGATGTTAACGTGGCAGAGCGTTCCTCGACAGAAGTCTCTCAAGGCTCCAAGCTCATTGTCGGAATCGTTAACGCCTTTGATCAGCGCATATTCATACGTTGGACGACGACCGGTCTTATCGACATACTCACCCATAATGTCGTACAGGTGAATCAGTGAGTATTTACGCACTCCTGGCATGAGGGCGTCTCGCGTCTTTTGCACTGCAGAGTGAAGCGAAACAGCAAGCGTAAATTGCTCAGGCTCTGAGGCAAAACGTTTAATCATTGGAATAACGCCACAGGTAGAAACCGTAATGTGGCGCGCACCAATGCCGGCCCCGTCAGGGGAGTTGAGACGTCTCATAGCCGCAAGAGTAGCGTCGTAGTTCATGAAGGGCTCGCCCTGTCCCATAAGAACAACGCTGGTAACGCGCGCGTCAAAATCGTCGCGAACGTGCATAACCTGCTCGTAAATCTCGCTCGCAGAAAGAGAACGTGTGAGACCAGCAGCGCCTGTTGCACAGAAAGCACAGCCCATGGCGCAGCCAGCCTGTGTAGAAGCGCAGACCGAAAGCTTATTGCCAGTTGGCATACCGACGCACTCGACAGAAGTGCCATCTGGGTAGCGAAGCAGGTATTTACGGCTTCCATCCTCAGAGACCTGACGAACAATCTGTTCAGCACCAGCAAGCGTTACCTGCTTAGATAGTTCTTCTCGCAGTGTTTTTGGAAGATTACTCATCTGATCAAAAGAGGTAGCACCCTTAGACCAGATCCACTCCTCAATCTGTTTTGCACGGAATTTTGGCTGGCCAAGGGAAGTCACAAGCTCAAGAATTTGCTCTGATGAAAGGCTTCTGAGGTCAGATTTGACGGCAGCCTTCTGTGGGCGAGAATCAAGCGCGGAGATGTCTGCGCCGTCAGCCGTGGTGTTTGTGCCGTCAAGAGTATTATTTGATTGCATTTTTGTCCTTCTCCAACTCTTCTAAGCTATCTGCGGTATCTTAGAAGAAATACGTTTACTAGAGTTTACCCTATGGGAGACTTATCTGAAGGAGCGGAAATGACACGTGAAGAGCTAAAAAAGCTTCATGTAGCAGTTGTTTCAGGTGGCTGGTCAGACGAGCATGAGATTGCAATGGAGTCTGGCAAGCAGTGTGCAGCAGCACTCAAAGAAGCTGGCTTTACCAGTGTTGACCTGCTTGATGTTGCAGAAAAAGACTTTGTAGTTACCCTTGCTCAGGGCGGTTATGATGTCGTGTACGTTGCTATGCACGGTCGTTTTGGTGAGGATGGCTGCATCCAAGGTCTTCTCGAGATTCTGCACATTCCTTACACGTTTTCTGGCGTCCTTGCGTCTGCTATGGGAACTGAAAAAGAGCTGTCGAAGCTCATGTATAGGCAAGCAGGCGTTCCAACTCCTAAAGGAATTGATGTTGCCGCAGGTACCGTCTTTACAGATGAGCAGGTAGACAAGCTTATTGAGGACCTTGGGCTCCCTATGTTTGTAAAGCCTTCTGGCAACGGCTCTAGCTACGGCGTTACGCGCGTTACTTCGCGAGAAGAGCTTCCCGCTGCACTTGAACTTGCAGGTGAGCAGGGCGAGCGCATCCTAATTGAGGAGAGTATTGAGGGAACAGAGATTACCGTTCCTGTTATTGGCAACGAGGACCCAACAGCTCTGCCAATCGTTGAGATTGTTACGGGCGATGAGTTCTACAGCATTAAGACAAAATATGAGCCAGCATCCCTGCACCATGTGATTCCAGCTCGTCTTGAGCCTGCAGTATATGCGCGTGCTCAGGAGCTAGCTATCAAGGCTCACAATGCACTTGGTTGCCGCGGCGTTTCTCGTAGTGACTTTATTGTTACGAAGGACGGCGTCCCAGTGGTACTGGAGACAAATACCATTCCTGGTATGACTGCCCGTTCTTTGCTGCCTGATTCTGCACGTACCGGCGGCATTGATTTCCCTGAGCTCTGCACTCGCTTTATTGAGTTTGCACTTGAGGATCGCCAGTAGATTTGTAGGTTATGACCAGCACTAAAAGCGCTACGCAAAAACTAGAAGAACTCATTCTTCCAGGTACCCCCTCTGCGGTTTGCAAGAAGTATTTAGAACTTGCAGAGAGGGCGGAGCATGAGTCGTTTGATGTCTTAGAGGACGACATTGTTGTTTTGGATACCGAGACAACAGGTCTGTCCTTTAAGAAATGCTCCCTTATTGAGATTTCTGCTGCTAAATTGAGTGGCAGAGAGATTGTGGAGCGCTTTCAGACTTTTGTTGATCCAGGGTGTCCAATTCCAGAAGAGATTACAGCTCTCACTTCAATCACCGATGAAGACGTTAAGGGCGCACCAAGCGCAAAGGAAGCAGTTGCTGCACTTGCAGAATTTGTCGGCGGTCTTCCGGTTTTGGCTCACAACGCCACCTTTGACCGTACGTTTATTGAACGGGTGCCCGGCGGAACTTCTGTCTCCGATACCTGGATCGACACGCTGTCGCTCTCACGCATAGCGCTACCTCGACTTTCTTCACACAAGCTTTCCAGCATGGCAGAAGCGTTTGGCACCATGAAGGTTACGCACCGCGCAAGCGACGACGTAGATGCTCTTTGCGGCATGTGGCGCATCTTGCTTTTAGGACTTATGAATCTGCCCCGCGGTCTTCTCGCCAAACTGGCGTCAATGCACGACGGGGTGGAGTGGACGTTTAGGCCAATCTTCTCGTATTTGTCGCAGAAAAAGGAAGAAGAAGCAGTTCAGCGCGGTGTCGCAAAGAAAGATGCAATAGGTGCCGAACTTGCAGATGCAGAGATCTCGGGCACGTTTTTCTCGCTTAAGGACATTCGCGCCCAGCTTGTCGCCGACATAAAAGCAAAGGCGAGAAGAGACGCGGATGACCCAGAGACGCCTGCTATGCTGCCGATTTCCAAAGATGAGATTCACAGAGCGTTTGCTAAACCGGGCATTGTCTCGCAGATGTATGACAAATTTGAGACACGCAACGAGCAGGTTAGCATGTCCGTTGAGGTCAGAAACGCGCTGGTAACTTCTTCGCATAGAGAGCTTGAGGCGGGGACTGGTATTGGCAAGTCGATTGCATACCTGCTGCCTGAGGTGCTTTTTGCGCAGAAAAATGACGTTACCGTAGGCATTGCTACAAAGACAAACGCTTTGACTGACCAGCTAGTTGCTCATGACCTTCCAGCTCTTGCACGAGCGTTGCCAAATGGATTGAGTTTCTGCAGCTTAAAAGGATACGAGCACTATCCGTGTCTGCATCGCGTTGATAGGGCTGCTCTTGAGGAACTTCCACTGACGCTGCTTGATCAGGAAGGGCGCTCGAGCAACAGTGTTGCGTCTGACATGCTGACCGCAATTGCGGTGATTTATGCCTACGCGTGTCAGTCGGCTGATGGCGATTTGGATGCGTTGGGGATTCGCTGGCGCTCGGTTCCACGAGAGATGGTAACTATCAAAGCAGCGGAGTGCCTGCGCTCTAAGTGCCCGTATTACCCTCATGAGTGCTTTGTTCATGGAGCTCGTAAACGTGCGGGATCTTCGGATGTTGTGGTAACCAATCACTCTCTGTTGCTTAGAAACGTTGCTGCTGATGGAAAAATTCTGCCACCTATCAGACATTGGGTGATTGACGAAGCTCATGGCTTTGAGGCTGAGGCTCGCCATCAGTGGGCAGTAGAAATTTCTGCCAAAGAGATGAGAAACGGCTTTGAGCTGCTTGGTGGAATTAAGTCCGGAGCCATTCATGCTGCTATGGTAGGCGCTGCTAATCTTGAAGACTCAACGTTGCTCACCGGTCTTCTCACGCGCTCTGCCGCCGCAGTTCAGCGAGCCATGGCAGCAATGGGCAACCTTATGTCTACCGTGCATGAGCTGGCTCCGTTGGCCAAAAGCGACGGCGGCTATAACTCCCTTCAGCTTTGGATTAACGCTGAGGTAAGAGAGACAGAGGAATGGAAAGAGGTCTTGGAGACCGCTTCAGTTGCTCTTTCTGCTCTTGAAGAAGCGACGCTTCGTATAGGAAAAACCACCGAGGCGCTCATTGCATCAGCTCCAAACCTTGCAAGCAACTTGAGTGAGGCGGGGGTGTTCTTGAGCACCCTTCTGGAGTCTCTGAAGCTCATCTGCGAGGGAACGGACAAGAGTTACGTCTATTCAGCAAAGTTGACTCGACTGAAGCGTGATATTGGCTCTGAGGCTCTTGTGGCTGAGAAGCTTGATATTGGAGCAGAGCTGGCAGAGAAGTGGCTTCCTGAGACGCACTCTGTTGTGTTTACCTCGGCAACTATTGCCGTTGGAGATGATTTCTCGCATTTTGAGCACGCTGTTGGCCTGGATAGAGGCGCCTTTGAACACAAGAGTCTGCACTTAGAGTCAAGCTTTGACTACGAGAACCATATGGCTGTCTTTGTGGCCGAGGACATGCCTGCGCCAACTGATCCAGGTTACCTAGACGCTCTGGAAAAGCTGCTATACGACATTCATGTTCAGATGGGCGGCTCAGTGCTGACGCTCTTTACCAACAGACGCGATATGGAGCGACTCTATGAAGCGTTGGAGCCACGCTTGAGTGAGCAAGGCCTTAATCTTGCCTGCCAGGAGCGATCTTCTTCTGCGCGTCGTGTCCGTGAAAAGTTCCTAGCCGAAAAGAACCTCTCGCTGTTTGCTCTTAAATCGTTCTGGGAAGGCTTTGATGCTGCGGGGGACACGCTTAGGTGCGTAGTAATTCCTAAGCTTCCGTTTGCAAGCCCTAATGAACCGCTGGTCAAAGAGCGTGAAGCGCGAGAAGATCGTGCGTGGTGGCGTTATTCTCTGCCAGAGGCGGTAATTGCAACAAAGCAGGCCGCTGGCCGTCTTATTAGAAGCGCTGATGACAAGGGCGTTTTGGTGCTTGCCGATTCCAGACTGGTGTCCAAGCGATATGGCAGCTCGTTCTTAAAATCGCTGCCTAACAAGAACTACCAGCGTGTTTGCACAAAGGACATCTCCGAGCAAATTGCCAAGTGGCGAGAAGAACACGACGCGTAGCAGGGCTGCAATCACCAGATTGGCTTAGAGCTGCTCTTCTGCAGCAAGCAAAGATGCAGCGTAAGTGCGCATTGCGTGCATCACGGCCTTGTCTTTGGTTGTTACTTTTCCCTTAAGAGCAAGTAAGCGTTGTAGCAGCCATGTTCCGCCGTAATAGGGGATAGTTGCTTTAATTTCTGTGGCATTGCGCTGACCGCCAATCGTTTTGAGGCCAGGCCACGAATAGTGCGTAAGCGCACCTTTATCAAGGAAGACAAGCTCTACTAACTGCGATCTTTCTTGTGCAGTAGAATCTTTTACCCTTTCTGCCAGCTTTAACTGCTCCAATGAAGCCGGGCGGGCTTCAACGCGGTTCATGCGATTGACTCTAAAGACTCTCTGCTGCTCGAGGTTTAAATCAATCCCTTCAATAAGCCAACCATTCTCTCCATATGACAACTGATAGGGAAGAACGACTCTTTGGCTGATTGCAGCGTCTTTATTGCTTTGAGTTTCCACAAACGCCATCTCAGAACGATACTCAAATGAAATAACTTGCGATTCTGCGATTGCATTTGAGCAGGTAAGGAATGCGTCTACGTCTTTAGTATGACTTTTAGAGACAAGCGAAGCTGAAGACCCGTCCGGTGAAGAGCTTTTTGTATATGGAGGCTTTAAGAGACTCCAAAATACACTTTCTTGGGGCAAAGCGAGTGTTGTAAACGCCTCTTTAAGCGCTAATGTTTCTTCGTCTGTTAAGACAAGCCTGCGAGCAGTAAAGGGAGACTCTCCAACAAGTGTCAGAGTATCTTGGTCTCCCGTAAGGGGGAGAGGAAGATAGCCATTCTCGTCCGTGAGCTGCAAAAGCTCCATCAGAATAGCAGCCTCTTCAGAGGAAATGCTAAATCGCGACTGAACCGCGCTTAGCTCAACTGCGTCAAAAGACTCCCTCAATGCAGAAGCAAGCAGTATGAGCTTATAGACAGCTGACGATATATTTTTTCTTCCAAAAGAGGTGTTTTTAACAGCCATTGGCAACCTCGCTTAAAGACCCTTTCCACTTTGCGAGAAGAGACTCTGGAGACCTTGGAATTAATCCATGAGCAAGAATCCAAGATAAAGCGGTGTCTTCATGAGCGTAAGTAACGGTCCACAAAGCGCCATTAGAGAGGAGCTCAACATCCCCTTGACCTTGCGAGAAATGTTCAAAAGCAGCGAGTATATTTTTGGGGACAAACGCGGTAAGCGTGTCTGCTTGCAATCCGAGCTGGAAATCAAGGGGTTTATAGTCTTTTGAATCAAACTCTTCTGGTATGGAGAAGGACTCATTTTTAAGAATCGCGGCATCTAAAACACGGTCAACGCGAAAAGTTTTGATGGAAGCGCTCTCAGTACCGGATGAAAAATCTTGGGCCACAAAGTATAGAAGTCCCTGTGAAACAAAGAAGCCCAGCACGCCCAGATGTTTTTGCTTAACTAGGTCCTGTGAGTTTGTGTAGGTGATGTTTACCAGTTGTTTAGAGCTGAGTGATTCGTATAGAACAGGAAAGACTTTGTTTTGGGAAGAAGCGCTGAGTTTTTGGCTGTCTGACTTACCTGAGTCCAAGGAATAAAAGTTACCCACAATTTTAGAGAGCGCGTTTCTCAATTCCTCTTGGTATACAAACGTTGCGTCAGTGAGAATTGCGCTGCAGATTACAAGCAGCTGATTGGCATCTTCAGGGCTTAAGTCGTACGAGGAATTAAAGAAATTCGAGTCCGAAAGATAGAATGACTTTTCTTTTCCCGTTTTTACCTCTGTAATTGCAAATCCAAGCTGTTTCAAAACAGTGCGATCTCTTGAAAAAGTTCTTAAAGCAGAATCGGTAGATAAATCTGAGTAAATCGCTGCATATATTTCTGCCGAGGGTAGAGGTCCCTTTTGAATTAGCAGCATAAATAGCGAGAAAATCCTCCAGGCACCAAGTTCATTATTACCTAGAGTTTGATTGTTTGGAGCCATATCCACCTCCCGCTTTTTGCTAGTTGAACTCAAATCTCTCTAAACATATACGAAAGTTTTTGATATTTAGTGCAGAATTTCTAAATTTGGACGTAAAAATACACTTTAACCGCTATATTTCGATATAAGACGTATACTAATGACGTATATATGAAACCTGTCAGAAGACATGCCAACGAAGGACGTAGTATGGCCATCACACATGACTATGTTGACTATCTAGACGAGCAGATTGATATTGCTCCTGCCGGTAGCCAAGAGGAGCTTCAGGCTGCTCAAACCATTGCTGAAGAAATGAAACTTCACGGGCTTGAGGCAACCATTGAAGAATTTGACGCTAAGTCTATTAAGAGTCTTGGCTACTCAATCTATCTAATCCTCCTCTTCATTGGCGTTATTTTTGCAGGCACTGGTAATGCAGCACTCATTGCTTTTGGCTTTCTGCTTGTCGCTGGTTTTGGCGCACTTACGTGTCTCAAGTATTTTGGTAATGACATTCTGGGTTCATTTGGATCTTCTATTAGGAGCCAGAACGTTGTTGCTAAACACGAGGCCACTGGTGAGCTTGTCGCAAAAGGCAATCGTCCAATCGTAATTGTTGCTCACTATGACTCTCCACATACAAACTTCCTTGTTGAGTCCCCTGTAGCAAAGTACGTACCGCTTGCACAGAGGTATGCTCGTTGGTGTGTAGTTGCCGTGTTTGTTGCTACGTTTGTTCAGATTCTTCGTTTCCTTCCTGATCCAGTTCGTGTCCTTTTCTGGATTGTTGGTATTCTTGCAGCTCTTCCACTTGTTGCTCTTTCTGTCGCAACTATTGCAGAGCGTTTTGCACCTTGCACTATTGGCGCAAACAACAACAAGTCTTCAGTTGCAGCACTTCTTGGTATTCTCGAGAATGTCCGTCCTACTGGTCATCGACCCGAGGTTGTTCATCATTTTGCAGGAGATGCAGCTGCACTTATCCCAGAGCCTGATGAGGTGGAAGGCGTCCGCCACGGCGAGGAAGTTCTTAATTCACTGGGCATTCTTCCTGAGGATTGCGAAGTAAGCTACGTTGCTTATGACACTACTGGCGCAAGCCAGACTGCATCTCTCGAGGATGTTGCAGAGGCTGTAAATGCAACAACAGAAGAAGAGCGGACTGAGGATGCTTCTGCTGACAACACCGTTGCGTATGATTCTGTTGACGATGAGCTCAATGCAACTATGAAGCAGGTTCATGAATCCGCTGATGCAGATGCAACGCAGGTACAGCCTGAAGCAACACATGAGCTCCATGCTAAGAACGACTTTGCTCGTCGTGCGTCCCTCTTTGATCTTCCTGATCCTTCTGGCGACGCCGTTGATCCTCTAGCTCCATCTTCCGAGCCAGCTCCTCACTATGTTCCAGCTCCAACATCTGCACCTTCTCCAGAGGCAGAAGATGCAGAGAGCCCATTTGACACCATTTCGGCTGATGAGGGTCTCACAGAGGCACAGGACGCAAAGACTCCTGAGGCAAAGCGCCGTTCCTTTAGACTTTTTGGTCGTAACGACGGACCATCAGATGATTGGAAGGGTGGAGCAGCTCCATCTGCAGAGAATCGTGAAGATGCTGACTCTGAGGATGCATCTGTCATCTCTGAGGATGATCTTCGTAATGCTGTTCTTTCACTTTCTGACGACGAGCTCATTGCACACGACATTTGGTTTGTTGCGCTTGGAGCGTCTGATTTTGACCACGCAGGCATGAGGGAGTTCCTTGCAAAGCACAGAACTGATATTCGCGGTGCTTTCCTCATTAACCTTGATTCTGTTGGTGCTGGTACACTCTCCATTCTTAAGAATGAGGGAATTGGCAACGTTCGTCGCGCTGACCGCAGAATGACTCGACTCCTTTCTACTATTGCAACTGATCTTCATATTGATGTTGAGCAGAGCGCATTTGACTGGGGCACCACTGATGCAACTCCTGCAATGCAGAATTCAGTTCGTTCTGTTACCTTGATGGGCTTGAATGAGGATGGACTTCCTGCGCTTAGCCGCACCGCTGCTGATGTTCGCGAGAACGTTAATGCTGGTCAGTGTGCTGACGCTGCAGCTCTTGTTACTGAGCTTATTAGACGCTCATAAACGAACAAGAAACTAGTACAAATTTTTATGAAAGGGCAGAAAGTTCTGCCCTTTCTTTTTTGAGCAGCAAGACAAGATCACACAACTAAAGAGGACGTCTTATTTTTGCTGTAAATACATGAGTGCATCCAATAAGTACTGATCCTGCCAGAGCAAGCAAAAGAGGAATTGCATACGCATTGTCTGCCGTGCCCGGAAGATGGGGCTTAGGAGCTACGCGAATAGTCTGAGCTTTAGAGTGACTGTCGGTGTGCGATGCAACCTCTTCACCACTTTTTGAGATTGTTTCATAGGCGGTAACTTCTTTGCCCTCCAGCGAGGCAGTCCTTACAGAAAAAGGAACCGCAGCTTCTCCTGATGAGGTGGGAGCTTTGAAGCGGACAGTTCCGCGAGCAACAGGCTCTGCCGTACCTTCTTGGAGCTGCTTTGTTTCATAGAGTTCTCCAGTAATTTCGTACTCTTCCCCTGGAGTAAGCCCTTCATATTTGATGTGATCAACAAGATTGAGCACCTCGGTGTATTCAGGATTTTTTGATCCCGCAGCATCTACAAGCATTGTTTGTAAAGAAATTCTTTCATCAATGAGCTTGGGTGCTTCTACAGTCTCTTCAGAAGTAAGGGTAACCGTAGGGTTCCATTCTTTGTTAAGAGAGTATCCTGCTGGAGCCGTAATCTCTTTAAGTGAATAGGAGCCAAAGGGAAGACCTTCAACGGCAGCCTCTCCAAGCTCGTTTGTGTCTACTGTGGTGACAACTTCGTGAGGAGCAATCCATTTTCCCTGGTAGAAGATGGGTTGAGCAGAGCTATTAGTTAGCTCAATTTTGGCGCCCTTCAGACTTGGCATTTCATCCGCTTCAGAATAACCATCGGTCGAACTTAGAGAAGTATGCCCGATTTTCTTAACCTTAAGATTTCCTCTTATTACCTCATCTTTAAAGGTAAAGGAGTGTTCAGATGAGGAATTCTCTTTTCCGCTAGAAAGATTTGTCCAGATAAGATTGCCGTTTTGGTTTGATAGCTTCCAGGTTTGAAGAGAAAGTCCTGGGAGTTTATAACCCTCTGGAGCTTGAATTTCTTCGATCTGGTAATACCCCAAAGGTAACCAGGGTTTCTCGCCAAGAGTAAAGAGGTCATCTCCAGAAACCTTATGGTCTGCATCAAAAGAAACAAAACCATGAGAATCAGTCGAGAAAACCCATGTTCTTATTGTTGTTTCAGCAGAGCCACTATAGGTCACTTTAAAAAGCGCGCCTTGAAGCGTTGCGTTTCCTTGGGGAGAAGCGCTTTGCTGCTCAGAACGAGCGTCTTCGTCGAGGCTAGTGCTGTGGTCAAAGTCTTGTTTTGAAATGCGTAGATTAAACTCTCCGATAGGAGTATCGGTAACTGTGAAAGTGCTCTCTTTCTGGTTTGTTATTTCTACAGCATAAACCGACGGGTCAAGAAGAAAACCTTTTGGAGCAGAGGTTTCCTTTACATACACCGTTCCAACTGGAAGCTCATTGAGTGTTGCAGAACCATATTTATCAAGAGTGAGACTGCAAAGAAGATTGGTACAACTCTCGTCGGAATATACTCCGTAGATAGCGCCTTCTAGGGAGTAGTACTCGTTATTGGAGGTGACATCAGGCAATAAGGAGCTTTTGGTAATTTTGAGTGAGCCAGCTTGCTGCCCAAAGAAAAACAGAACTTGCTTGTCTCCTGTAGGTACAAAGAGCTTTGCAACTCCGCTTTCTGGACCGCCACCATTGTTTTGAGCATAGTTCATAGCATCGGAATAGAACTGCTCAATAGGTTGATGAAGCTCTGTCTGAGGAACACTTACCGCAAGTGCATGGGCTTCACCACGCATAACGGCCCATAGTGCAAACTGTGTAATAGCGCGAGCTCTCCAGCCCGTATATCCATACACGTCCTTTTCTTGGGACGCAGTAGCTCCGTGATAGATGATGTAATCAATAGCTCGAAGCTGTTCATTTGTATACGTTCCACCGCGAACGCCATTGGTTGAGGTGAGCTTTGTATAAGATTGCGGGTCAACCACACTTCCCGTTGCTCCTGGCCATGCACCATAGTGGTTAAATTCATCTCCACAGTAAAGATAGGTACCATCGCTAGCAGTCCACATGGGAATTTGCTGTCCACCAGGAAAATCTTCTCTTTGTGCAACGGTAAATGAGGGTTCTTGTGCAAAAGCAAGCCTATGAGCAGGCTTTAGGAAAAAATGGCTGAGGAGAAGGGCTCCAAGTAACAGAGGGATAAACCAGAAGTGAAAGACAGAAGAAGGAGTTTGTCTTCGTGTAGCTGTTTCCTTCTTAGGTTTTGAGGATTTTGTGATAAACATGCGTGCCTCCAAACTGAAAAATCAGAGGTAGATTGCGTATATAGAGATAATTGGTAATGCATAAACGTGAGCTTTTGTTGCAACATATAGACAATTAGTGTTAACGTATTCAGTAATCAGTAACACTTACTAATTAATGAGGTTATCGTGCGTTACAGCAAGCAACGTGAGGCAATTCGTACTTATATGGAAGGTCGCCATGACCATCCAACAGCAGATAGTGTGTATGCAGCAGTAAGAGAGGAGTTACCAAACATCTCTCTTGGAACTGTTTACCGTAACCTTATGCAGCTTGTTGACGCAGGCGAGCTCCAGGTTGTTAATACCGGCGATAATATCTCTCGTTTTGATCCAACAACAACCGAGCATGCACACTTCCAGTGTCATGAGTGTGGCCGTGTCTTTGATGTTGATGGACCAGTTCTGAGGGACCTTACCAGCCTCACCAAGGATTCTTGCGGCGAGATTGACTCTTACGCTCTGTGCTTTACGGGTATTTGTAACGAGTGCCTAGCTAAGAACCCAGCGCTCCATCACAGCGTTAACTAATGTGTTGCAACAAAACAGCTTTCTTTAAGACCGGTGCTTCACCGGTCTTTTTCTTTATGGCGGAGCCTCAGGTTTGCGAGAAAACCTGTCTGCTAGACGTGCCCGCAGACCCGCATGTCCTACAGAAGGGAAGCTGCTTGGCATGACGGGGTCTCCGCCAAGCAGTTTTGCCCGAGGAAGGCGGAGTTGTCGGGTGGAGAGCAGGCGCCTATAAGAGGTGGGATAGTGGTATGCGGGGGTTTCTCGCCAGAAGTACTTTTGCATAGCGCTCCTTTCGTTGGAGAGCATGCTAAAGAGTGACTTTGCGCCTATTCTGACCAGCGCCTGTCCAGTTTCTGACGGAGAAAATTTGTGTAGGCGCATATTTGTTGTATATGCGCAGCTAGGTAGAAAACAACTCATCAAACTTTTATCTAGTTGCCAAGCAAGCGATTAAAAGGCAAAAAATACTGTGATAAAATCTACACAATTGCGGGTATCGCCAAGTGGTAAGGCAATGGCTTCCCAAGCCATCATCCGCGGGTTCGAATCCCGTTGCCCGCTCCAAAGACATACAAGAGCCCTTCGGGGCTCTTTTTATGGACAAGATTGAAATTTGGCGTTGTGAAGAAGGTTGTTCGGGTAGAAGTTGAACGGAAATATTTCGTATATATCTTTGATAGAGCGTGCTTAAGTACTCGAATTACGCGGACTGATGGTTGAAGGGAACAACATGGCACAAATTCCTATGACAGATCAAGAGGTAAAGATTGCCCTTGATGCGCTGTCTGATCAGATTGATAAATACGCAGAGCTTCTTGTTAAGAAGGGATGCGCAATTTCTGAGGGAAGACAGCTGGTAATTAACGCTTCAATTGAGATTGCTGATTTTGCTCGTAGGGTTCAGCGAGCAGCTTATGCGGCTGGCGCAGAATTTGTCACAGTTATTTGGGGCGATCAAGAGTCCTCAAGAATTATGTACGAAAACGTTGACCTAGCGCATCTCTCTAAGACACCAAGCTGGAAGATTGAGCAGCTTAACTCCCTTGCAGAGCAGGGTGCAGCATTTTTGTTCCTCTCGTCTGATGATCCAAATGGTCTAAAGGGAATTGATCCAGAAAAGCCAGCTGCTGTTTCTCGCGCAAGAAACTTAGTGTGCGACGTCTTTAGAAACGGTATGGACTTTGGTAAAAACGTTTGGTGTATTGCTGGTGTTCCTGCAGCTGAATGGGCAAAGGTAATTTTCCCAGAGCTTTCTGAGGCTGAGGCAATCTACAGGCTTTGGATTGCAATTTTGGACGTTGCTCATGCAAGTGGAGAAGATCCTCAGAGTGCTTGGGAGACCCACAATGCAACATTTGAGAAGACCAAGCGCTTCATGAATTCTCATCAGTTTGAAGAGCTTCGTTATGAGTCTTCAAACGGAACTAACCTAACTATTTGCATGAATCCAGGACATCTTTGGGAGGGTGGCGCTGGAAAGACGCAGGATGGAACGTTGTTCTTCCCTAACATTCCTACCGAGGAAGTCTTTACAACGCCAAACTATCGCAAGGTAAACGGCACTGTTCACTCTGCGTTGCCTCTGATTCATGCCGGCCAGATTGTTAAAAACTTCTGGTTTACCTTCAAAGACGGCGAGGTTGTTGACTACGGCGCTGAACAGGGCAAAGACGTTCTGACTTCTATTGTTTCTCAAAAGGGCGGTAAATACCTGGGAGAATGTGCTCTTATCTCTAAGAACACACCTATTCGCCAGAGTGGCATCCTGTTCTATGACACTCTGTATGACGAGAATGCCAGTTGCCACCTAGCACTTGGCATGGGCTTCCCAGAGTGCCTGAAGGGCGGCCTTGAGATGAGCCCAGATGAGCTCTTGGCCCACGGTGTTAATCAGAGCACTACACATGTTGATTTTATGATTGGTGCAGACGATTTGAACATTTGGGGAATTTCTGCCGATGGAAAAGAAACACCAATTTTCGTAAATGGCCAATGGGCATGGGAGTAAACTGCTACACTATCCTAGTTGCGTGGTAAAATTGCCACGCCCGATAACGGGCCGTTAGCTCAGTTGGTAGAGCAGGGGACTTTTAATCCCAAGGTCTAGGGTTCGAACCCCTAACGGCCCACCAGGTAATTCAAAGGTCGGGTACCATAGTGGTACCCGACCTTTTCTTTTACGAGCAGAAGGAGTCTCATCGTGGTAGATCGCTACACCGGCAAAGAAATGGGCCACATCTTTTCTTTGGAGAACAAGTACGCCGTTTGGCAGGAGATTGAAGTCCTTGCGTGCGAAGCACAGGCTGAGCTTGGTGTTATTGGCATTTCTCGCGAAGAGGCAGCTTGGATTCGTGAGCACGCTGCGTTTAATCGCGCTGAGGTAGACGAGATTGAGGCCGTTACCAACCACGATGTCATTGCCTTCCTGACCAACATGGGCTCCTACATTGACGCTAAGGTTCCAGAGGGTGAGCTCAAGCCTAGTCGTTGGGTTCACTACGGCATGACCTCAACAGACCTGGGCGATACCGCCCTTTGCTATCAGCTTACACAGGCGTGTGATTTGCTCATTGCTGCAGTTCGTCGTTGCGCTGCTATCTGCAAGCGTCGCGCATTTGAGGAGCGCGATACCCTGTGCGTTGGTCGCACTCATGGCATTCATGCTGAGCCTATGACCTTCGGCATGAAATTTGGTAGCTGGGCCTGGGAGTTTAAGCGCGACCTTGACCGCTTGAAGGATGCTCGTAAAAACGTTGCCTATGGTGCTATTTCTGGTGCTGTTGGAACCTACTCTTCTATTGATCCTTTTGTTGAGGAGTACGTTTGCGAGAAACTCGGTCTTGTCCACGATCCACTTTCAACCCAGGTAATTTCTCGCGACCACCACGCGTACCTTGCTGGCGTTCTGGCAACCGTTGCTGCTACCTGCGAGCGTATTGCAACTGAGATGCGTGCGCTGCAGAAGACCGATACCCTCGAGGCTGAGGAGCCATTCCGCAAGGGCCAGAAGGGCTCTTCCGCTATGCCTCACAAGCGCAACCCCATTACTGCCGAGAAGATCTGTGGTTTGTCCCGCGTAGTTAAGGCAAACGCACAGGTTGCCTTTGATAACGTTGCTCTTTGGCACGAGCGCGATATCAGCCACTCTTCCGCTGAGCGCGTTGCCCAGGCAGACAGCTTTATTGCTCTTGACCACATGCTGTCAAAGCTTGAGTTCCTGCTTGATGGCATGGTCCTGTATCCAGAGCAGATGATGGCCAACCTCAATAAGACCCGTGGCATGCTTTTCTCGTCAAAGGTTCTTCTTGCCCTGGTCAATACTGGTATTACTCGTGAAGAAGCATACAAGATTGTCCAGTCTAACGCTATGAAGGTCTGGGCAGATATTCAGCAGTGCAAGGAAGGACCATCCTACCAGGAGCTTCTTGAGGCAGATCCAGCCTGTACGCTGAGCCATGAGGAGCTTGAGAAAATCTTTGATCCTCGCGCATTCCTTACCCGTTCAAACGTTTTGTTTGACCGTCTTGAGCATCTTGAATTGGACTAAATCGTGTCACTGTTTGGGAACATTTCTCGTCGAAACTTCTTTAAGACGGGAGCGGCTGGTGTCGTAGTTGCGGGCGCAATTAGCATCGCGGCTGGCTGCTCTCATCAAGAAGGCTCGGGAGATGCAGGAAAACCGCTGGTACTTGACGAGTCTTCTGGCACAAATGTGCTGGACTCCTATAGCTCGACGGAGTATTCTGCCCAACCTAGCCAGACCTGGAATCTTCCTTTGGGAAGCGTGTTGCATCCAGCCGATGGAAATTGGATTCCCGTCACCACGGCCGGAGCGTCTGCTACGCCAATGGTAAAGGGCTCTGCTCTTTCGCTGACGTCTGGCCAGGTTGTTGACGTTGTTCCTGCGGCTCAGATGAACAATACCACCGCCGTTATTTACGACGTTCGCTGCTCTGACTCTGTGTATGCATGGGTTGAGGTGGACACCACAACCTTTGACTGGGAGCTTCTTGCCGCACCATTTTCTGACGGTAAGCTTACTGGAGATGCAAAGGTCCTCTACAAGGCCGATAAAAACTGGGATCCGGCTCCGTTTGCCTGCGGAGACGATAAGGTGGTTTGGCTCGTCCAACCAGCTTCTTCTGGCGAGAAAACCCGTGAATCTTCGCACTGCTACGTGTGGCGTGTGGGGGATTCTGAGGGAACGGACGCCGTTGAATCTCCAGGTAGATTTGCCACTGCACCGTCTATCTCAAAGGGCGTAGTTACCCTCACTCCTCGAGTTCGTGCCTCCGAAGGAACCTACTATGGCGTTACAGCATACCTGCTGGGAGACAACCTTAAAACCAAGGTTGACCAGCTTGTTATGCCTCAATCCGTCAAGCCTTTTGCAGCAAGTCGCGTAGACGATAAGTTCATTGTGTCGGTTGAAGCAAGTTATGACTCGGGCGGTCTGTTGGGCAAGATGGGAACATACATCCTGCCTGCTTCAGGCGAAAACCCTTACGTCATAGAGCGTGAACCTTATGCAATATCGGCAGGTAAAGGTAGCCTTTACATAGTTAAGAGCCGCGCCTCTTACGTGCTTGTTGATACACAAAATCAAACGGCAAACTGGCTCTATTCAATGGATAGAAGCGTTGATTACGGAGAGTTTCCTGCTCGAGAAGGCAACTGTGATTCTTTTGTAACCTACTCAACTGTTAAGGATCCTACCAGCGGATATCCGGCTTCCGTGACAGTTCGTGTTTTTTCTTTGTAGATTATTTGTAGGTATAGAGATAGAATGAATACAAATAATTAATGAATAATCGTAATGTGCCATACGCACATACATGCAGGGCAAAAGAAAAGGGGAGACAATGGCTTCCGACGAGAAGAAAATTCTGATTGTCGAAGATGAGAAAGTCATCCGTGACGCCGTCTCAGCATATCTTGAGCGCGAAAATTACGTTGTTAAGGGCGTTGGCGACGGTCAAAGCGCAGTTGAAGAGTTTGAAAAGCATGCATTTGACCTGGTGATTCTCGATCTTATGCTCCCAAAGCTTTCTGGAGAGCGCGTTTGCCGTGCAATTAGAGATACCTCTAACGTGCCTATCATCATGCTTACCGCAAAAGGTGAGGTAGAAGACAGGATTATTGGTCTTGAGCTTGGTGCTGACGACTATCTTGTTAAGCCTTTCTCGCCACGTGAGCTGGTGGCACGCGTTCGCGCGCTGTTCCGTCGTACGTATTCTGAGCCAGATACTGCTGTTGACGTGCTTGATTACGGCACCCTTACTATTGATATTTCTGGTCATAAGATTCTCATCAACAACGAGGAAGTCGACCTGACCGCTTCAGAGTTTAAGCTGCTCACCACCCTTGCTCGCTATCCTGGCCGCGTGTACACACGTATGGAGCTTGTCGAGAAGGTCCTGGGTTATGATTTTGAGGGCTATGAGCGCACTATTGATTCGCATGTCAAGAACTTGCGCGCAAAGCTCGGCGATGATCCTCGTAATCCTCGCTGGCTGTTCACCGTTCACGGTGTTGGCTATCGCTTTGAGGCTGGCAACGCTAGCCACGAGTCCTAAGCTTTAGAGCTTTGGCGCTCTTCAAGAAACATCACTCAAATTCTCTTAAGAACCCTCCGGAAACTGAGGGTTCTTATAAAACTATTAAGCCCGACCCTGTTGGCACTCAAAGCTTTACCACCCGTATGGCGGCGTTCTTTGCACTGACTGCCGTCATGACGGTATTGGTGCTCATTTCTGTTTTAGGTATTGTCTGGGAAAACCGTTTTACTACTTATACCAGGGAGAACCTACAAAACACCGTTGATACTACCGCGCTCAATATGTCTCAGGCGTACGCGCGCGCAGAAGGCTGGAATGCCGACGTTCTCTCTATTGCACGTCAGGCCTCTGCAACCAATTCCGATATTGGTATCCAGGTCTTAGATGTTTCTGGCGTGGTTCTGTATGACGACTCGGCACCAAATGCTCGCCGACCTGGTGGAAATAGTGCATTATCTGGTCCTCAGACGGGTGACGCCGTGGTTTATGCAGTTGTCCAAAACCTACAAGGTGAGCCTGTGGGCAGCATTAGAATTTGGACGTTTGGTTCTGAGCCGTTCCTGACTCAGCGAGACATTGCGTTCCGTAATGGCTCTTACCAGGCAATTAGTCTTGCTGCGGCCATTGCAATTTCGCTTTCTGGGTTAATTGGTATTTTGGCCTCACGTTCACTTACCAAGCCCGTACGCCGTATTACCGAGACAGCTGTTCAGATCAGAAGCGGCAATCTTGCGGCTCGTTCAGGTATCCGTGGCGAGAATGAACTGGGGCGTCTGGGAGAAACCTTCGACGATATGGCGTCTTCACTCGAGAGAGACATTAAGCTTGAACGCCGTCTGACCAGCGATGTTGCACATGAGCTCAGAACTCCACTTATGGCTATCATGGCCACTGTTGAAGCAATCCAAGATGGCATCTTACCTGCAGATGAAGAGCGCCTGGAAAACATTGTGTCTGAGAGTAGACGTCTTTCTCGCCTGGTAGATGCCATGCTCCACCTTTCAAGGCTTGAGAACGGAAAGACAAAGTTCAATCCAGAAAGCGTCAATGTTGTGGCTATGGTGGCGAGTCTCGTTGCGGTACAAGAAACACTCTTTAAGGAGAATAACCGCACGTTGACCTTTGTGGATAAGACACCAGAGGGCAATTGTTTTGTTGATATTGATTCGGACATGATCCGAGAAGCCCTGACCAATTTGTTGAGCAACGCTATCCGCTATACCGACGACGGGGGTCATGTTGTTATAACCGTATCAATCGACGATAACGATGCGGTTATCTCCGTGACTGATGACGGTATGGGAATTGCTCCTGAGGACATTCCACAGACCTTCTCGCGATTCTGGCGCGCCGAAGAAAGCCGCGAGCGCGCTTCGGGCGGTCTTGGCGTTGGATTGGCAATTACAAAAGAGATTATGGACCGTCATAACGGCACTATCTCGGTAGAATCCGAGCTTGGAAAGGGCACGACCTTCTCGCTGCACCTTCCTCTGCTTGCTCAAAATAATATCTCTGTAACAGATACTTTGTTGTAGGTCGATTTTTGGGCATTTTGCCGTACAATCGAAAGTCCTGCAATACAACGCGCTTTGCGCAGAAGTGAGGTCATTGTGGCTGGAGCTGAGCTTCGTCCCGATTCGCACGGTAAGGTTCGCGATATCTACGATTGTGGCGACAAACTTTTGATGGTTGCGAGCGATCGCATTAGTGCTTTTGACTTTATTCTCCCTGATGAGATTCCTTTTAAGGGAGAAATTCTGACGCGTATCAGCGCTTTCTGGTTTAATCGCTTCAAGGACCTTCTGCCTAACCACATGATTTCTGTTTTGCCAGATCAAACTCCTGAGCAGTTTGCAGATTACACTGAGTATCTTGCTGGCCGTGCAATGCTGGTAAAGAAAGCACAGACCGTGCCAATTGAGTGCATTGTCCGTGGTTACCTTACTGGTTCTGGTAAAAAGACCTATGACCAGGACGGTACCGTCTGCGGCATTAAGCTGCCTGATGGTCTGACTGAAGCATCTAAACTTCCTGAGCCAATTTTTACTCCTTCCACTAAGGCTGAGCTTGGCGATCATGACGAGAATATCTCTTTTGAGCGTTGCTGCGAGATTGTTGGTGAGGATGTTGCTACTCAGCTGAAGGAAGCCTCGCTTGCAATTTATAAGGCTGCTGCAGAATATGCTGCAACTCGTGGAATTATTATTGCGGATACCAAATTTGAGTTCGGTTTTATCGACGGAAAACTTACACTTATTGATGAGTGCCTTACACCCGATTCAAGCCGTTTCTGGCCTGCTGAGGGTTATTCTGAGGGACACGTTCAGCCAAGCTACGACAAACAGTATGTACGCGATTGGCTGAAAGCCCATTGGGACATGCAAGGAGAGCCACCTCATCTTCCAGAAGAGGTTATTGAGGGCACGTCCGAGCGTTATCGTACGGCATTCCAGATTATTACGGGAACTGAGTTTGTACCACTGAAGGAGACCAATGTCACTGCGTGACACCATTACAGGCGCAACCAAAGAAGCGCGTGAGGCTACCGCAAGCCTTTCAAAGAAAGAAACCTCTGAGGAGACTGAGCGTCCTACGTATTCCGCTTTTGGTCGCAAATCTGCTGCTACTGCTAAACCAGTACGAGAGGCAGCTGCGTCTGTACGCGTGAGTGGCTCTGGCTCTGGCTCCAGCGCTCCAAAGAGCAAAGAGGAAAAGCGTGCTGCACGCGCTCGTCAGCGCGAGCGCGAGGATATTCGCAGCCGTGGATTTGAGGCTATGCTGCGCGCGGATCCAGACTATCATCGTGCCGAGCGCGTTTGGTGGGTTTTCCTAGGTCTTGGCTTTGTTGCAACCATCATTACACTGGTGCTTTCGTATATGGTTCCTGAGTCAAGGGACCTGAACACCGGCGTTGGTATGATTTCTGCCATCATGCTGGTCTTTGCTTACTTCTGCATCTTTGGTTCGGTTGTCTACAGCTTCTTTAAGATGCGTCCTCTTCGCAAGAAGATCGAGGCTAAGGTTGCTGGCATGACCGACAAGAAGCTCAACGATTTCTACCTCGAACGTCAGGCTGAGTACGACAGAAAGAGAGCCGAGCGCAAGGCTCGTCGCAAGTAGCAGTATCGCGCTGCTGCCGGCGCCGCAAGCGTTGGCGAGATTTGCGTACGCGAGCCTACGTGAGTAGAATATCCCACATGCCTTCGTAGCTCAGGGGATAGAGCACCGCTCTCCTAAAGCGGGTGTCGGCCGTTCGAATCGGCCCGGGGGCACCATTGATTTTAAACCGGCAGCTTCGT
>JABZGY010000059.1:0-3288 GCA_015259155.1 Atopobium sp. | reverse complement strand
TACCTCCACCAATCATGCCTGCTACAGAAGCTGAGTGATGAGGAGACCTAAAGGGTCTTACTCCTGCCTGAATAGAATCTGTCTCACAACCTGCTACTGAATGAATTAACAGCACCTCATCTCGCTCTTCTTTAGAGAGCTCTGGGAGGATAGTTGGAATTCTTTTAGCAAGCATAGTTTTGCCTGCGCCAGGCGGACCAATCATGAGCATGCCTAGGTTTCCCGTAGCTGCGATAACGATTGCTCGTTTGACTAATTCTTGATCAATAACCTCTTCAAAATCTAAGTTATCGCTCAGAACCGTGTTGTCTACCTTGTGCTGGCGTTGAGCTAAAGGCTTACAAAATGATTGATCTCTTAAGCTCAGATTAAGCAGCGATTGGATTCCAATAACATGATTCCAGTCAGAGCCAAACAAATTGCAGTCCGAAGAAGAAATAAGCTTCATCCCTAGCTTCTTAGCAAGCATTGCATACGCTGCCATACCTCTAACTGAAGAGATCTTTCCATTTAATGAAAGTTCTCCAACAAACAACCTGTTGTGCACAATCTCTTGAGGAATCTGTCCAGTAGCTGCAAGAATAGCAACAGCTATAGGCAAATCAAATCCCGTGCCTGTCTTCTTTATATCCGCAGGTGTCAGATTGATTGTTACCAACAATCGAGGAATGGTAAATCCGGCGGCTTTTAATGAGCAGCGTACACGAGAGCGAGATTCCATAATGGAGCTGTCGGGCATACCTACGATAGTAATTCCAGGTATGCCACCTGAAATACCCACTTCAACATCTACAGGAATTGCCTCAATCCCTCTTAGAGTTGCCGTGTGAACGCAGATGGTTGCTTGGCTCATTGCTCATCCCAGCTAAAAGCCCCAATTAAATGCCTCAAGCTTGCTGTACTTGGGGCCACCAAATTGATGGCAACAACATCAAATCTAATTGAGGTGAGCGCTGGATGAAGTGCTGCATACATAAGCGCAAGTGTCCTGTATTTTTCCTGCTTTGCTTTATTTACCGCAAGTTCAGGCATGATGCTGTCGTCTTTGTTTAAGATGCGTCTTGTCTTTACCTCAACAAGCACAACGTTATCGCCATCTTGAGCAACAATATCAACCTCACCAATCTGACACGTCCAGTTAGTTTGGATAATTTTGTAGCCTCTTTTGATGAGGTATTTTGCAGCAATCTCCTCGCCTTTCTCGCCAATTTGACGAGAAGACATCTCTTCTAGCGGAATTCTGCTCTCTTGTTCGTCATCCTCTTGAGGGCTCTTATCCTGAGTCTTTTGATCTTCCTGTGGTGAGGGTTTCTCCTCCACCTCATGAGATGTTGCCTCTGCATGCTTACTTGTTTCTTTCTTGCTCATAACTCTCCTTTCGTTGTGGGAGAGTTCAGTTTGCAGGAGCACTTTGACACTAACTTGGCCACTGTCTGTCCAAGCAGCGTAATGATTCTGTCGGAACTAAAAAATTTGATGTAATTAATTTGCGCCTCTAGAAAAAGCCCGTTCAATCCTCTTGGAATGAACGGGCTTGGATTTATATCTGCAAGTTAATCTGATTGCTTATATTGGGTGTATTAAAACAGTCTTTGCGTCTTAACAAAGTTTCCACAAAACGAAGCTCTATGTATAGGAGAAAGTCCCATCTCACCAATAGCTTCAATGTGTTCAGCAGAAGCATATCCTTTGCATTCTGCCAGGTGATAGCCAGGGTACTCCTCATCGTAGGCAACCATTAAAGCATCTCGTGTTACTTTTGCCACAATTGAAGCTGCGGCAATAGATGCAATACGTGCGTCACCCTTAACAAGAGTCTTCTCTTTAGGATGGATGTGCATAGGATTTCCATCAATCAAGACACAGCCAGGCTCAATACCTGTGTTTTTGACAGCTTGTAACATAGCGTCTCTTAGACACTGTGCCATACCAACTTCATCAATCCTTTGAGGTGCAATATGAGCAATACCAATTGCTGTAGCAATTTCTTGAATCTGTGCCGCTAGAATCTCTCGCTTTGTGGCGGTTAATTTTTTAGAGTCGTTTAGTCCATAAATAATAGGCTCATCAGGCAGACATACCGCACAAACCGTCAAAGGACCAGCTACAGAGCCTCTACCAACCTCATCAACACCAACAACTAGTCCGCCTCCAGAAAGCTCCTTCTGAAAGCGATACATTTCTTCTACACGGGTCTTCTCGGCGTGTTCTTTTTCAATACGCTTTTTAGCTGATTCCAACGCTTTGATAACTTGTTTACGAGGATCTTCACTATAACGAGCTATAAGTTCGTATACCTCAGCCTCTGGGGCATCGCTTAAACGAGCAATTATGTCTTTAGCAGAATCAGCCATGTTTTCTCCAAACCACATGACAATGGTACTAAAAAAGCCGCCCGAAGGCGGCTTTAAAGAGCATATGAAGTTGATTAGCGCTTCTCGCGAAGACGAGCAGCCTTACCAACACGATCGCGCAGGAAGTAGAGCTTAGCGCGGTGAACAACACCGTGGCGAAGAACCTCAAGCTTAGCAATCTTTGGTGAGTGAAGTGGGAAAGTACGCTCAACACCAATGCCGAAGCTGATCTTACGAACGGTAAAAGTCTCACGGGAACCCTCGCCGGAAAGACGAATGATGTCACCCTGGAAGACCTGCTCACGAGTACGGTCACCCTCGACAATACGATAGTGAACCTTTACGTTGTCACCAACGCGGACCTCAGGAATGTCCTCGCGGATCTGCTGACGCTCAATAGCGCGAATGTAGTCCATTGTTTCCTCATCTCTAGAGGTGCCGACGCCCCTGCGAACGACACATAGTTAACACACAGACGGAAAGTATACGTGAATATTTTCCACTGTACAAGGGTTAGTTTGGATAAAACTTACTTTACATATCTTCTTTTACCCCAGGAACGAGGCAGACGAAGATCTTCAAATACTCTTGTTGCATATCTGTCGGTCATTCCAGAAACATAATCTGCTACTTGAATCTCTGGATGATCAAAATCATGACACTTATATTCTGCAGGAACCTCATCTAGATGATTTACAAAATAATCAAACAGCTCGATGATGAGGTCATATGCCTTGGGCTCTTCATATTTTGCATCCCCTGATGCATACAAATTAGCAAACAAGAAAGCTCTCATGGTCATCATGGCACCCCACATGGAGTCAGTCATTCTAATGTCCCCCACGCGAGAGCTCTCAGAGACAATATCGTGAACCATGTTTTCGATTCGCTCAGGAGAGCTATTACCCAACACTTCACGAGCTTCAGTTGGAAG
>JABZGY010000058.1:0-4088 GCA_015259155.1 Atopobium sp. | reverse complement strand
GACCAGGTAAACGGCTTCTGCGCACCAAAACGAATGAAATTACCCGTGCCGTCATCAGCAAAATCATAGCCATAAATTGACTTCATGGATTCTACTGCCGTTGGGTAAACACTCTCGAGGATATCTCCCTGGCTAGGATCGCTAATAGACTTTGCTTCCCAAACACCTACAAACGGAGCGCGCGCAGCCTTCTTCTCTTCTGCTTCCTTCTGAGCGGCAATCTCTTCAGGAGATGGTCCACCAATGTTAGGAGTACAAGCCGTAAACATAATGCTGGTAGAAAGCACAAGTGTAAGTACAAGCATAAGAAGTAGTCTACGCTGTTTCATGAAAGTCCCTCCAACGCCAAAGTTCTCTAGATTGACAATGTCTTTTCTTGGCGGCACTTTTTTAACGAAGTTCATTCTGCTCAATCTAGGTATCGTCTGAGCGCATTACTTATTCTGCGAAACCGTCAGATCAAACTGCTCGGTCTTCTCGTCTTCAAGGCTGCTTCCATCTGCAACATGGGAATACTTAAAAGTTCCCTGAGATTCAGAAAGCTTAGCCAGAGGTACATCTGCGTTGGAGCTATTAACTACAAACTCATAGAATCTCTCGCCAGGCTCAAGAACATTAAGAGCAGTTCCAAATACCGTGGAATCCGAATTATCTATCCTAAAGTCGTATGAAGCTGTCTTATCGGACTTGTTGATTACCTCAAAAACATAACCTTCGCTTAGACCGCTTGGTGTTGTGGCGATTCCAACATATCTGACGTACATGTCGTCATTATCAACAACAACCCTGTTGACCTCGGTAACAACCTTAAAATTCATGTAGAAGTCGTCGTGAGAGGAGTAATTTCCTCCAATAGTTCCCTTACCGGTAAGCGCATCAAATGGAGCATATTTAAGAGAAGAGTAATCACCTGAGGTTTTAGTTACTTGGGTGAGCACTGCCTTGGAACCGTCAGAGCCCTCAATGGTCATTTGCCCTGAAGAATCAACGGTTGCTGTATAGCTTCCAGCGTTACCTGCAAGGGTGATGGTAATCTTGCCATCGGCATCAGCGGTCCAGGTAAAGGGCTTCTGAGCACCAAAGCGAATAAACAGGCCGGTACCGTCATCGGAAAAGTCATAACCGTAAATAGCCTGAAACGTATCTCTTGCTGTTGGATAGACGTTCTCGGGAATTTCGCCCTTCTTTGGATCACTAATAGACTTTGCTTCCCAAACGCCCACAAACGGAGCGAGCGCAGCCTTCTTCTCTTCTGCTTCCTTCTGAGCTGCAATTTCTTCAGCCGAAGGCCCACCAATGTTAGGAGTGCAAGCTGTAAACATAACACCAGCACAGAGCGCCAAGATGAGCGCAAGAACTGGCAGTATTTTACGTTTTTTCATCAAGTATCCTTTCAGTGATAGTGAGCGCGCAGAAGATATGCGTTCTTTTGCTACTCAGACTTAGGAGGGATATTTAGGTCAAGCTGTACTTTCTCCCTTTCCGAAACAGGTGTATAGGTTGTTCCGTTATTGTAACCAATAGAAACCGTGGCTTTTGGATTAGAAAGTGCCACAAGAGATCCTGGTGTCTGCGAGACATTAGGAACGAACAAATAGAACTTCTCACCAGGCTGTAAGGAGGCTTGACCAAAGGCATTCAGAGGACCAACTCGATCTCCAAGAGAGAACTCTCCGTAAAATGAGTCAGGACACTTGTTGATAATCTCAAATACGTAACCTTCTTGAGAGCTTCCCGGTACCTGAGCGATAGCATACAGACTCATATACAGCTTATCTGTATCGATAAGAACTTTATTGACCTCTCGAGTTATTTCAAAATTTTTAAACTTGAGATCGTTATACCTAACCATGGTTGGTACGGTACCTTTATTGGTAAGTTGATCAAATGGCTGATAGGTAGCACTTGCATAGTCTCCAGCAGTAGTTGAAATCTGCTTAAGCTCGGCGTCAGTCTCATCGTCGCCTGTGCCCTTGAGCCTTAACCTGCCAGTCTCAGCGTCAATCTGTCCCGTAAAATAACCCGCAGTTCCCTCAAGAGTAACGGTAATCTTTCCTTCTGCATCAACAGTCCAGGTAAAAGGCTTCATTATGCCAAAGCGAGTAAACAAGCCAGTTCCATCCTCAGCAAAGCTGAAAGCATAAATTGCATGGAACTGTTCTTTATAATCGTCGTAGGCTTCTCCCTCCCTCAGGTTTCCTAGTCCGGGTTCAAAGATGTCATAAGCTTCCCAAACACCTACGATCTGACCAGCAGACTTTTTGTTTCCTGCGGGACTATTATCCCCTGATGAACAGGCACTGAGCACTGCACTTACAGAAAGCACCAGTGCAAGCAGACATCCTAACAGCATTTGACGCTTTTTCATAAGACCTTCTTCCATACGTGCAGCGATATAAAACTAACTCTTAACTGTTACTTGCTCTGCCCAGTAGGCAAATCAAATGTCACGGTTTTCTCGTCATTATGAAGGGCGCCATTGCTAGAGTGGTCATACTCAAGAGTTCCTTTTACATCCGTGACTTCAGAGAGTGACTTATCTCTACGTTGGTTATTAAGAACGTACTCATAGACTCTCTCACCTGGCTCTAACACGTTAAATCCATAAGCCCAATAGCCATCGGTTGGATCTTGAATAGTAAATTGATAGCCGGTTGTATAAGGAGTTCTATTAATAACCTCAAAGACATAGCCTTCAAAACCCTTAAGGTCTTTAAGGGAAGCGATGCCAATAAGCCTTACATAGAGCTCATCGGTATCAACAATGACCTGATCAAGCTCAGTGGTGATAGTAAAGCGTAGTTTAGTTTCATGCGATGACTTGTTTTTAGAAATGTTGCCCGTTCCTGTTAATGGATTAAAGGGCTCATACCTAATATGAGAATAATCACCTGAGGTCTTGCTTACCTGAGTAAGGATAGCTTTAGAACCATCAGAGCCCTCAACGGTCATCTGACCTGAGGAATCAACGCTTGCTGTATAGCTTCCAGCATTGCCTGCAAGGGTGATAGTAAGCTTTCCATCGGCATCAACAGACCAGGTAAAGGGCTTCTGAGCGCCGAAGCGAACAAACAAACCAGTGCCATCATCAGAGAAGTCATAGCCATAAATTGCTAGATAAACATCTCTAACATCTTTGTACATGTCTTCAGTGACTGTGCCCTTATTTTCATCTTCGATTGACTTGGCTTCCCAAATGCCTACATAAGGAGCAAGAGCAGCTTTCTTCTCTTCTGCTTCCTTCTGAGCGGCAATCTCTTCAGGTGATGGTAAACCAAAAATATTAGGGCTACACGCAGTAAATACAACACCTGATGAAAGCGCAAGTACCAGTGCACAAGTCAGCGCTAGTTGGCGTCTTTTCATTAAGCATCCTTTCGATAGGTGGGGTGCAAAATTAAAAAAATTAAGCCTCTACTATGCAATATGTTACAATAAATCTCTCAAATAGGATAATTTTAATATCCTGAACGGTTCTACCAGTTAAAAGGAGGACGATTTATGTCGCTTCCAACTCCACCAGAAGCACCACAAAAACCCGCTCAAAAACAAGAAACTCTAAGCAACGTTTATCTTTACGATAAAAACGACATCTCCCCAATTCCTCTTACTTACGATGTAATTGATTTTGGTAAACCTCAGGGAGCTGCTAGCCCTCTTGTTGGTTGGGCAGCCGGTGCGTTTTTTGCTATTGGCGGCCTTTGGAATTTCTTTAATTTAAATGGTGAGGGCACCATTTTTGCAGGAATTCTTTTGTGCGCCATTGGTGGCTTACTTATTGCAGCTGGTTTCTTTATGAATGGCTATAGCATTATTGCTAATGCGAACGGATTTAGGTCTGGAACAGCCAATAGCGGAGAAGTTACCGAGTGGCCTGTTGATCGTGGTTACTTTACTGTTAAGGTCCGCCTTGGTACAAACAAGACCGCTCGCATGGCTATGAACAGCGCAACTCTAACTATTACTAGACCAGATAACCTTCCTCTTTCTGTCCAGCAAGTTACTTTCACAGGTTCTAACACTGCTGAACTTAAGCAGCGCTGTGAAGTACAGGCTGACCGCATCTGGAACTGGGCTGTTGCAAAGGG
>JABZGY010000057.1:0-4144 GCA_015259155.1 Atopobium sp. | reverse complement strand
ATAGAAGACTTTTTCTCGGAGCGCTTAGGCTCTTCCGTGTGAGACTTCCCGTCATCAGAAGAGCTGCTCTCTGATCCATTTCCCTGGTGAGAAGCCCTGTGGTTACGGACATCTCTTTTGCCGAGTCCAGGATGCAGGGCAATAATAGCTGCAATAACCTCTTCAACAGAAAGCGCGGAAGAGTCAATGTGATGAGCGTCTTCTGCAGCGCGCAGTGGTGCTGCCTTACGCTCAGAGTCAGCCTTATCGCGAGCCTTGATGTCTTCGAGGATCTTCTCTTCACTCTTGGCGTCTACCTTGGCATCATTGCCAGTAGCTGCGTCTCCACCCTGGCGCTGAACAGCGCGGCGATGAGCACGTGCAGCAGGGTCTGCGGTCAAGAAAACCTTTACGTCTGCCTCAGGGAATACCACGGTGCCAATGTCACGGCCTTCTGCGACTACATCGCCATTCTCGCCAGCGCGACGCTGAAGCGTGACCATAGCCTCACGGACCTCAGGGATAGCTGCAACAGCACTGACGTTTCTGTCTACCTCTGGGGTACGAATCTCTGCCGTAACGTTTGAGCCGTTTGCATAGACAGTCTGGCCGTTTGCGGAGTTTCCAAACGAGATGCTAATGCTGCGTGCAACCTGAATGATTTTCTCGGTATCAGTCATATCAATGCCTTGACGCAGGCATTCTACGGTTACGGAGCGATACATTGCACCCGTATCAAGGAAAATCAAATCCAGGCGATCAGAAAGGGCGCGAGCAACCGTAGACTTTCCGGAGCCTGCTGGGCCGTCAATAGCAACAATCATTACTTATCCCCCTTGGTGACACCCCAAATGTCACGAAAATCGTAAAAACTTGGCTCAGTGGAACGACGAATAACCTCTTCTGGATCAAGGTTAAATCCACCAAGCTTGAAATCAGAACTGCCTGTACTAGTAAAGAAGATTGAAGAGACATTTGCAAGATGTACATTCCAGCTTGAACTACCTGGGATGCCAAAAATCTCTGCCATCATAGAACGCAAATAGCCGCCGTGAGAAATACAAACAGTGCGTCCAGAAAGACTGGAAAGCTCGTTAAGAATAGTGCGACACCTGCTTCTTACCTGCTCGTATGACTCTGCTTCTGGAGCAGGTATGGAGTGGCCGTTTTTGTCTGAGGCCCAAGGGAACGTAAGGTCATAAGGCTTTAAAATCTCTTCTGCATCAGCAAAACGCTTACTCTCCAAAATGCCAAAATCCATCTCTGCAAGGTCATCTTTTACCTCACAAGGAATACCAAGCTCGGTGGCAGCCATCTGGGCCATGTCTTTGCAGCGAGATAAAGGAGAGGTCCAAATTCTATCTGGATGAAATGCAACAAGCGCACGAACAGCGTGATCTCGCTGTTCAACGCCATGCTCGGTAAGCTCAACGTCTCTTCTACCACTGAAAAAGCGCTGTGTATTAGCCACACTCTCTGGGTGGCGCATAAACAAAATGCGATGAACCTGAGCTGGAACTTCAAATGGCTGCATTATGTCTCCTCTCTGGGCGTGTTTGAGCTGTTTGACGTGCGCTTAGAAATCGTGCGACTAGTAATTACTTGCTGGCATGTAAAGGCATTATGGGAGAAGCGCCAGGCTCTCTACCAATAGTGTGCTCCAGAGCGGTAACTTCCTCTTCTGTAAGCAGTCTCCACTCGCCTTCTTTTACACCTGTTAAGTGCAGCGGACCAAACGTATCTCTGTGGAGCGCAAGAACCCTGTGATGAATGGCCAAAAGCATCTTCTTGACCTGATGCTTTCTGCCCTCTCTAATAGTGACGCTCACCAGGGCATTTGGCTCTCCTCCACCGGTTTTTCCTAAACCCTGCGGGGCAAGAAGAGCCTTCATCTTGGCGTTGTCAGAGATAATCTCTACCTCTGCTGGAGCCGCAGGTCCATCTTCAAGTTCAATGCCCTCACGGAGACGATTGAGCTGATCTTCTGTAGGCGTTCCTACAACATGGGCAACATAGTGCTTCCATACATGCTTGGAAGGATGCAGAAGCTCTTGTGCCATCTGACCATCGGTGGTAAAGAATAGAAGGCCTGTGGTATCCATATCAAGACGTCCAACAGGGAAAAGTCCCGGGTATGAGTCAGTGGGAACCATGTCCACAATGGTTGGTCTACCCTGAGGGTCTTTCATAGTAGTTAAGTACCCTGCAGGTTTGTTGAGCATCAAGTAGACGGGTTTCTCGGCAATTGAGCAGACAATGCCGTCAACTGCAACAACATCTACCAGCGGATCAACCTTACTGCCAAGCTCGGTGACTACCTGGCCGTTTACCGTGACGCGACCAGAGGTCATCAGGCGCTCGGAGCCACGACGGCTAGCCACTCCCGCGCGCGCCAAAAAGCGCTGCAGGCGCATGGGGACAATACGCTCTTCTACCACGGCCTATGCATCCTCTTGCGTATCGTAGCTGTCTCCCAAAAGGGAGCGCTCATCGTCAATGTCTTCTGCGGCTTCTTCAAGCGTTGAAGTGAAGCTTCTGCCAGAGAGTCTCTCGCGAATAAACTGCTTGGACTCCTCATCAGGGGCAAAGTCTTCCAGCGGCGGCAACTCTCGTAAAGACTTGAGGCCAAAGCGCTCTAAGAAAAGGGCTGTTGTGCCATAGAGAATGGCTTGTCCCCTATCTGCCTCTTTGCCCACTTCACGCACAAGGTTTTTCTCGCGAAGTGAAGAGATAACACCATCAGAGTTAACACCACGAATAGCACGGACGCCTTCACGAGTAACGGGCTGGTGATAAGCAATAACCGCCAGCGTCTCAAGCGCTGCCTGAGAAAGGCGACGCGTATCCCAGGAGAGCACAAAATCGCTGACCAGCTGATGGTGAGCTGGGTGCGTAAAGAGACGCCAACCGCCGGCTACCTCCCTGAGCTGAAATCCCCTGTTGCAGCGCGTGTACTCCTCTGCAAGCTCTTTGAGCGCTTGGGTAACCTCGGCAGGAGCTGCATTGGTGACCTTAGAAAAGTCGGCCGTGGTGATTGCATCTGTTGCAACCAAAAGCAGTGATTCTAGTGCACCTTTGAGTGACTCAGAATCTAAATAGGTAAGCTCTTCTGCCATAAGCTATTCCGCCTCTTTCTGTGCTTCATCGGGCGTATGGGTTAGCGATAAAAGCGTCTGTTGGACATCATCGAGTGCGTTTTGAGACAAGTTAAATCCTTCAAGGTCTGGCTCATCACCAGAAAGCTCTTCTAGTTCCAAAAGAACTGACTCATCAAGCTGGTATGAATCTGCGCCCTCTATGTGCTCAATCTCAATCTCTCCAAAGATGACATCCTGCTGAACACGAACAAGACCGCGCTTAAAGAGCTCAAGCACTGCCAAAAAGTTTGCAACCACAATTTCTGGCGTATCTTGACCGTCTAAGAGCTCAGAGAACGTCACTTTGCCCTTAGAGCGCGTGAGTCGGTCCACAGAAGCTACCGTCAGAGCTACTGGGAGCCTTTTTGGCGCCACATGTTCCGCTTCAAGCAAGAATGTCTCACGTTTTGAGTCAATGTCCGCACAGATGACAGCAAGGCTTCTGAGGGTAATGCCCTCAAGATAGTCTGGCATGAGATTCAAGAAATCAGGATCTGGGCCCACTGAGCGTGGGAACATGTACGACTCTGCCTCCATGCGGCTACCCAGCGCAGCGCCCGCATTTCTGAACTGCTTATAGGCAATAAGGCGAGCAATAAGAACTTCTCGCGCCTCATCAGGAGAAAGCCCGTCAAGCTCGTCATCATACTCATCTTCATCGTATGAGCTTTTGAGTGAAACATCTTGTGGCACTAAGGCATGAGCCTTCATGTCCAAAAGCGTTGACGCAACAAGGACAAAGTCACTAGCAACGTCTAGGTCAAGCTCTTCCATGGCGTCAACTTCTGCCAGGTACTGATCAGCAACCTCAGAGATAGAAATAGAGCCGATGGCAACTTTTTGCCTACTTACCAACTGAAGCAGCAGGTCAAACGGGCCAGAATATGTTGCAGTGTTTACTTTGTACGACATTAGATAATTCTCGCAAGCAGGCTCAAAATGACGTTAGAAATGCCCCCAATAATGGACGAGAAAAAGCCAGGCGCAAAGAACATGAGTCCCACGACAGCAATCATACAGTAAGGCTC
>JABZGY010000056.1:0-4323 GCA_015259155.1 Atopobium sp. | reverse complement strand
GACCCATGGGTCACTACCTTGTCTTTTGTTGTTGCACTAGCAATGAGAATTCAAGGGCAAAAGTTACAGATTCTTTGCAGAAATAAGGCGCAGCTACAAGGTCCAAAATCAGTTGCAACTTTATCCGCGACGAGATGCCTGGTACTTCTCGAAAGCAGCTTTGTATTTCTGCTCCTCTTTCTTGAACATGGCGTTGAAAAACAGGGTAGTTACCAGAAGAATGACCAGGTACAGCGCAGTAAAAGACATCCAAGCCTGAGCCATATTTGGCACCCATCCTCCAATGAGCGCCATCGCCACAAGCGTTGGGAACAGGCAAACGTTGAAGCCAAGAAACCTGTGAAGGTAGCTGAGCTTAGTAATCAGAGGCTGATAGTTGAACCAAATCTGCTGGTAAATCCCCGACAGGACGCCGGCGGCGATCAGCGTAAGAAGTATGATGTTATTTTGCCTGTCACCATAATTGGTTGCCAGCGCAATGACGCCATACACAAGCGAGATGCCGGTGAAGCATATCGCGCCACCTGAAATACCTTTGCACATGATTTGACCTACTGTTTTATTGAGTCCCTCATCAAATTCTTGCTGAGTCTCTCGCTCAATTCCTTGCCAGTTTTGTGATTCGTTGCGTTCCATGATGTTCCCTTCTCTGGGATAAAACTGCTGTTAAAGTGTGGTTCGAGTGGTGTTTGGCGCTCGGCACCGGGAGCGATGCGCGAGAAAACCCTCTATCCCCTACAGAATTCCAATGCGTCGTTTGATTTCGGCGGCATACTTTCTTGAAGCAACGAGGGTTTTCTCGCCAAGCGATAGCAACATGCGGCCAGAACCTGCGGGTTTGATGCCCGTAACCTGATCCAAATTGACCAGTTCCTGTCGAGAAGTGCGCACAAACGCCGTGTCTTTGAGCGCGTCCTCGAGCTCGGTCAAGCGACTAGAACTTTCCAGAGTCTCCCCGTTTACCAGGTGAATCAGTGTCACACTGCCATCCGTCTGAATCCATGCAACATCCGCGAGAAGAACGACGCGCCTGTTGATGGTGCCGGGAACGTATCCAGTCATCTTTCCGTCAACCATCTGGAGCTGGCGGACAATTCCCGAAACGCGCGGGTCATCGGGGCCGCTCAAGATGGTCACTTCGATTTGCGCGCGACCCTTTTCTTCAACTACACGAATTTCCATGACACTTCCAAACAACTTACTTGACCTAACGTTTCGTTTTCTTGCTGCAGCGGAACTGCTCCCCGCTTGCTTCCTTGCCTTAAGGCATCTTTAGAATAACGGTTGCAGCTCTTATGCGGGACTTCGCGTCACTCAAATGCACTAACTGGCTCGTGAAATGCAATCTTTGCGCTTTAGGCATCGGCTGTGCTCTTGAATGCCGCTTTACGCGCCCAATTGCGCCCCAAGCTCGCACTTGTGAGCACCCACGAGCGCCTACACAAAAAACCGCCCTCAAAATGAGAGCGGCTTGAAGTTACCGTGCGCTATGCCTGCGAGCGTGTCGACCTCGCCGCAGCTTAGTTCTTAGCTGCGTGAAGCTTGAGTGTGCCCAGTGCAAAGAGAACTGCTGCACCGCCCGCAATAGCAAACATCAGTGTGTTCTGCAGAGCATCGTCGCCGGTGTAAGGAGTGCGGGACTTACGAGGCTTAGGGACAACAGGGTTGGTGGTGGTGTTGGTATCTGTGTCGATAAGACCATCGCTGACGTGGGCAGTGTTAACAACCGTGACGTCCTTCTCGCCCTTGTTGACCTTGACCTGGAAGGTAACGGTGAGCGTGTCGCCCGAAGCAACATTCTGAGTCCAAGTTACGGTGCGCGTAGCTGGGTCGTAGGTGCCGCCGTTATCAGCGGAGCCATCAACGTAAGTTGTGTGCTCTGGGATGACATCGGTGATGGTGACATCGCGAGCGGTGTTGGTGGTGTTGGTGTAGGTAACGGAGTACGTAAGCACCTGACCAACAGTTACTTTGTTGCCGTCGATGGAGTTACCCTGACCGTCCAGGACATCCTTCTTTGGCTGAGGCAGAACTACCCAAACGCCAATAAAGTGAGCGTTCTTGTGGTCAATGACCTCGGAATCGTGATCGTAACCGATAAACACCCACGTTCCATCTGGGGTTTCTACGCGAGTAACACCACCAAGAGGCTGATCAGGGGTAACAGTGGTTCCGTTAGGAATTCTAGTCTGCTTACCAGGCAGCAGGTCCAGGACCTCCTGAGGAAGCTCCCTATTAGGAGTACCACTTACAAACTCGTGGGTCTTCTCGTACAAAAGCTCAGTGGTTACCTTATTGGAGTGAGCAACGTTTCCGTCGACAACCTGTGTAAGCTCGTTATCAATGTTGGAGCCGTCTGTCTCTACCTTGCTGTTGGTAACAGTCTTGTAGGTAATAACAAATTTCTTGCCGCCATTTGCCTTGGTGAGCAGGTGATCCTTGATGTTGACCGTAACCTTCTGGCCGTCAACAGCAACAGTGTAATCGGTGCCCTCAGTGAGGGTCTGGCCGTCAAAGCTTACGGTAAGGCTCTGGAAATCAAGGCGCTCGTCAAAGGTGTCAACCATGCTCATCGACTTAATCTTGCCGATGGTATCAATGCCCTGCTTTGGCAGCGTAAAGGTGCCGGTATAGGTAATGGTTTCTCCGGCCTTAGCAGGAGCCTGCTCTGGATCAACGGCCTTTACTGGAGCTGGAGTAATTGCCTCGGTGTATACGCCAAAAAGGCTGCCGCTGGTAGCCGCGCTGGTGGACTCAAACGTCATACTGCTTGACTTGGACTTAACAGCAAAACCTGCAAGGTTCTTCTCCTGGTCAGGACCAGAGGTTCCACGAACAGGATTCCAGGTAATATTGCCACCGCTGGTGCTCTCAACAAGAATGTTCCTGTTGTTCATAACAATGCTATCGATGGTGCTATTGGCGTTAATAAGCGAGAAGGTCTCGTTTGCGCCAGTATCACCGACAACGTCAATATCGCTTGGCTGCATAACAAGCTTGAGGTCACAAGGGGTGCCATCGGTGTACCTAAGCTCTACTGTTACGTTTGCGTTGATTGCATAAGACCTGAACATATCAGCAGTATAGCTGGGGTGATTCACATCAATGTAGTCCATAATCTGGAAGGACTTAGTTCCCCAGTTCTCATCAACGGTCAAAAATGCAACGTCAGTCTTATTAGGGTTGTTGTAATCTGCGTTGGCGTTCTTAAGGGTAAGGTCCAGAGAGTTGATGGTGACATAAACGTCAACGGACTTGCCGTCAACAGTACCAGCGTTAGAGAACTTCAGAGAAAGCGGCTGGTTATACTGCTGGTTGGAACCTTCTTTAGTTGGCTGAACAACAAAAGCGGTTGAGGGCAGTCTGCCTGTATCAGAAGCAGGAATCTCTACACGCTTAACGCCAGTTCCCTGCGAGAGAACAGTCATGTTGTCTCTGGTCAGCGTGAACTGGTAAATGTTGATCTGGGTAAGATCACTATCGTCTTTCTGGCGATCAAGTGCCTGAGCTGTGTTAATAGACATAAACAGGCATGCCACAACCATGGTGAGAAAGACTGAGATTCTCTTAAGAAAACCTTTTTTCATGATGGCCCCTCAAAAAGATGTGCATATTACATCTATATTTTCTTACAAATTGATAGCCAAATCATAGGAGAATTTAGTATTCACATAAAAAGTGAATTTGGCTGATAAATAGTACAGTTCACATGGACAGTACTGTTTTGAAAATAGTTCAAATTTTTGTATCCGCGCCACATCTGCTGTTTGCGAACATGAATTGAGCCGTCGCGCTTCAAGACGCCGCAGCCAGTCCGCAGCTTCGGTCGCGCTCCTCTGCTCACTCGCCTTAGTTTGCTCCGCCAGGGCGAGAAGGTCTACCAGCTTGGTGATTATCTGGCTCTTGAACTTTCTCTGTCTTGGAGCAAATCCATGCAACGGTATAGCCAACGCAGCCGATAAACAGGCAGGTTAGACCTAACATAAACATTTTCTCGCCAACGCCAAAGTCAATCTCGTATTGAATTTTGAGCGCCAGCGGAGGATCTTGCAAAGGAAGCCCTGCCTTAGCGAACAGGTAGTATGCACCCATGAGCGCACTTAAAATCCCCGAAATTAAAAAGCCCTGTGAAAGGTTCTTGATTACTTGAGCCGCTTTATTCATGTCGCATCATCTCCTTATGTGGCTATAGTAAAACAAAACGACGAGAAGCCCAAAAAGAGAGCCAGCGAATGAACTGCCTCCTATTTCTTGGACACGAGAAATAGGAGGCAGTTCAAAACACACCTAAGTCGGATAATCTGTTAAAAAGACGTATACATG
>JABZGY010000055.1:0-4362 GCA_015259155.1 Atopobium sp. | reverse complement strand
GTTCCAGAGAAGCGCGAGCTCTCCCAGTGGTACCTGCGCATCACTGATTACGCCCAGGAGCTCCTTGATGACCTTGATCAGCTTGAGGGTTGGCCAGAGCGTGTTCGCGCCATGCAGGCAAACTGGATTGGTCGCTCTGAGGGCGCAGAGATTGACTTTACCCTGGCAGATACTGATGGTGTCACACCAACTGATACCAAGATGACTGTCTTTACCACTCGTGCAGATACCATTTACGGCTGCACCTTCATGCTACTTCCACCAGAGTCTAAGCTTGCCGCTGAGTTGGTAGGGGATTCAGAGTACAAGGCTGCTTTTGACGTTCTTCATGAGGAAGCCGTAAAGGTTTCTTCCATTGACCGCCAGGGCACAGATCGCGAGAAACACGGTGTATTCACGGGCCGTTACGCAATTAACCCTGTTACCGGACAGACCGTACCAATTTGGGTTGCTGACTACGTCCTTCTCGACTATGGTACTGGCGCTGTTATGGGCGTTCCATCAGGCGATAAACGCGACTTTGACTTTGCTAAGAAGTACGACCTGCCTATTGTTCCTATCATCTGCGAAGAGGGAACTGATATCTATGAGGAGCTCAAGGGAGTTTCTGATTACAAGGTAACCTCTGTTGACTGGGACGGACCAATGGATACCGTGGGTATTCTCGTCCAGTCTGGTCCTTTTACCGGTCTCCGTGGCGGTAAGCATTCCGAAGCAGAAGAGGCTGTTGTTGCTTATCTGACTGAGCACAACGTTGGTCGTAGAACTGTCCAGTTCCGCCTTCGTGACTGGCTCATTTCCAGGCAGCGTTATTGGGGCAATCCAATTCCTATGATTCACTGCGATTGTTGCGGTGACGTTCCTGTTCCTTATGATCAGCTCCCTGTTACGCTTCCAGACAATCTTGACCTGGCAGCAGGAGACACGCTTGCTGAGTGCAAGGAATTTGTTGAGACCACCTGTCCTCAGTGCGGAAAGCCTGCAAAGCGCATCACTGATACCATGGATACCTTTACTTGTTCCAGCTGGTACTATCTGCGCTACTGCGATCCACACAACACTAAGCTTCCTTTCTCCAAAGAGTCTGTGGACCGTTGGATGCCGGTAGATAACTACATTGGTGGTATCGAGCACGCAATTCTGCACCTTCTGTATTCTCGCTTCTTTACTAAGGTCCTCCGTGACCTGGGCATGATTGACATCGACGAGCCATTTAAGAATCTGATGACTCAGGGCATGGTCAAGGATGAGCACGGCGACACCATGTCAAAGTCAAAGGGTAACGTGGTACCTCCAAGCTCTGTTATTGAGCCTTATGGTGCAGATACTATGCGCCTTGCTATTCTCTTTGTTGCTCCACCAGAGAAGGATTTTGACTGGGACGAGAAGGTCGTTGCAGGTGCAAACCGCTTTATTAAGCGCGCCTGGCGTGTGGTATGGGAGCTCTCTCGTACAGCTGACGCTTCTGCCGTACTCGACCACACCACCCTGGACCCCAAGTCACTTGAGCTCAACCGCGTCCTCAACGCTATGGGAATCCGCTGTACCTCTGAGTTTGATAAGGGTCAGTTCAACACTGCTATTTCTGCAGTCATGGAGCTGGTTAACGCAGCAAGTGCCTACATCAACGAGGTTCCTGCAGAGTCTAGAGATGCTGCACTTTGCTACAAGGTTGCAAATGATGTTGTTGCCATGCTGGCTCCAATCATTCCTCACTGGGCTGAGGAGCTCAGCCACGAGGCTCTGGGCAAGAACACTCCTGTCTATCATCAGCCTTGGCCTGAGTTTGATCCTGAACAGGCAAAGAGCAATACCGTAGAGATTGCTGTTCAGCTCAAGGGCAAGGTTCGCGCTCGTATTGAGGATTCTGCCGATGCTTCTGAGGAAGAACTCACTACGGCCGCAACTGAGGCTATTGCCGATCAGCTTGAGGGTAAAGAGATTAGAAAAGTCATTGTTGTTAAGGGCCGACTTGTGAATATCGTTGCCTAACAGCAAAAACACTTGACGAGAAGCCCTTTATCTCGTAAGATATCTCTAAACGTAGTTGTTATTAGTTGGAAGTGGGGTTGAGTTTTGACCCCGCTTCCTTTCTGTATGTAGATGAGGAGGTCAAATGCAAAACGAAGGTGCAACACAGAAAATCTTGTCCGCACTAGAGCAGGCTGCACTCAATCACCACATTGATATTGTTGATGTTGAGATTGTTGGTTCTTCAAAGAATCCTGTGGTCAGAGTAAGAATTGACCATGATGATGAGACAGCAGAGACCATTTCTCTTGATGAGGTTGCTCAAGAAACATCATGGATCTCAGATACCATCGATGAGCTTGATCCATTCCCAGCATCATTTACCTTGGAGGTTTCTTCTCCAGGAATGGCTCGTCCACTTCGCCGTGCAAAAGACTTTGAGCGCTTTGCAGGGGAAGAGATTCAGCTTCAGACTACCGCCACAGAGGGACGCCGTAAATTTACCGGCAAACTTTTGGGCATTGAGGGTACAACTATCTCAATCCAGACAGAAGATGAGGTCTGTACTGTTGATTTGTCTGAGTTAAAGAAGTGCGTTATTAAACCAGTTTTTGATTTCTCGGCCTCAGCCAAGAAGTAGATAGAGAGGATTATTCATGGCATCTGAAATGATGGAAGCTTTGATGTTGCTTTGCCAGGAGAAGCACATCGATGAGTTGTATCTTCTGGACCGTTTGGAGCAGTCTTTGGCAAAAAGCTATGCTGACGTCCTTCATCTTGATTTTGGCGCCCGTGTCACCATTGATAGGGCTACTGGCCGTGTCTACGTCTACGAACTTGTCCCTAAGGGTGAGCCAGATGAGGAGACTGGTGAATACACTGAGTTTGACGAGGTAGACGTAACTCCTCCAGATACCAGCCGTATTGCTGCACAGCATGCTAAGGCAGAGATTAAGACCCTTGTGCGCAATGCCGCTCGTGCTCAGATTTATGATGAGTTCCGTGGCCGTATTGGTGACATCATCACAGGTACTGTCCTTCAGTCCACTCCTGACTTCACCATCATTAAGATTCGTGAGGGTGTTGAAGCAGAGCTTCCACACTTTGACCAGCGTCGTTTCCCTGATGAGCGCGATGAGCGTCCAGCAGGCGAGCGTTACCTTCACAATCAGCGCATCAAGGCAATTATCGTTGACGTCCGCGATCCTAATGCAACTCAGCCTGCAGTTCGTGGTGAGCGTCAGCGTCCACCAATTGTTGTTTCTCGTACCCATCCAGATCTTATCCGTCGTCTCTTTGAGCTTGAGGTTCCAGAGGTTTATGACGGTGTTGTAAGCATCCGCTCTATTGCTCGTGAGGCTGGCGTCCGTTCCAAGATTGCTGTTTCTTCCGTTGACGAGCGCCTTGATCCAGTTGGTGCTTGCGTTGGTCCTAAGGGCAGCCGTGTTCGCACCGTAGTTTCTGAGCTCCGTGGAGAGCGCGTTGACGTTGTGCCTTGGTTTGACGATGCTGCTCGTTGCGTTGCATCCGCACTTTCACCTGCACGCGTTTCTCGCGTTATTGTTGATGGCGCTACGGGACACGCAACTGTTATTGTTCCTGATGATCAGCTGTCTTTGGCAATTGGTAAAGAGGGCCAGAATGCTCGCCTTGCTGCTCGCCTAACTGGTCTTCACATTGACATCAAGAACGAATCCCTTGCTGCAAGTATTCTGAACAACCTTCCTGAGGTTGTTGAAGAGACTGTTGACGAGGAAGAGATTGCTCATCGTTGCAAGTATGTGAGCCCTAACGGAACTCCTTGCCGCAATATGGCAAGACCTGGTTCTGATTTCTGCGGCATTCATGATGACATGGAGAATGCAGAGATTTCTTCTGATCCAGACTCACTGATCTAGTCAACTACCCGTAACTATCCCGTCAACCGGAAGGTTTTCATATATGGCAAAAATGCGTGTACATGACCTTGCCAAAGAATATGGTATGCAGAGCAAGGAATTGCTCGAGCACCTTGCGGACATGAAGATTCCTGCAAAGTCCGCTTCTTCTACGCTTGAAGATGCATATATCTCTATTGTTCGTAAGAAACTCCAGCCTATTATGGAGGCTCGTGCCGCTGAAATTGCAGCTCAGAAGGCTGCTGAGGAAGAGGCTGCTGCCAAAGAGGCAAAGGCAGCCGCAGAGGCAGCAGAGGCTGAGCGACTTGCTGCAGAGGCAAGGCGTGAGGCTGAGCGTGCAGAGGAAGAGAAGAAGCGCGCAAAAGAGGAAGCTGCTCGCAAGAAAGAAGAGGAGCGCCGCCGCGCTGAGGAAGAGAAGAAGCGTCTTGAGGCTGAAGAGGCCGAGCGTAACCGCGTAAAGGATACTGCTCCTAAGGCTGCTCCTTCTTTCAAT
>JABZGY010000054.1:0-4498 GCA_015259155.1 Atopobium sp. | reverse complement strand
GTGGTCCATCTACCAAAAGATGGTCCGTAAGGGCAGGGAGTTCTCCAACATCTACGATCTTATCGCCCTGCGTGTTATTACCAAGAACGTAGGCGATTGTTACTCAGCGCTTGGTGCTATTCATGCACTGTGGCATCCAATGCCTGGTCGTTTTAAGGACTATATTGCAACTCCAAAAGCAAATCTCTATCAGTCCTTACATACAACAGTTATTGGCCCTGATGGTCGCCCTATTGAGATTCAGATTAGAACCGCCGAGATGCACGAGGCATCTGAGTACGGTATTGCTGCTCACTGGCTGTATAAGGAGCAGGGCAATTCAAAGGGCAAGATGTCCTCTGAAGACAAGCTTATTGATTCAACTATCAACTGGATTCGCCGCAGTCTTGACTGGGCTGTTGAAGACGATATTGACGACCCTCACGAGTTCTTGGATAACTTGCGCGTAGACCTCTTTGAGCATGAGATTTTTGTTTTCACGCCAAAGGGCGAGGTCATGAGCTTGCGTGTCAATTCAACACCTCTGGACTTTGCTTACGCTGTCCACACTGAGGTTGGTAATCACTGTGTTGGTGCGCGCGTTAATGGTTCTGTAGTTCCACTGACGCATACGCTTCAGATGGGCGATCGCATTGAGATTTTGACTAACAAGAACGCTCGCCCTTCTCGCGACTGGATGACGCTGGTAAAGACGCCGTCTGCTCGTGCAAAGATTCGTAAGTACTTCTCGCAAGAGAACAAGTCTGATGATGCCGAACGCGGTCGTTCTGAGCTTGCAAAAGAGCTGCGTAAACGTGGTTATGGCATCAGCGCAACACGTACGGTTAAGGCGCTTGATCAGCTCACCGAGCAGTTTGATTATCGCAGTGTAGATGATCTGTTTGCGGGAATTGGTGCAGGTAATCAGTCTGCTAAGCAGGTTGTTAATCGCGTGAGTGAAATCTTAGAGGAGAAAAATCCTGAGGTTGTTACTGAGCAAGAGCGTAATGCGGCACGCCTTCAGGAGAAGAACAAGGCAATCGCAAACGATCAGCCTTTGGTTCGCTCCTACGTTATTTCTCGTACCGCCAAGGGTAGTCGTCCCAAGAAGTCTAACTGCGGCGTTGTGGTAAATGGCGATCCAGATTTGCTTGTTCATCTTGCTCACTGCTGCAATCCTGTTGCAGGTGACGATATTGTGGGCTTCATTACTCGCGGTCGCGGAGTTTCTGTTCACCGCGCTAATTGCCCTAACGTTAAAGACCTACTCAACGATCCAAAGCGTATCATCCCTGTTTCTTGGGACGCCAGCGGCGCTACTGAGTTTAGGGTAGAGATTGTCGTTGAGGCAGCAGACCGTATGGGCCTTCTTAAGGACGTCACGGTTGCGCTGTCTGACGCTGGTGCAAACATTCTTTCTGCAGCTACACAAGTGGGCGAGCAGGGCGTAGTACGTATGCGCTTCTTGGTTTCTATCTCTGATACCAGCTTGCTTGATACCTTATTTGCATTTGTAACTCGCGTGCCTTCTGTCTACGACGCTCGTCGTATTATGCCAGGTGAAGGCGCTAATCAGATGAGAAGGAGACTTTATGGCTAATCAAAATGAGGGCTGCTCTTGCGGCCATAATCACGAGGAAGAGCATGGACACGGTGGCTGCTGTGGTCATCATGGCGAGCATGGCCACGGTGAGCACGGTCATGGCGGTTGCTGCGGCCATCACGGTCACGGTGGTTGCCATCACGCAAAAGACCAAATTGGTGTCTTTAAAGTAGGTCCTCTTGAGACTAACTGCTACATTTACGTTTCTGGTAATGAGTGCATGATTATTGATGCTGGTGCATCGGGTGCAGAGATTGCTGCACAGCTCTTGAACCTTGAGCTTAAGTACATTGTTGCTACTCACGGCCATGCTGATCATGTTGGCGGCGTTAAGGCTTTGAAGCTTGCTGTGCCTGGCGCTCAGTACCTAATCAACGAAGCAGATAATGAGCTTGCGCAGAGGGCTCATAACTCAAACGAGATTTATGATGATGCTCCAGAGCCAGACGGTTTTCTCCACGAGGGAGATGTTCTCTCTGTTGGAACTGCACAGTTCAAGATTATGGAAACTCCTGGTCACACTCCTGGCGGCATTGTTTTGGTGGGTGAGGGAACTGCTACTGGCGCCGTTTTTGTAGGAGATACGCTTTTCCAGGGCTCTGCAGGAAGAACAGACCTTCCAGGCGGCAACTTTGAGACACTTAAGGCTTCTTTGAACCGCATCAAGACAGAGCTTGATCCAACCTCCATTATTTTGTCAGGACATGGAAATCAAACGTCTCTTGAGGCAGAGATAGCAACTAATCCATTCTTACAGGATTAAATCAGCTACAACTTTGATGATTTGGCAAGACAGATTTGCATAGGTGCGGTATAGTACCTATGCAAACTTTTTAGCCCGAGTGGCGGAATGGCAGACGCGGAGGTCTCAAAAACCTTTGAGGAAACTCGTGTGGGTTCAAGTCCCACCTCGGGCACCAACTAAAAGTTTAAGCTAGATGTGAATTTCTCGTCATATCTAACTTGGTACTTGTAATGTTGTCTCGTTAGAGGTAACCTTACAAGGTACTTTTGAAGCGGGATTGAACGTGAGTCCCCACCTACACAGCGCAAAAGCAGCTGTCTGGTCAGACAATTTAACCTTCGCACGCCACCTGTGCGTATTGTCTCCCAGTTGCTTGTGCACTGGGTTTTTTATTGGCGGACAAGCAATTGTCCAAGAGGGAAGGTGTACAAGATAGCCAAGAACGATGGTCCTCGCATTAATGAGGAAATCACTGCTCGCACGTGCCGTCTTATTGACGCTGATGGTAGTCAGCTTGGTCTTTTTGGCGTCAATGATGCAATGAAGAGAGCTCGTGAGCACGGTCTTGATCTCGTAGAGATTGCTCCAAATGCCGAGCCTCCTGTATGCAAGATTCTTGATTACAGTAAGTTCAAGTATGAGCAGGCTCGCAAGGCCAAGGCAGCTCGCAAGAACCAGGTCAAGATCGAAGTCAAAGAGATGAAGTTCCGCCCAAAGATCGATGTGGGCGATTACGAGACCAAGAAGGGTCACGTACTGCGCTTCCTCAAGAAGGGAGCACGCGTCAAGATCACCATCATGTTCCGTGGACGCGAGATGGCTCACCCAGAGCAGGGCCGTATTGTACTTGATCGCCTTGCTGAAGATTTGAAGCCTTTTGCCACAATTGAGCAGAAACCGCTCATTGAAGGCCGTAACATGCACATGCTCGTTGCTCCAATCAAGGGAGCGTTTGACGAGAAGCCCGAGGGTGCTGAGGATGGCACCACACAGGAGGAGAAGTAGTATGCCTAAGATGAAGACGCACAAGGGTTCGGCTAAGCGTTTCCGCCGCACCGGTACTGGCAAGATTATGCGTGCTAAGGCTTTTAAGAGCCACATTCTTACCAAGAAGTCCCAGAAGCGTATCCGTGGCTTCCGTAAAGAAGCTGTTCTTTCCGCTGGCGATGCAGCAGTAGTTTCTCAGCGTATGGGCGCTAAGAACTAAGCGCGCCACCCACCAGATCAAATAACAAGGAGTGATTAGATATGGCAAGAGTTAAGCGCGCAGTTGCTGGCCGCAAGAAGCGTCAGACGCTCGTCGAGCGCACAAAGGGTTATTACGGAACTTCCTCTCGTACCTTCCGTGGTATGAAGGAGCAGGCACAGCATTCTGGTCAGTATGCTTACCGTGACCGTCGTAACAAGAAGCGTGATTTCCGCGCACTGTGGATTCAGCGTATCAACGCTGCAGCACGCATCAACGACCTTTCTTACAGCAAGTTCATGCACGGCCTCAAGCTCGCTGGTGTTGAGCTTGACCGCAAGGTTCTCGCAGAGATTGCTTACTCTGACGAGCAGGGCTTCGCAGATCTTGCAGAGATCGCTAAGAAGGCTCTCGCTGAGTAACTTCAGCTAGCGACTTCAGCCAAGCGATTTCTTCGCAGCTAGATAGCTACACCCCGTACATCCCGGATGTGCGGGGTTTTCTTTTGGCGAGAAACTGGTTGCGCCCATGGTGCTCCGTTGAGGTCCTGGCGAGCCTGATTTTCTCGCCATGTCTGAGCCGTTTGCTGGAAAAGCACGCCAAGTCTGAGTGGTTTTGCCGGTTTTTCTCGCTATGTCTGAGTAAATTTGCTCAGACATAATGCAGTTTTCAGGCTCAAAATCTAGGGCCACGTAGTCTATCTTTCATGCGCCTGATTTCTGCAAAGAATCTGTAAATTTTGCCTAAAAATGCAAAAGAAACTGTGGATTTGCCTGATTTTGTCAAAGAATCTGTATCTAAAGTACAGATTCTTTGCACTTTTTAGGCGCGTGCGTTGTTATGGAGTACCTGGCGAGAAACCCGTGCAGCCGCAGCCGCAGCCGCAGCCACAGCTCACGTAAACGAAACCGCGAGTTCACGGAAAGTTGGCTTGCGAGCAGTCGTTTCCCCAGGTTATTCGCTCTTATAATCTCTGTGAATGAGC
>JABZGY010000053.1:0-4747 GCA_015259155.1 Atopobium sp. | reverse complement strand
GGCCGTGTTTCCACCGTCATCGAGTAACTTCTTTAAAAGTTGCTAACTTGCCCGGCGTGCTCTTTTGCGCGCCGGGTTTTTTGTCGAGAAAAAATATGTGAACGCCTAGAGTAATTAGAGAAAAGTATTGACATCTCTGGGTAGTGGGTGCTAACCTAAGCAACCGCGTCACATTTCGAGAATACATCTCGTGACCGTGTTCAGGAGGATCAATGCGTACACTCGTTACTCTCGCCTGCACTGAGTGCAAGCGTCGTAATTACACTACGGACAAGAACAAGTCCAACAACCCAGATCGTATGGAGTTGAAGAAGTACTGCCCATGGTGCCACAAGCACACGGTACATCGCGAGACCCGCTAGGCTAGGTGGGTTCGTTCTAGGCCAGTAGCTCCAATGGTAGAGCGGCGGTCTCCAAAACCGTTTGTTGAGGGTTCGAGTCCTTCCTGGCCTGCCAGATAACTTCACCGGCCTTCCCATAAGGGTTGGCCGGTTTGTATGTAGGTATAACATCCAAGGGAGCGTAGGATGGCAAATAAGGAGCGCAATAAGAGGAGCGCACGTAAGGCTCGCGCAGAAGAGCGCGCCCAGCGTGAGGCCCTTCAGGCTGAAGCTACTCCTGAAGCTTCTGCTAAGGCTACTAAGGCCGAGGCAAAGAAGCAGGAGAAGTCCATTCAGCGTAACGCTAACCCTGGCTTCTTTGGCCGCCTGGGTGCTTATTTTGCAGGCGTTCGTACAGAAATGCACCGCGTTGTGTGGCCTTCAAGCTCTGAGCTTGCTGGTTTCTCTGTAGCCGTAATTGCAACAATCATTTTCTTTGGCTTGGTAACTTGGCTGGTTGATACTGGCATTGTTGCTGGTCTCGTCGCCTTTACTGGACTGAGGGGATAATCAATGGCTAAGCGCTGGTATGTAGTTCACACCTATTCAGGTTATGAGAACAAGGTAAAGACAGACCTTGAGCACCGTATTGAGACCTATGGCCTTGAGCGTGCTGTTGTTGATATTCAGATTCCTACCGAGGAAGTCACTGAGGTCAAGGACGGCGGAAAGCGTGAGACCAAAGAGTCCAAGGTTTTCCCAGGTTATGTTCTTGTTCGCATGGAGCTGGATGACAATACCTGGGCTGTTGTTCGTAACACCCCAGGCGTAACTGGTTTTGTTGGCATTGACGGCAAGCCAGTTCCTCTGCGTCGCGATGAGTTCGATAAGATCATGCGTCGTGGCGGCATGAAGACGGGTAGCCCTGTACCTAAACGTACAGCAACCAATATTGAGGTCGGTCAGGCAATTCACGTTCTTTCTGGTCCTCTCGCTGACTTCGACGGTACTGTCTCTGAGGTCAATGCAGAGTCCGGCAAGATCAAGGTAATGCTCACCATCTTTGGTCGCGAGACTCCGGTTGAGCTCACCATGGATCAGATTTCCCTGATAGACTAGTAACTAACGGCTTATCCCGCACTTCTCGTCCCTTGTGGATTGCTTCTCGGGAGTGCGCGAGAATAGACTCACAAGAATTCAAACAGGAGGCTTAACATGCCCGCAAAGAAGGTTGTTAACTTTATTAAGCTGCAGATTCCTGCAGGCCAGGCAAACCCAGCTCCTCCAGTAGGACCAGCTCTGGGTGCTGCACAGGTCAACATTATGCAGTTCTGCCAGGCATTCAACGCTGCAACTCAGGACAAGGCTGGCGACATCATCCCAGTCGAGATTTCTGTTTACGAGGATCGTTCCTTTGACTTCGTAACCAAGACTCCTCCAGCAGCTCAGCTCATCAAGAAGGAGCTTCACCTCAAGGGTGGTTCCGGTGTTCCTCAGCGCGATAAGGTTGGCCAGCTCTCCCAGGAGCAGCTCACCAAGATCGCTGAGATCAAGATGCCTGACCTCAACGCAAACGACATTGAGGCTGCAAAGAAGATCGTCGCTGGTACCGCTCGTTCCATGGGTGTAACCATCGCCGAGTAGTGTTTACTCCCGTCAGCCATTAGTGTGGCTGACGGTTGTTTTTGTCAGAGCATCCGACGTTAGTGCACGTAGTTGGGTTTCTCGCCAAGAGGGCGTAACTATGGACGGAAGATGCAGGAGTGGGAGGGCAGACGCCCGCTAACCACAGGAGGTACATAATGCCTAAGCACGGAAAGAACTACAAGAATGCAGTTGCCAAGGTAGACGGTGCAAACCTCTACAGCCCAAAAGAGGCAGTAACCCTTTCTAAGGAGCTTGCAACTGCTAAGTTTGACGAGACCATTGAGGTAGCTATTCGCCTTGGTGTCGATACTCGTAAGGCTGACCAGAACGTTCGCGGTTCCATCTCTCTGCCTCACGGCACTGGTAAGTCCGTTCGCGTTGCAGTCTTCGCAGAGGGCGAGAAGGCCCGCGAGGCTGAGGCAGCTGGCGCTGACATCGTCGGTGGCGACGAGCTCATCGCAGAGGTCGAGAAGGGCATGCTTGACTTTGACGCAGCAATCGCAACCCCTCAGATGATGGGTAAGGTTGGTCGTCTTGGTCGCGTTCTTGGTCCTCGTGGCCTTATGCCTAACCCTAAGCTCGGCACCGTTACCATGGATGTTGCAAAGATGGTTAACGAGCTCAAGGCTGGTCGTGTTGAGTATCGTGCAGACCGTTTTGGTATCTGCCACGTTGCAATCGGCAAGGCTTCTTTTGAGGTCCAGCAGCTTGTTGAGAACTATGGCGCACTTCTCTCTGAGATTATTCGCGTCAAGCCATCCAGCGCTAAGGGTAAGTACGTCAAGACCGTTGCTATTTCCTCTACTATGGGCCCTGGCATCAAGGTTGATCCAACCAAGGTTCGTAACCTCATGGAGGACTAAGCTTCACGCTTAGAAGTACCTAGCACGTTTAATCCGGTATCTGCTTGCAGGTACCGGATTTTTCTTGAAGCGTGTATGCGGTTTAGGCGTGGACTCGACTTGCGGCACGCGTGCGGCTGATGTGTGCGTAGCAGCTCAGCCGCCCTTCTCGTCAAATTTTTGTGAAGAGAAAGAAATTGTGCGATCAACCTTGACTTGGATAGTTTTTTGCTGCACAATATCCAACGCAAGACAGACGTCTTGTAGTTGCACGTTCGCTGCCAAAGACAGCCGGCGCCTTGAATCCAAGGCTTAATGGGAATTCCCGCCTGCCGAGGTGGTCTTGAGATTAGTACATCCAGACCCCGCTTTGGTTGCCAAAGTGGGGTCTTTTCATGTGAGGGCCGCACCTGTTGGCGCTCGTGCCCGAGACATGATAAAGGAGGTGTACTACATGCCAGCTCAGTCTAAACTTGATTTGCTCGAGAAGGTTTCCGCTTCTCTCGACAACTCCAAGGGCCTGTTTGTTATCGACTATCGTGGTCTCTCCGTAAAGGAGACTCAGGAGCTTCGCCGCGCACTTACCGCAGCAGGCGCTCACATGAAGGTCTATAAGAACAACATCGTCAAGATTGCTCTTAAGAACGCTGGTATGCCAGAGATTGACGAGATGCTCGCCGGTACCTGCGCATACGTTTTCTATGAGAAAGATCCTGTCGAGGCCGCTAAGGTCATCAAGGATCAGGCCAAGAAGCTCAAGAAAGTTGAGTTCATTGGTGGTATCGCTGATGGTCAGGCACTTACTGCTGACGAGGCAAAGGCTTACGCAGATCTTCCTTCTCGCGAGGAGCTCATTGCAAAGCTTGTCTTCGTTGTTGCAAGCCCACTTACCGGTATTGCACAGGTTTGCGCTGGTCCAGCTCGTGGACTCGCAACCGCTCTTTCTGCAGTCGCAGATCAGAAGAACGCTGCATAAGCAACGTTTTGTTGTACCCGCGCATTGGCGCAAACCGCGTGAGAGTGTAGACGCACTTAAACGCACACATACAAGCCGGGCTTTTGCCCAGATGCAGTACAAAGGCTGCATCGTTTAAAAAGGAGAATTGACATGGCTGTCACTAAAGATGAGATCATTGAGGCCCTTAAAGAGATGCCAGCACTCGAGCTTTCTGAGCTCGTTCACGAGCTTGAGGACGTCTTTGGCGTTTCCGCTGCTGCTCCTGTAGCTGTCGCTGCTGCTCCTGTAGCTGGTGGCGCTGCTGAGGAGGCAGAGGAGAAGACCAACTTTGACGTTGTCCTCGAGGGCTTCGGCGACAACAAGATCGGCGTCATCAAGGTTGTCCGTGCTCTTACCAACCTTGGTCTCAAGGAGGCAAAGGAGGTCGTCGAGGGTGCTCCTAAGGCTGTCCTCGAGGGCGCTAAGAAGGAGGACGCTGAGGCTGCTAAGGCTCAGCTCGAGGAGGCTGGCGCTACCGTCACCCTTAAGTAAGTCCATCCTACATTGCTTACTGGAGAGGTCAGACTTCGGTCTGGCCTCTTTTTTGTTTGCCTGGCGAGAAACCCATCCGCTCGCAGTGCATGAAGCTGAGGTGCGTTCGCTGCAGCCTGAAAAGCACATCAAGCTGGGGTGCTTTTGCAGCAGCCTGAAAAGTGCATCAAGCTGGCGTAGTTTTGCTGCAGCCTGAAAAGTGCATCAAGTCTGAGTGATTTGCCGGATTTTCTCGCCATGTCTGAGCGATTTGCCTGTTTTTCTCGCCTTGTCTGAGTACTTTTGCTCAGACTTGACGTGCATTTCAGGCTCATAAATCCTGCGTGATTGCTCTAGCTTCCTGCGTGACTTACCCCAGCTTTCTCGCGCCTGATTTCTGCAAAGAATCTGTAACTTTTGCCCTTGAATTCTCATTGCTAGTGCAACAACAAAAGACAAGGTAGTGACCC